>CAXTEP010000311.1:0-2006 GCA_964243125.1 uncultured Lichenihabitans sp. | reverse complement strand
CCTGCTCCCTGGGCGACGTCGGTCAGCCCCTGTGGTGGGTCGGTGCGAGGCCGTAGACCGGCGTCGGCAGGTCTTCCTTCCGCGCCTTCAGCTGCAGGGCGAGATAAAGCGAGTAGTGGCGCGACTGGTGCAGGTTGCCGCCGTGAAACCAGAGCGCTTCCTGCCGGGTCGGCTTCCACATGTTGCGCAGCTCGCCTTCCCAGGGCCCCGGGTCCTTGCTGGTGTTTGAGCCCAGGCCCCAGCACTTGCCCACCCTGTCGGCCACTTCCGGGCTGATCAGCCGGGCCGCCCAGCCGTTCATCGAGCCGTAGCCCGTGGCGTAGACGATGACGTCGGCGGGCAGTTCCGAGCCATCGGCGAAGCGCACGCCGCGCGGCAGGATCTCGGCCACCTGCCCCCGCTTGAGCTTGACGTGGCCGTCCGCCACCAGCTCGGAGGCGCCGACGTCGATGTAGTAGCCCGAGCCGCGGCGCAGGTACTTCATGAACAGGCCCGACCCGTCCTCGCCGAAGTCGAGGTCGAAGCCCGCCGCTTCCAGCCGCGCGTAGAAATCGGCGTCGCGCTCCTTCATGGCCGCGTAGATGGGCTGGTGGAAGGTATGCATGATCCGGTAAGGGACCGACGCGAAGATCATGTCGGCCCGGTCGGTCGTGACCCCCTTGCTCAGGGCCTCCTCGGAATACAGCGCCCCAAGACCGAGATCCATCAGGGTCTCGGACCGCGCGATGTGGGTCGAGGTCCGCTGCACCATGGTCACGTCGGCGCCGTGCTCGTAGAGGTCGGCGCAGATGTCGTGCGCCGAATTGTTCGAGCCGATCACCACGACCGTCTTGCCGCGGTAACGCTCGCCGCCGGGATGCTGGCTCGAATGGTGGCTCTCTCCCTCGAAACGGTCGACGCCGGGGAAGTCGGGCCGGTTGGGAATGCCGGACATGCCGGTCGCGAGCACGAGCTGCTTGGGCCGCAGCGTGACGGGCTCCCCGTCGTGGTCGACCTCCACGACCCATTCCTTGGCGGCCTCGTCGAAGCGCGCCGACCGGCACTCTGTCCTCGTCCAGAAGTTGAGCTCCATGATCCGGGTGTAGTGTTCCAGCCAGTCGGCGATCTTGTCCTTGGCCGCGAAGACGGGCCAGTGGTCCGGGAACGGCAGGTAGGGCAGGTGGTCGTACCAGACGGGGTCGTGCAGGTGCAGCGACTTGTAGCGCTTGCGCCATTGGTCGCCGGGCCGGTCGTGCTTGTCGATGATCAGGGTCGGCACGCCCAGGCGCTTGAGGCGCGCCCCGAGCGCGATGCCGCCCTGGCCGCCGCCGATCACCAGGCAGTAGGGCTGCACGCTGCGGCCGAGCTCGGTTTCCTCCTCGGTCCGGCGGTCGAGCCACGACCGGCGCCCCCCGGCGACCCCGTGCTCCACGCCCTTGATCCGCCGGGTGCCGCTCGGCTCCTCGAACCCCTTGAGCTCGCGGGCCGTGGTGAGCAGCGTCCAGGCCCCCTCGGGCCTCAGGCGGAGGTGCCCCTTGCAGCGCGCCGCGGCGGTCTCGAACGAGATCCAGGCTTCCGTGACGCCGTCGGCCTCGGCGGCGGGCTCGTCCAGAACCCAGTCCCGCGGCCCAACGGCGGCGCGCTGGGCGGCCAGCATGGCGCGGATCGCGTCGCGCCCTTCCAGGGTGGCGATGTTCCAGGTAAAGGCGACCAGGTCGCGCCAGTAGCATTCGGGGGCGAACAGCGCCGCCGCGGCCGCGTCGTCGCCCGCGGTCAGCGCCGCCTCGAAGGCGTCGAGCCAGGCCAGCACGCGCTCGTCGGCGGCGGATCGGGGTTCCGGCTTCAACATCGCTTGGCTCATGGTATGTCCTCCCTGTTCTGGTTTATGCTTGACGGCGGTGCCGGCTCACGGCGGATCGCTCACGGCCTTGTTCCAGTCGCGGGCGCTGCGTTGCTCCCGCAGATGCGTTGGCAATCCTCCAGTGTGATTTGCATGGTTGGGGGGTCGCCGAGTTCGGTGATGATGC
>CAXTEP010000310.1:0-2064 GCA_964243125.1 uncultured Lichenihabitans sp. | reverse complement strand
GCTGCGGGGCAGCCGCCGCCTTGGCGGGCGCGGCCCCTTCCCCACCCGCCTGGATCTGGCCCAGCAGCGCGCCGGGCGACACGGTTTCGCCGTCCTTGACCGTGATCTCGGCCAGCACGCCGGCCGCGGGCGCGTTGACTTCCAGCGTCACCTTGTCGGTTTCGAGTTCCACCAGCGGCTCGTCGGCCTTGACGGCCTCGCCGGCCTTCTTGAACCACTTGCCGATCGTGGCTTCCGTTACGGACTCGCCGAGGGTGGGGACGCGGATGTCGGTGGCCATGAACAAGAAACCTCTCGAACCTCCCGCGAACGGTGCTGACGGCGGGCAGGGAAGGAAACGGGTCGCCCCGGGGCTGAACCCCCGGGGTCCGGCGCAATCTTACGGCGCGAACGCCTCGTCCAGGAAAGCCTTCAGTTGCGCCAGGTGCTTGGACATCAGCCCGGTGGCGGTCGCGGCCGCCGACGGGCGCCCGATGTAGAGCGGTCGCTTCGTGCGCCCGTTGACCTGGGCCAGCACCCATTCGAGGTAGGGGTCCACGAAGGCCCATGAGCCCATGTTCTTGGGCTCCTCCTGGCACCAGGCGACCTCGGCGTTCCTGAACCGGCTGAGCTCGTTGACGAGCGTCTTCAGCGGGAACGGGTAGAGCTGCTCGACCCGCAGCAGGTAGACGTCGTCGACGCCGCGCTTCTCGCGCTCCTCGAACAGGTCGTAGTAAACCTTGCCGGCGCTCAGCACGACCCGGCGGATCTTCTCGTCGGGGACCAGCGCCACGCTTCCGCCCCTGGCGGCGTCGTCGCGGAGCACGCGGTGAAAGGCCGAACCGGCATCCATGTCGGCCAGGGTCGACACCGCCCGCTTGTGGCGCAGCAGCGACTTCGGCGTCATCAGGATCAGCGGCTTGCGGGTGTCGCGCTTGAGCTGCCGGCGCAGGATGTGGAAGTAGTTGGCCGGCGTCGTGACATTGGCGACCTGCATGTTGTCCTCGGCGCACATCTGCAGGAACCGTTCCAGCCGGGCCGAGGAATGCTCCGGGCCCTGCCCCTCGTAGCCATGCGGCAGCAGGCACACGAGTCCCGACAGCCGCAGCCACTTGCGCTCGCCCGACGAGACGAACTGGTCGAACACGACCTGGGCGCCATTGGCGAAATCGCCGAACTGCGCTTCCCACAGCGTCAGGGCGTTGGGCTCGCTCAGGCTGTAGCCGTATTCGAAGCCGAGCACCGCCTCCTCGGACAGCATGGAATTGATGACCTCGTAGGCGGCCTGGCCGTCGCGGAGGTTGTTGAGCGGGATATAACGCGCTTCCGTTTCCTGGTCGATCAGCACCGAATGGCGCTGCGAGAAGGTGCCGCGCTCGGAGTCCTGGCCCGACAGGCGAACCCGGTGGCCCTCGTCCAGCAGGGTCGCGAAGGCGAGCGACTCGGCGGTCGCCCAGTCGATGCCCTCGCCGGTCTCGACTGTCCTGCGGCGGTTGTCGAGGAAGCGGCTGATCGTGCGGTGCACGTTGAATCGCTCCGGCAGCGCGGTCAGGCGGCCGCCGAGCTCCCGCAAGGTGTCGATCTCGACGCCCGTGCGGGTGCGGCGCTCGTCCTCGGCCCCCTCGGTCGCGGCGCGAAGGCCCGACCAGCGTCCATCGAGCCAGTCGGCCTTGTTGGCGCGGTAGGATTGGCCCGCCTCGTATTCGCCTTCCAGCGTCTTGCGCCAGGCCGCGCGGGCCGCCTCGACCTCGGCGTCGGTCACGACGCCCTCGGCGGCCAGCTTGCGGGCGTAGATCTCAAGCGTGGTCGGGTGCGAGCGGATCACCTTGTACATGACGGGCTGGGTGAAGCCCGGCTCGTCGCCCTCGTTGTGGCCGAACCGCCGGTAGCAGAACATGTCGACCACGACCGGCCTGTGGAACCGCTGCCGGAACTCGATGGCGATCTTGGCCGCGTAGGTGACGGCCTCGGGATCGTCGCCGTTCACGTGGAAGATCGGCGCCTCGATGGTCTTGGCCATGTCGGACGGGTAGGGCGAGGAGCGCGAATAGCGCGGGTAGGTGGTGAAGCCGATCTGGTTGTTGA
>CAXTEP010000309.1:0-2081 GCA_964243125.1 uncultured Lichenihabitans sp. | reverse complement strand
GAACCTCGTCTACCAGGGCCGCCTCGCGCCGCCGAAGGGGCAGGCCGCCGAGGACTGGGAGGATCGCGAGCAGACGCTGTTCCGGTCGACGGCGTTCGGCGACGACGTCGACCGCGCGCTGCTGAAGTCGGACGGCTCCTACACCTACTTCGCGTCCGACATCGCCTACCACAAGACCAAGCTCGACCGCGGCTTCGCGACCCTGATCGACGTGCTGGGCGCCGACCACGGCGGCTACGTCAAGCGCATGCAGGCCGTGGTGGCGGCCCTGTCGGACCGCCGCGCCGCGCTGGACGTGAAGCTGTGCCAGCTGGTCAGGCTGATGCGCGACGGCGAGCCCGTGAAGATGTCAAAGCGTTCCGGTGACTTCGTGACGTTGCGTGAGGTGGTGGACGAAGTCGGCCGCGACGCGGTCCGCTTCATGATGCTGTTCCGATCCAACGACGCTACCCTGGAATTCGACCTCCGTAAGGTGATCGAGCAATCCAAGGATAATCCGGTCTTCTACGTGCAATACGCCCACGCGCGCGGCCGCTCGGTGCTGCGGCAGGCCCGCGCCGCCCTTCCGGATGCGGATCTCAGCGACGCGACGCTGTCGTCCGCGGCCCTGGACCTGCTCACGGACGCGGGCGAGATCGGGCTCGTCAAGATCATCGCCCAGTATCCTCGGCTGATCGTCGCGGCCTCATCCACCCACGAGCCCCACCGCGTCGCGTTCTATCTTCACGACTTGGCAAGTTCCTTCCACGCGCACTGGAACCGAGGCAAAGAGCAGCCGCAATTACGCTTTATTAATGAAGAAAGACGAGATTTGACCGGCGCGAGGCTCGCCTTGGTCGTTTCCTTGACGGCGGTTCTTGCGTCCGGCCTTGGCATCCTTGGTGTAACGGCGCCGGAAGAAATGCGCTGACCGTTTCGGGTCTTCGTGCCGACCTGCGTTGACGAGGAACCGGACGTTCGCGTCCCGGTCCGGCCTCGTCGGGCGCGGAGCTCGGGCGACGGCCGGCCCGAGCGAACACGCGTCCTCTTCCACGCGAGGTGTTTAAATGAGCGACACGCCCGCAATCTCCCGGAGCCGCAGCGACGGCGACGACCTCGAACGGCGGATGCGCATGGCTTCCCAGCCCGTCGCCACCATCGACGACCCGCTGGCCGAACTGGCCCGGCTCGTGGGCAAGGACGACATCTTCAACCGACCGGCCGCGCAGACCCGCCCTGACCCCGGCCCGGTCCACTTCGACGCGCCCCGCACCGAGTGGGACGGCGAGCCGGAGAACGCCTACGAGGCCGAGTCCTCGGTGCCGCTGCAGACCGACCAGCCCGGCGCCCCGGGCGACCCCGCCGTGGTGCACGGTCCCGTGCACGTCGGGCCGCGCGCCGGCATGCCTGCGGTCGAGCACCGCGGCGACGAGGTCAGCCCCGACCGCTGGGCCCAGGGCTCGCCCGCGCCGGAGGGAACCGGCACGGGGGAGGCTGACGGGCTGCGCCGCGGCTCCGCGCGACGCACCCTGACGGTGCTAGGCGCCGTTGTGGTGTTGACCGGCGGCGGCCTGGCGGCGAGCTTCCTGGCGCATCCATCGAGCCGGGCCTCGGCCACCGGGGCGGGCGCTCCCACTATCCTGGCCGCGGCCGGGCCCGTCAAGGTGCAGCCCGACACGTCGGCGGCCGAGAGCGGCGCGAGCGAGCCGAGCACGCTGCTCGACAAGAACAAGGGGGACGGGACCGCCTCGGCCAAGGTGGTCAACTCGGTCGAGCAGCCCGTCGACCTTGCCCAGGCCGTCAAGCCCGCCGCGGCCGCGCCCGATGCCGCGCCGGCTCCCGGCGCGGACCAGAGCTTCGTGGAAGTCCACAAGGTCCGTATCGTGCAAGTCCGTCCCGACGGGACGATCATCGCATCGGCGCCCACCGCCGCGGCGGCGCCCATCGCGGCCGCTAGCACCGCGAGCCTGTTCGACACCCGCACCGCCGTTCCCATGCCCGACCAGCGCGTTCCGCCCGTCGCCGCCACGCCGGCCCCGGCCGATCCGACCCCGCCCGCCCCGGCCAAGGCGACGGCGCGGGCCGGCACCACGCCCAGGGGC
>CAXTEP010000308.1:0-2096 GCA_964243125.1 uncultured Lichenihabitans sp. | reverse complement strand
GGACGTTCAATCCGTTCGCCTGGCAGGTCGTCTTCGTGCTGGGGGCCGCGGTGGCGATGCGGCTTCGCGGCGCGCCCGCCGGAGCCCTGAATGTGGGACCCGCGGTGCGGGCCGCCTGCTGGGCCTACCTGGTGTTCGCGTTTCTCGCCAGGGACGCGTGGTCGCTCTGGCCCGCGCCGCTGGGCGCCGATTTCCCGCCGCCGCTGCTCGGCAACGCGCCGAAGACGTTCGTGTCGCCGTGGCGCCTCCTTCACCTGCTGGCGATGGTGACCCTGGTGTTTCAATCGCCGGCCCTGCGCCGGCTGGCCGCGGCCGAGTTGCTCGGTCCGGTAACGGCTTGCGGCCGGCATTCCCTGCCGGTCTTCGCGGTCGGCTGCATGCTCGACATCGCGGCCCGGTTCGCGTTCAAGCGCTACGGCGGCACCCTGGGGCCGGAGCTCTGCATCGACGGCGTGGGCGTGGCCCTGCTGCTCGCGCTGGGGTCGGTGCTGGCGGCCCGCAAGTCCGCGGGCAGGCGCGCGGTCGCCGACGCGGGCGTGAGCCGCGAAGCCCCCGCGACCTGAACGGGCCGGAAATCGGACCGTCGGCGCGATCCGGCTCTTGGCCCGGCAGGCCGGAGGGCGTAAACGACCCGCATCGGCCCGGCAGCTGCCCGCAGCGCGCGCCCTGTTGTCCGGGGCCGGATGCGCCGCGCGACGCTCCCGCCGCCCGCCAAGCCGTCCGAGGACTCGCCCATGCCCGCCTACCGGTCCCGCACCACCACCCACGGCCGCAACATGGCGGGCGCCCGCGCCCTGTGGCGGGCGACCGGCATGGGGGACGGCGACTTCGGCAAGCCCATCATCGCGGTGGCCAATTCCTTCACCCAGTTCGTGCCCGGCCACGTCCACCTGAAGGACATGGGCCAGCTGGTCGCCGGGGAAGTGCAGGCGGCCGGCGGCGTCGCCAAGGAGTTCAACACCATCGCGGTCGACGACGGCATCGCCATGGGCCACGACGGGATGCTGTACAGCCTGCCGTCGCGCGAGCTCATCGCCGACAGCGTCGAGTACATGGTCAACGCCCATTGCGCCGACGCGCTGGTGTGCATCAGCAATTGCGACAAGATCACCCCCGGCATGCTGATGGCCGCCATGCGGCTCAACATCCCGGCCATCTTCGTATCCGGCGGCCCGATGGAGGCCGGCAAGATCCCTGGGCTGACGGGCGCCAAGGTGCGCCGCGCCGACCTCATCACCGCCATGGTGGCGGCCGCCGACACGAGCGTGTCCCAGGAGGAGACCGACGTCGTGGAGCGCTCCGCCTGCCCGACCTGCGGGTCCTGCTCGGGCATGTTCACGGCCAATTCGATGAACTGCCTGACCGAGGCGCTGGGCCTGTCGCTGCCCGGCAACGGCAGCCTGCTCGCCACCCACGCGGACCGCCGCAAGCTGTTCGTCGAGGCCGCCTGGACGATCGTCGACCTTGCTCGCCGCTGGTACGAGCAGGAGGACGCGACCGCGCTGCCCCGCGGCATTGCCAGCTTCAAAGCATTCGAGAACGCCATGTCGCTCGACATCGCCATGGGCGGGTCGACCAACACGGTGCTGCACCTCCTGGCCGCGGCCCGGGAAGGCTCCGTGCCCTTCACCATGGACGACATCGACCGGCTGAGCCGCCGCGTGCCCAACCTGTGCAAGGTCGCGCCCTCCAAGAGCGACGTGCACATGGAGGACGTGCACCGCGCCGGCGGCGTGATGCGCATCCTGGGCGAGCTCGACCGCGCCGGGCTGATCCACGCGGAGCTGCCCACCGTGCATGCCGCGACGGTGGGCGAGGCGCTGGCCCGGTGGGACATCCGGGCCGGAAGCCGCGAAGCCGAGGACACAGCCGAGACGATGTTCCTGGCCGCGCCCGGCAACGTGCGCACCACGCAGGCCTTCAGCCAGGACCGGCGCTACGAGGAACTCGACCGCGACCCCGTGGGGGGCGTGGTGCGGGACGTCGAGCACGCTTTCAGTCGGGACGGCGGCCTCGCGGTCCTGTCGGGCAACATCGCGGTCGACGGCGCGATCGTGAAGACCGCGGGCGTGGACCCCTCGGCCCTGGTGTTCGCC
>CAXTEP010000307.1:0-2147 GCA_964243125.1 uncultured Lichenihabitans sp. | reverse complement strand
CATCTCCTTCTTGGCCTGCCGGGCTTCGCGCTCGCCCTTCTGGACCATGTGGACGATCTTGCGGAACTCCTGGATCTCCAGGCCCGTCTCGGACGACAGCGCGTGGATCTCGCCGCGCAGCGCGTGGATCCCCTCCTTCTCGCGGGCCACGAACTCCTTCCAGCCCCGGTTGCCGAGCTTGGACACGCGCAGCACCCACTTGGGGTCGAGCTCGGAGTTCTGGTAGTTGCGCAGGAAATCCTCGCGCACCACGCCCGCGCCTTCGGCCAGGCGCATCAGCCGGAGCTCGTAGCCGATCAGCTTCTTGTTGATGTCGTAGAGCTGCTCCACCAGCGCGTCGATGCGGTTCTGGTTGAGCGACAGCGACTTGACGTCGGCCACGACCGCCCGCTTCAGCTCCTTGTACTTGCGCTCCTGGGCGGGCGTCAGCTGCTCGCCGCCGAGCTTGTTCTCGATGTCCTGGTCCTGCAGCCGGCGCAGCTTCTTGTAGGCGTCGGCGATGCGGTCGAAGGTTTCGAGCACCTTGGGCTTGAGCTCGGCCTCCATGGCCGACAGCGACACGGAATTTTCCATGTCGTCCTCGTCCTCGAAGGCGTCGTCGGGCACCGGCAGGTCGCCGTCGAGCCCGGGCGGCGGGTTGCGGGGCGCCGTCGAGGGCGCGGCGGCGGCGCGGGCCGCCACGAGTTCGGCCGCGTTGGGGGCCGTCATGTCGATCTTGGGCGTGTTCTTGCCGTCGGGGCCCGCGTAGGTGGCCTCGAGGTCGATGATCTCGCGCAGCAGCACCTTGGCGTCGTTGAGCTCGTCGCGCCAGATGATGATGGCCTGGAAGGTCAGCGGGCTTTCGCACAGGCCCGCGATCATGGCCTCGCGTCCCGCCTCGATGCGCTTGGCGATGGCGATCTCGCCCTCGCGCGACAGCAGCTCGACCGAGCCCATCTCGCGCAGGTACATGCGGACGGGATCGTCGGTCCGGTCAGCCGTCTCGCTCGACCGGGTCGCGACCGCGGTGGCGCGCGGCGCCTCGGCGACCTCGCCGCCGCCCTCGCTCGGCTCCTCCTCCTCGGCGGTTTCCTCGGCGGCGGCGCCCTCCTCGGCTTCCTCGCTCTCGACCACGCTGATGCCCATCTCGCTCAGCATGGCGTAGACGTCCTCGATCTGGTCCGAGGTGACCTCCTCGGACGGCAGCACGGCATTCAGTTCGTCGTGTGTCACGAAGCCGCGGCGCTTGGCCTGCTTGATCATGCGCTTGACGGCGGCGTCCGAAAGATCGAGCAGAGGGCTGTCGCTGGCCTGCTCGACGGCGGCGGTTTCCCCCTCGGCCTTGTCTTCGTCTTTCTTCGCCATTCTCAATCGCTCCATTCCGCGGTCCGCGTCACGTTTCGATCCGGAGGAAACCACGACCACCATCGCGTGCGTCGCCGTTGTTCACAATCGCTCGCCAGTGAAAAGCGCTTACCAGGAGCCGATGAAGCTCCCGTTAACCATGCCTCACGCTCGGCGTCGATCCGGTCGTCAAACGTCGGACTGCTGCCGACCCGACAGGATCCCGAACCCTTCGACGGATGCCTCCATTCCATCGATCGCCGTGAGGCGTGCCTGAACGTCAAGCAGGGCTGCGAAATTCCGGTCGTTGAAGTCCCGTGCAAGAGCGGCCTCGGCCGCACCAAGGTCCCTATGTAGGCTTCCGGCTTTCCGGTGCAAGATCAGGGCCTGTTTCAGGATCTGGTCGGCATCGGCGGTGGCGGCGTCGGGCCGGAGCCACCAATAGGACGTGCGCCCGGCGGCGCGCTGGATCCGTTCCCGCGCGTCGCGGTAGCCGGCCGCGTCGAGCGCGTGCTCCAGACCGGCCGGATCGGGGGCGTGGTCGGCGAGGCAGCCGAGCAGCCCGTCGCGCAGCCGCGCCACCTCGGGGCTGGCGAAGTCGGTGTGGGCGAGGTCCTCGGCGTGGGTGTCGAGCAGGGTCGGGTGGCTCAGGATCAGCGCGCAGATCTCGACCTCGCGGGCCGGCAGGGCCGCGGCCGCGAAGGACGAACTCCGCGACAGGCTGGGGCTCGCGGGCGACAGCGGCATGGAGGCGAGCCCGCGCTGCGGCTCCGGCTGGCCCCGGCCGGGGCGCCAGGGCGGCCGGGCGCTGCCCGGGCTCCGCC
>CAXTEP010000306.1:0-2164 GCA_964243125.1 uncultured Lichenihabitans sp. | reverse complement strand
CGCGCAACTGGTCATCGCGGGCGGCTCGTCGCTGCTGGACCACGCGGGCTATCAGGCGCGCTTCGCCGAAGTCCTGGCCGGGCTGGAGCTGCCGCCGGGCGCCGTCGTGCAGACCGGCCCGGTGCCGGACGATGACATGCCGGGACTGTACCGCAACGCCGACGCGCTCGTGTTCCCCTCCGTCACGGAGGGGTTCGGGCTCGTGGTGCTGGAGGCTATGGCGTCCGGCCTGCCGGTCGTGGTGTCCGCGGTCGAGCCCTTCACGGACTACCTCGCTCCCGCCGACGCCCTGTGGTGCGGGCCCGACGACGTCGCCTCGGTCGCGGACGCCATGACGGCGAGCCTGGATCCGGAACGTCGGGCGGCGCTGTCGCGGCGCGGGCCCGCGATCGCGGCCCGGCACGACTGGCGCGACACGGCCCGTGCCCACCTCCCCGTCTACGAACGGCTCGGAGCCTTCCAGCATGCCTGAAATGCGGTTCCGCATCCGCTGGCCGAGCGGCGCCGAGGAGGCCTGCTACTCGCCTTCGCTGGTCATCAAGGACTACTTTGAGCCGGGCCGCCGCTATCCGCTGCCCGACTTCCTGGCCCGCAGCCGCGAGGCGCTCACGATCGCGAGCGAGCGCGTCCGGGCGCGCTACGGCCGGCCTTGCTCGCTCGCGGTCGGGCAGCTGCGGCACCTCGAAGTGACGGGCCAGAGCTTCGCCGACCTTCCCGAAGCAACCGTCGACGTGATCGCCTTCGAGGAATGATCGCGGACCGCGCGCAACACGAGTGACCCCATGGACCAGACCACCACCCTCGCCCCGCCTTCCCGGACGCCCCACCACGCCGTCGCGGTGGTGGGTGGCGGCCAGGCCGGCCTGTCGGTCAGCGCCTTCCTGGGCGCGCGCGGCATTGACCACGTGGTCTTCGAGAAGCATCGCGTGGCGCATAGCTGGCGCAGCCAGCGCTGGGACGCGTTCTGCCTCGTGACGCCCAACTGGCAGTGCCAGCTTCCCGGCTTCCCCTACGCCGGCCCCGAGCCGAAAGGCTTCATGCCGCGCGACGAGATCGTGGCCTACGTCGAGGCCTTCGCGCGTGCGATCGGAGCACCGGTCCGCGACGGCGTGGGCGTGACCCGCGTGGGCCGGGACCGGTCCGGCCGGTTCGCGCTGGACACGGACGCCGGCCCGGCCACGGCCGACGCGGTGGTGCTGGCGGTCAGCGCCTACCACAAGCCCAACGTGCCCGCCTTCGCGGCGCACCTGCCGGCCCGCGTGACCCAGCTCCACTCGTCGGCCTACAGGAACCCGGAATCCTTGCCTGAAGGCGCGGTCCTGGTGGTCGGGTCGGGCCAGTCGGGCTGCCAGATCGCCGAGGATCTGCACCTGGCCGGGCGCCAGGTCCACCTCGTGGTCGGCAGCGCGCCCCGCTGCCCGCGCGTGTACCGCGGCCGCGACGCCGTGGAATGGCTGTCCGACCTCGGCCAGTACGACCTGCCGGTCGACCAGCACCCCAGGCGCGAGGGCGTCCGCCGCCAAGCCAACCACTACCTGACGGGCCGCGGCGGCGGCCGCGACATCGACCTGCGGACCTTCGCGACCCAGGGGATGCGGCTGCACGGGCGCCTGACCGGCATCGACGGCGAAACCCTGCGGTTCGGCGACGACCTCGCCCGCAATCTCGACGGTGCCGACAAGGTGTACAACGGCATTTGCGGCCTCATCGACGACCACATCGCGGCGTCCGGCATCGAGGCGGAGCCGGGCGGGCGCTACGTGCCCGTGTGGGAGCCCGGCCCGGGAGACGCCACGCTCGACCTCGCGGCCGCCGAGGTGTCGACGGTGGTCTGGGCCACGGGGTTCCGGTCCGACTGGTCGTTCGTGGACCTGCCGCTGTGCGACGAGACGGGCTACCCGGCCCACCGGCGCGGCGTCACGACCGTCGATGGACTCTACGTGGTCGGCATGCCCTGGCTCCACACCTGGGGGTCCGGCCGGTTCCTCAACGTCGGCCGCGACGCTGAACACATCGTCGACCAGATCGAGTCGCAACGGGCCGCTGCCGCGGGATCGCGCGCGTCCCGCCTGCAACCCGCGCTGTGACAGGCCGGTCATGACGGTCTTGTTCACTCTCGAGCGCGACCGCCCGCCCATCCCCGAGCCCGCGGCTTCGGTCCGCA
>CAXTEP010000305.1:0-2166 GCA_964243125.1 uncultured Lichenihabitans sp. | reverse complement strand
GCGTCGAGCGCGGGCGACTCGTAGAGCATGAAGAGTTCGAGCGGCAGGCTCGGCAGCGACCCCTTCATGTGGTTCACGGGCGAATGGAAATGGGCGTTGATCAGGCCCGGCATGAGCAGGTGGTGTCGGCCCTCCACGACCGTCGCGTCGGGCCCCGCGTCCCGCGCCGCCTCGGGGCCGACCGCGGCGATGCGAGCGCCCACCACCAGCACGTCGGTCGGCCCGGTGCTGCCGCCGGGCGCCGTGAGCGAGAAGACGCGGACGCCGCAGAACAGGGTGCTCACGCGCGGATCTCCCGGCCCGTGCCCGCCGGAGGCGGCGCGTAGGTCGAGCGCTTGGAGGTCCGCAGGCCCGCCGCCACCAAGCCCTCGGCCATCTTGAGGCCGGCCAGGACGCCGTCGATCACCGGCACCCCGAGGTCCGCTTCGAGGGGCGCCACGAGCTCCGACAGGCCCGCGCAACCGAGGATCAGGGCCTCGGCGTGGTCCTGGTCGAGCGCGCGCCGCGCTTCGGCCAGCAGCGCGGGCCGCACGGCATCCGCCTCGCGTTCCAGGTCGAGCACCGCGACCGCGATGGCCCGCACCGTGCAGCGGTGCCCCAGGCCCGTTTCCTGCAGCACGCGCAGCGAATGGGCGCGGGTGCGGGGCGGCAGGGTGACAATCGTAAAGGTATGGGCGAGGGCCGCGGCGGCGTAGAGCGCCGCCTCGGTCATGCCCACCACCGGGCCCCGCGCCAGTTCGCGGGCCGCGTGGACGCCCGTGTCGCCGAAACACGCCACCACGTAGCCGTCGACGCCGTCCCGCTCGCCGGCCTCGACCTCGCCCATCACGCCGAGCGCCCCCCAAACTTCCTCGGCATGGCTCTCGACCGAGGCCGCGCCCGCCGCGGGGTTGCCGGCCAGCACCACCGTGCCGGGCGCCGCGATCCGCTTGGCCGCGGCGAGAACCCGGGCCGTGAAGGCCGCCGTGGTGTTCGGGTTGACGATCTTGATCCGCATGGCGGTCCTCAAGGGAAGGCGAGGGTGGCGGGGGCGCGCTCCGGCGTCGGGGCGTCCGGGTCGGACCGGTGCAGCCAGCAGGCGGCCGACTGGCCGCCCGCCACGGCCAGCAGGGCGGGGTCGGCGGTCCGGCAAACCGGCATGACGTGCGGGCAGCGCGGGTGGAAGCGGCATCCGGGCGGCGGCGCCACAGGAGAGGGCAGTTCGCCCGTCAGGCCGCCGGCCGGCCGGGCGCGTTCGCGCGCGGGATCGGGCACCGGCACGGCGTCCAGCAGCGCCCGGGTGTAGGGATGGGCGGGACGCCCGAACACGTCGTCGGCGGCGCCGATCTCGACCACGCGGCCGAGATACATGACCGCGACCCGGTCGGCGACGTGGCGCACCACCGCGAGGTCGTGGCTGATGAACAGGTAGGTCAGCGCGAAGCGGTCCTTGAGATCGGCGAACAGGTCGAGGATCTGGGCCTGGACCGAGATGTCGAGCGCCGACAGCGGCTCGTCGGCCACCACGAAGCGGGGGTCGCCGATCACGGCGCGGGCGATGGCGACGCGCTGGCGCTGGCCGCCCGAGAACTCGTGCGGGTAGCGGGTCGCCACCGACCGGTCGAGGCCCACGGTGTCGAGCATGGCGGCCACGCGGTCGCGCGCCACGCTGCCCCGCGCGATCCCGTGCACGATCAGCGGCTCGGCCAGGGCGTCGCCGATCCGCATGCGGGGGTTGAGGGACGCGAACGGGTCCTGGAACACCATCCGCATGGCGGCGCGGCGCCGCCGAAGCTGTTCGGCCGGCAGAGCCGTGAGGTCGCGGCCCTCGAAGCGGACCACGCCGTCGGTGGGCTCCTCCAGGCGCAGCAGGGCGCGGCCGAGCGTGGACTTGCCGCAACCCGACTCTCCCACGAGCGCCACGGTCTCGCCTGGCATGATCGCGAGGTCGACCCCGTCGACGGCCCGCACCGCCGGGGCCGCGACCCGCGGGCGGCGCCACCCGCGCGGCCCGACCGGGTAGTGCACCTTCAGGGCCACGGCTTCGGAGACCGGGATCACGCCGCGTCCTCCACGCGCCAGCAGGCCGCGGCGGCTCCCGGCCCGGTGGCCAGCAGGGGCGGGGCCTCGGCGCAGCGCGCGAAGCGATGGGCGCAGCGCGGCGCGAACGCGCAGCCCGCGACCTGT
>CAXTEP010000304.1:0-2176 GCA_964243125.1 uncultured Lichenihabitans sp. | reverse complement strand
GTTGTGCAGCATCACGGGCTTGAACACGTTGAGCTGGAAATTGCCCTGGGAGCCCGCGAACGCCACCGCGTGGTCGTTGCCGAACACCTGGACCGCCACCATGGTGAGGGCCTCGCACTGGGTCGGGTTGACCTTGCCGGGCATGATGCTCGAGCCGGGCTCGTTCTCGGGGATGGTGAGCTCGTTCAACCCGGCGCGCGGCCCGCAGGCGTGCCAGCGCACGTCGTTGGCGATCTTCATCAGGGCGCCCGCCAGCGTGCGGAGGGCGCCGCTGGCGCTCACCACGGCGTCGTGGGCCGACAGGACCGCGAATTTGTTGGGCGCCGACACGAAGGGCCTGCCGGTCGCCTGCGCGATCCGGGCCGCCACGGTGGCGCCGAAGCGCGGGTGGGCATTCAGGCCCGTGCCCACCGCGGTACCGCCGAGCGCCAGCGCATAAAGGCCCGGCAGGGTGGCCCGGATGCCCGCGAGCGCGTCGTCGATCTGCGCCACCCAGCCGCCCATGACCTGTTCCAGGGTGAGCGGCGTCGCGTCCTGCAGGTGGGTGCGACCGACCAGCACCACGTCCGCGAAGGCGCACGCCTTGGCGGCCAGCGTGTCGCGCAAGCCCGTCAAGGCGGGAAACAGCGCGGTTTCGATCTCCTCCACGGCCGCGACGTGCATCACGGTCGGGAAGGCGTCGTTGGAGGACTGGCCGTGGTTGACGTCGTCGTTGGGGTGCACGGGCGTCTTGGTGCCCATGGTGCCGCCCGCGAGCCCGATGGCGCGGTTGGCGATGACCTCGTTGGCGTTCATGTTGCTCTGGGTGCCCGAGCCGGTCTGGAACACGACCAGGGGGAACTCTTCGTCCCACCGGCCTTCCGCCACCTCCTGGGCCGCCTCGGCGATCAGCGACACGGTTTCGGGGCGCAGCTGGCCCAGTTCGCCGTTGGCCTCCGCGGCGCAACGCTTGACGATCCCGAAGGCCCGGATCACCGGTCGGCGCCAGCGGAACCGCTCGACCCCGATCGGGAAATAGGTCAGCGAGCGCTGGGTCTGCGCGCCCCACAGGTGGTCGGCCGGGACCTGCACCTCCCCCATGGAGTCCTTCTCGGTCCGGGTGGCGGCGTTGGGCGGCGTGGCGGTCATGGTGATAAGACTCGTCCTGGAGGAACACTTCGGCCGAGCCATAGCCGAACCCGCGGCGCATCAAAAGCCGGCCCTCTCCACCCCGGGGCCAGCTTTCACCCACGCTGCTTTGACAACGCTCGGCCATTCGCTACACCGGAGCCGGGCGGACGAAGCTAGAGATCACGTGCGATGCGAAGATTCGGCATGGGGGCGGCCGTGCGGGCCGTCGGGCTCGCGATGACGATCGCGATGGCTGCGGGTCCGGCCCGGGCGCAGTCCACCACCTCGCCGCCCGCGACCGCGCCGCAGGCCGCACCCCTGACGCCCGTGGCGCCCGCCCCCGCGACTCCGGCCGCGCCGACGCCCTCGCCCGATCAAACCCCGGCGACGCCGCCGCCCACATCGGCGCCACCCCCTGCCGGAACGCCGCCCACGGCACCCTCGACCGGCGCGGTCACGCCCGACCAGCCCGACACGTCCATCAGCCAGACCCTCGACCTGCCGGTCCATCCCGCCGTGACGGTCACCGGTCAGGCCACCTGGGACGAGGGCTTCACCACCATCATGGGCAGTTTTGCCAAGCTGCGGGACGCACTCGCGCGCAACAAGCTCGCCGGCACCGGCCATCCGCTCGCGGTATTCACCGAGACCGACGATACGGGCTTCAAGTTCACCGCCATGGTCCCGATCGAGAAGGCGCCCGAGGGCGGGCCGGACCTGGGCTCCGGCATCAAGCTCGGGGAAACGCCGGGCGGCAAGGCCATGCGGTTCCAGCATCGTGCCGCCTACGACGACATCGATTCGACCTACGAGGCCATCACGGCCTACCTGGACGAGAAGGGTCTCGAAGCCAAGAACCTGTTTGCCGAGGAATACCTCGACGAGGTCAAGGCCGCCGACGACAACGGGCTTGAGGTCGACATCTACGTGTTCCTGAAGTGAACCGGGGCGGATTCGGTCGTGCCGGCAACCCGGTCACGGCTTGACCGGTTCGTCCGCAGCCGGCGGGACCTGCCCGGTCCGGGTCGGCTGACCGGCGGGAGCCGGCTGCCCGCTCGGACCCGCC
>CAXTEP010000303.1:0-2178 GCA_964243125.1 uncultured Lichenihabitans sp. | reverse complement strand
TGGTGCTGCCAGAGAGGATTGAACTCTCGACCTCTCCCTTACCAAGGGAGTGCTCTACCACTGAGCTACGGCAGCATCCGGCACCGTTACGGCGAGGCTCTTGGTGCCATACGGGCGGCGCGGATGCAAGGCGTCGCGGTTGGGGGCGGAGAAGGCGCGGGGGGCGTCGTGCGCCGCCGCGGCTGTGGGGTCATATGGTGAAATCGGCGCCCGCGGGGCGGTCGCGGGGCTCCGGTTCGCCCGCTCGGCCGCACAGGTCCTCGATCGTGATGGTGTCGAGCCGCTGCAGGAACGCTGCGGCGGCCTCCGCCAGGGCCGCGTCGACGGCCGTGTCGGCCGGGCCCATGTAGGCCGGGTCCGGGGCGCCGTCCAGCGCCCGGACGATGTCGCCGAGGCGGATGCGGCGGCGCTCGCGGGCCAGTTCGTAGCCGCCCTGGGGGCCGCGCAGGCTTTTCAGCAGGCGGGCCTTGACCAGGTCCTGCAGCAAGCTCTCGAACTGGCGGGGCGCCATGGCGTGGCGGGACGCGAGCGTCCGGGCCGGCAGGGGACGGCCGCGGGCCAGCAGGGCCACGTCCAGCACCGCCGCGATGGCGAGGCGCGTGCGACGCGGCACCACGGGTCAGGGCTCCGGGCGGTTCGCCGCGGCGGTACCCGTCGACCCGAACCCGCCCGTACCCCGCGCCGTGTCGCCCAGGCTCTCCGCTTCGGCCAGCACGGCCTGCTCGACCCGGGCGAAGACGAGCTGGGCGACCCGCATGCCGCGCGTGATCGCGAAGGGCGCGCTGCCCAGGTTGACCAGCAGCACACGGATCTCGCCGCGGTAGTCGGCATCGATCGTGCCGGGCGCGTTCAGCACCGTGACGCCGTGGCTGACCGCGAGGCCGGAGCGGGGGCGCACCTGCGCCTCGACGCCGTCGGGCAGTTCGATCGCGACGCCGGTCGGCACGAGGTCGCGGGCGCCGGGCTCGATCACCAGGGTTAGGCCGTCGTCCAGGGCCGCCAGCAGGTCCATGCCGGCGGCGCCGTGGCTCTGGTAGGCCGGCAGGGCGAGGCCTTCGCCGTGCGGCAGGCGCGTGATGCGGACCGAGATCATGGCGAGGGCGCCTCCAGCATGGCCGCCAACCGCGCCACCAGGCGCTCGGCCACCGCGTCTTTGGCCATTTTCGGCCAGCTGTCCACGCCCGCGCGGGTGAGCAGGTGGACCTCGTTGTCGGGGCCGCCCATCACGTCACTGCCGAGGCCGACGCGGTTGGCCACGATCAGGTCGCAACCCTTGGCGTCGAGCTTGCGGGCCGCGTGGGCGAGCAGGTCCTCGGTTTCGGCCGCGAAACCCACCACGAGGCGCGGCCGAACGCTGCCCCGCGCCACGGTGGCCAGGATGTCGGGGTTCTCAACGAGGCGCAGCGTCGGGGCGCCGCCGCGCCCCTTCTTGATCTTGGCGGCGCTCGGCTCGGCGGCCCGCCAGTCCGCCACCGCGGCGGCCGTCACCAGGATGTCGGCCGGCAGGGCCGCGGTCACGGCATCGAGCATCTCGCGCGCGGTCTCGACGCGGCGGACCGCGACGCCCGGCGGGTCGGACAGCGACACGGGGCCGCTCACCAGCGTGACCGCGGCGCCGGCCCGCGCGGCCGCGGCCGCGACCGCGTAGCCTTGCCGGCCCGAGGAGCGGTTGCCGATGTAGCGCACGGGGTCGACCGGCTCGTGGGTCGGACCCGCCGTGACCACGACGCGGCGCCCCGCGAGCGGACGCGGGCCCTCGTCGGGTGGACGGCCCGTCAGCCCGCCGGGCAGGGGCACGCGCGTGTCGCTGGCCAGGGCCTCGGCGGCGGCCCGCAGGATGTCGGGCGGCTCGGCCAGGCGCCCCGGGCCCCATTCGCCGCACGCCATGGCGCCCTCGACCGGACCCGCGAACAGGACGCCGTCGCGCCGCAGCAGGGCGACGTTGCGCTGCGTGGCGGGGTGCAGCCACATGCGCAGGTTCATGGCGGGGGCCGCCAGCACGCGCTTGTCGGTGGCGAGCAGCACCGTCGTGGCGAGGTCGTCGGCGAGCCCCTGCGCCATGCGGGCCAGGAGGTTGGCGGTGGCGGGCGCCACCACCACGAGGTCGGCGTCGCGCGACAGCTCGATGTGGCCCATGGCGGCCTCGTCGGTGAGCGAGAACAGGTCCGTGTGGACCGT
>CAXTEP010000302.1:0-2228 GCA_964243125.1 uncultured Lichenihabitans sp. | reverse complement strand
CTGATGCTCGCCGGACTGCCGCAGCGCCTCGTATTAACCTAAGCCCCGCCGCGATCGTGCCGCCGGGCCGGTTTCAGAAAGAACTGGGCTTCGCGAGCCCACGGTCTCTCAAAACCCAATCCGTCAGAAAGTCGATGAGTTTAAGCTTGTCATATTGGGGGCCCATCCCGACAGGCATTCCCCCCCGAGTCGGATGTCGCGATGAAGTTGTCTGGGCTCTTCACCTGGATTTGAACACCGGATTTCTCTCGGTTGAACGTCGCTCGATCGCCATCGATGAACGCTTTGAGGGTAAGTCCCTTGCTCCGCGCAAATTGCACAAAGGTCGCTCTCAGATCCTCCGCCGTAATCCGACGCTCCTCGGCTTCTTCCTTGGACCGCTAGCGATCCGCCCCGTCCTTATCTTCACGCCTTGAGCCTGGCATCGAAGTCAAACGATATCGTCGTTATCCGCCTTGTTACCCTCAGTGCGCCCGACAGACAGGAAGCGCTCAGGGTGGAGCGTCAAGATATTGCGAAAGCACGGAAAATTGGCTCCCCGAGCAGGACTCGAACCTGCGACCATTCGATTAACAGTCGAATGCTCTACCAACTGAGCTATCGGGGAAGACGCGGAGGTGCTTACCAAGACGGACCGCGATTGCAAAGCGGAAAATGCGGGCCGCTGCCCGCAAGGTCACGCCGCGGAAGTGCCTTGCCGCTCCCGGCGTTCCCCTGTACAGCGGACCGCCTGAGGCCTCGTGGCGGAGTGGTCACGCAGAGGACTGCAAATCCTTGCACCCCGGTTCGATTCCGGGCGAGGCCTCCAGTCCCGAACCGGCGCTTCAAGCCTCCGGCTGCAGCTCGATGGTGACCGGGGCCGCGCCGGGCCACCGCGGCCCGCTCGCCCCGGATGCGTCCGGCCGCAGGCGGCGGCGAAGGTGATCGAAGGCGGCGCGGACCGCCGCGGCGCCGAAGCGGCGTTCCAGCCGCCGCACGGTGAAATGAGCGCGCGCCAGGCTCTGGAAATGGTCCGTGAAGGCCGCGTTGATGGCCGCGCCCGTCACGGCGCCGATCACCGGGACGGCCTGCGACATGGCCTTCTGGCCCACCACGGCCCCGAAGCGCGACGCGATCTGCCCGAGCAGCTTGACCAGGGCAGGGGCCGCGTCGTCGGCCATGCCGCGCGCCACCGCGAGGCGGGCCGCGTCCGTGATGGACCTCGCCAGGACGGCCCGCAGCGCGAGGTAGCCGCCCTCTCCCGCCGGGCCCGCGCCGTTGCCGCCGCCCAGCGCGAAAACCTCCAAGCAGGCCAGCAGCGCGTCGGGGTCGCGCAGATCCTCGCCGTTCCGCCGCGCGATGTCGGCGATGGAGCGGAGCATGATGGTGGTGGAAACCGGAAGCTCGACCGGCAGCGACGAGAACCCGAACGCGCCGCCCGCCCCCCCCGACAGGGCCGCGAGCGCGACGTGGAAGCGGCCGGACGAGATCGCGCCCGCGCGATCCGGCAGCGAGCGGACCGCTCCCTTGAGCGCCACCGACAAGGCCTTCAGGGTGGCCCGGTTGACCATGTCGAGCACCGGCTCGGGCAGCAGGCTGGTCGCGACACTGACCGGATGACCGAGAACGGCCGCGACCCGCTGGGTGAAGCTCGACCGTTCGAGAACCGTCATCGCGGCCTCGAGCTCCGCCAGGGCGGCAGCGTCGAGCGCCTCCGGGCCGGTGGTCGCCGGCAGTTCCTCCGTGTCGCGTGTCATTGGCGTGGTGTCCCCGATCCCGATCCCCGCATTAACGCATGAGACACCCCGATTGACGAGCCTGCGGGTTTGCAACAGGGTAGCGGGGGGAGCATGCCGGCCGCGCGGGTCGCCCGAAGGCCGGTTCGGGAGGGACAGGGTCATGACAAGGTGGATGCGCGTGGCGGGGGTGGCGGCCGTGCTGGCCGGTTCGGCAGCGCTGGGCCTTGCGCCGGCCGCGGCCCAGACCGTGATGCAGCAGTGCGGGCAGCAGTATCAGGCCGCCAAGGCCGCGGGCTCGCTCGGCGGCCAGACCTGGAACCAGTACAGGACCGAATGCGCGGCACGGCTGAAGGCGCAGCCGGCGTCGGCGACCGACGCGACCCCGACCGACGCGGCGGCGGCCACGCCGGCGGCGGCTCCGGCCAACCCGTTGAAGCCGTCTCCCGCGGTTGCGGCGACGCCCGCCGCCCCGTCGCCGGCCGCCGCCCCGTCCGGCAAGCAGGCCTCGCC
>CAXTEP010000301.1:0-2233 GCA_964243125.1 uncultured Lichenihabitans sp. | reverse complement strand
TAGTAGCCGCCGCAGCAGCCTTCCGGGATGTCGTAGGCGATGATGCGCAGGCCCGACACGACCCGGTCCACACCGTCGTCGGCCACGGTCCGGAGCGCCACGACGTCGCCGTCGGCCAGCCCGCGCCGCGCGATGTCGCCGCGATTCATGAATACGATCTTGCGGGTTCCCTTCACGCCCCGGAACCGGTCATCGTAGCCGTAGATCGTGGTGTTGAACTGGTCGTTGCTGCGCAGGGTCATCAGCCGCAGCGCGTCGGGGCGCGGGGCGGGCATGTCGGGGTTCTCGTCGAGGCCGCGCGGCGTGATGAAATTCGCCTTGCCGGTCTTGGTCTTCCACACGCGGTGGCGGGCGGGGAGGTGCCGGTGAAAGCCGCCCGGCTGGAACATGCGGGCGTTGAAGTCCTTGAACTGATCCGGGTAGGTGGCCTCGATCTTGTCACGCACGAGGCCGTAGTCGCCCACCCAGGCATCCCAGGGAACGCGCGGATTGGCGGGCAGGGTGGCCTTGGCGAGCTCGGCCACGATGCGGGGCTCCGACAGCATGTCGCGCGACACGGGCCTGCGCCGGCCTACCGAGCCGTGGATGCAGGCCGTCGAGTCTTCCATCGACACGGCCTGCGGCCCCGTGCGCTGCTCATCCTCGTCGGTGCGGGCGAGGCACGGCAGGATGTAGGACACCGCACCCCGGATCAGGTGCGCGCGGTTGAGCTTGGTGGAGATCTGCACGCTGAGCCGCAGCCCCGCCCAGGCCTTCTCCATGGGATCGGTTTCGGGCACGGCGCGGATGAAGTTGCCGCCCAGCCCGATGAAGGCCCGGATCTCGCCCTTGAGGATGCCCTCGCAGGCCTCCACGGTGTTAAGGCCGGTGGCGGACGGCGGCTCGAACCCGTAAAGCTCCCGCAGCTTGTCCACCGGCACGAGTTCGGGCTTCTCGGTGATGCCGACCGTGCGCTGCCCCTGCACGTTGGAGTGCCCCCGCACAGGCAGGATGCCGCCGCCCTGGCGGCCGATATGTCCGCGCAGCAGGAGCAGGTTGACCAGCATCTGGCAGTTCTCGACGCCAGTCCGGTGCTGCGTCAGGCCCATGCCATAGGCCGCGATGACCTTCTCGCAGTTCATGTAGACCTGCGCGGCGGCTTCCATCGCGTCGCGGCCGAGACCCGAGCCGCGTTCCAGCTCGGCCCAGTCGGAGGCACGAGCCGCGGCCGCGAAGGCCTCGAACCCGTGCGTGTGCTCCGCGATGAAGTCCACGTCCAGGACGCGCGGCCGGCCCGCTGCCCGGGCCGCGTCGTCGGCCTCGATCACGACCTTGCACAGGCCCATCAGGGCCGCGAGATCGCCGCCGGCCTTGAGCTGGTGGTACTGCGTGCTGATCCGCGTCGACTCGCCACTCACCATCTCGACGGGCGATTGCGGGTTGGTGAAGCGCTCCAGCCCGCGCTCCCTGAGCGGGTTAAACGTGATGATCGGCACCCCGCGCTTGCGCGCATCCTGCAGCTGGTGAAGCATGCGGGGGCTCGACGTGCCGACGTTCTGGCCGAAGAAGAAGATGCCGTCGGTGTGGTCGAAGTCGTCGAGCGTGACGGTGCCGACCGGAACCCCGATGCTTTCGGGCAGCGCCACCGAGGTGCTCTCGTGGCACATGTTGGAACTGTCGGGGAAGTTGTTCGTGCCGTACATGCGCCCGAACAGGGCGTACATGTAGGAGGTTTCCAGCGACGCGCGGCCCGACGCGTAGAGGATCACGGCCTTGGGATCGCAGGCCTTCAGCTCGCGGCCGATCTCGCGGAACGCGTCGGCCCAGGCGACGGGCCGGTAGCGGTCGGTCGCGGGGTCGTAGCGCATCGGATGGGTCAGGCGCCCGGCCTCCTCCAGCGCGTAGTCGGTCCAGCCCAGCAGCTCGCTGACCGTGTGGGCGCGGAAGAAGGCCGGCGTCACGGTCTTGGGCGTCATTTCCCAGGCGGTCGCCTTGGCGCCATTCTCGCAGAACTCGAAGGTGTTGGGTTTTTCCGGCTTGGCCCAGGCGCAGCTGGGGCACATGAAGCCGTCCGGCTTATTCTGGCGGAGCAGCGCGGCCCCCGTCCGCAGGAGCGAGCCCTCGCGTGGCATGATGTCGGCCAGCGACCTGACCGACCCCCATCCGCCGGAAGGAGCCTCGTAGGGCTTGAACGAGATGGTCTGCCCGGTGTCGGGGTCCACGGCCATGGGTACGGTGTCCGTCGTGCTGCGAG
>CAXTEP010000300.1:0-2237 GCA_964243125.1 uncultured Lichenihabitans sp. | reverse complement strand
TCAAGAAGTTCGGCTCGGCCGGCAAGAAGACCGCCGTGGTGTCGACGGTCAACGGCGACGCCAACGTGCCGTTCTACAAGGAGCTGGGCAACCAGGGCCTGAAGGCGACCGACATCCCGGTGGTGGCCTTCTCGGTCGGCGAGGAGGAACTCGCCGGCATGGACACCAAGCCGCTGGTCGGCCACCTGACGGCCTGGAACTACTTTGAGTCGATCGACACGCCCGAGAACAAGGCCTTCATCGACAAGTGGCACGCCTTCACCAAGAATGCCAAGCGCACCACCAACGACCCCATGGAGGCCCATTACATCGGCTTCAACGCCTGGGTGAAGGCGGTCGAGAAGGCCGGCACCTTCGGGGCCGACCCGGTGATCGACGCCCTGATCGGCGTGTCGGTGCCCAACCTCTCGGGCGGTTACTCGACCGTGATGCCGAACCACCACATCACCAAGCCGGTCTACATCGGCGAGATCCAGGCCGACGGGCAGATGAACACCGTGTGGCAGACGCCCGGCCTCGTGGTGGCCCAGGAATGGTCGCCCTACCTCGAAGGCTCCAAGGACCTGATCGGCGACTGGCGCCGCCCGATGAATTGCGGCAACTTCAACGTGAAGAGCGGCAAGTGCGGCGGGGCGGCGTGAGCCTTGCATGACGGGCGGGAGGCCTGAGTCTCGCCGCCTGACGACCATGGCCGGATCGATGTCCTTCTCCCCTCCCCGGGGAGGAGGTGGCCGGCTCGGGCCGCGAGCCGATAGGCCGGATGGGGGACCGCGCCCGTGAAGATCATGACGCCCGTCCTGGCCGCCCTCGCGTTCGTCGTATTGGCGCTCGCACCCGCCCGCGCCGACCCGGCCGACGACGCCCTGGCCCTGCTGGCCCAGGACAAGTTCCCCGCCACCGAGCGCGGCGTCGAGGGCTTGGCCGCGAGCGGTGCCCCGAACGCCGCGGCCGTGCTGCAGGCGCTGGGGGACGGGCGGCTGTTGTTCGATCCCGTCTCGCACCAGGTCTACGTCCGGGACGAGGCGGGCGCGCTGCACGAAGCCAAGACGGGCGGCGCGGCTCCGGCCGACCTCGCCACTGGGGCGCTCAAGAAGGTGCGGCTCAACAACGGCGTGCGCAGCAAGCTCGCGGCGGCCGGGGGCTCGCTGGACCTCGTGGCGCCCGATCCGGGCAAGCGCCTCGCCGCGGCCCGCGCGGTTTTCGCCTCGCACGACCCCAACGCCTTGCCGGGCGTGGAAACC
Organism: uncultured Lichenihabitans sp.; assembly: GCA_964243125.1. Taxonomy (GTDB): domain Bacteria; phylum Pseudomonadota; class Alphaproteobacteria; order Rhizobiales; family Beijerinckiaceae; genus Lichenihabitans. Next base: position 996 of record CAXTEP010000300.1, on the reverse strand, counting down.
GCGCTCGCCAAGGAGAGTGACGGCGACGTGAAGGCGGCTCTGCTGCAGGCCCGCGCCGCCATCCTGGCCACGGCGCCGGACGCCACCGCGGCCCAGCGGCTCGACGCGATCGCGACCCTGAAGGCGCGCGGCGACCAGGACGCGCTCGGCCTGCTCACGCCGCTGTCCACCCTGTCGCCCACCGACGCCGCGCTTCAGCCCGTCCGCACCGCCGCCGCGGCCGCGATGGGAACCATCCAAACGCAACTGGCCCTGTGGCGGGCCGTGCAGAACGTCTGGTACGGGCTGAGCCTCGGCTCCGTGCTGCTGCTCGCCGCCATCGGGCTCGCGATCACCTTCGGGGTGATGGGCATCATCAACATGGCGCACGGCGAGATGGTCATGCTCGGCGCCTACACGACCTTCCTGGTCCAGGCTGCGATCCGGGCCCACGCGCCCGCCCTGTTCGACGCGTCCCTGTTCATCGCCCTGCCGCTCGCCTTCCTGGTGTCGGGGCTGGTCGGCATGGCGATCGAACGGCTGGTGATCCGCCACCTGTACGGGCGGCCGCTCGAAACCCTGCTCGCCACCTGGGGCATCTCGCTGATCCTGCAGCAGGCGGTGCGCACGAGTTTCGGGGCCAACAACCAGGAGGTGGGAGCGCCCTCCTTCATGGCCGGTTCGTTCCACCTGGGCGGCCTCGACATCACTACGGGGCGGCTGTGGATCATCGTGTTCACGGTGCTGGTCTTCGCGGCCCTGCAGGGCGTGCTGCGCGCCACCCCCTTCGGCCTCAGGATGCGGGCCGTGACGCAGAACCGCCGCATGGCCTCGGCCATGGGCATCTCGACGGGCCGGGTCGACGCGCTGGCGTTCGGGCTCGGCTCGGGGATCGCCGGCATCGCGGGCGTGGCGCTGAGCCAGATCGACAACGTGTCGCCCAACCTCGGCCAGGGCTACATCATCGACAGCTTCATGGTGGTGGTGTTCGGCGGCGTCGGCAACCTGTGGGGCACG
>CAXTEP010000299.1:0-2245 GCA_964243125.1 uncultured Lichenihabitans sp. | reverse complement strand
CGGTACTTGCCGCTCAGGAACCCTGAGGCGAGGGAGAAATACGGGATCACGCCGACCCCGCGTTCCACGCAGAGCGGCTGAAGGTCGGCCTCGAACGCTGCACGCTCGACCAGGTTGTATTCGGGCTGCAGGCTCTCGTAGCGCGGCAGGTCGCCGGTCCCGCCCGCGTCCAGCGCGGCCCGCAGCCGCGGCGCGTCGAAGTTCGAGGCGCCGATCGCCCTCACCTTGCCGGCCCCGATCAGCCGACCGTAGGCTTCCAGCGTCTCCTCGACCGGCGTCTTCGGATCGTCCCGATGCGACTGGTACAGGTCGATGGTCTCGACCTGCAGGCGCTTCAGCGAGGCCTCGACGGCCTCCACCATGTAGGCGGCCGACAGGTTGTCCTTCCCGGGTCCCATCTCCATGCCGAACTTGGTGGCGATCACGACCCTGTCGCGAACTCCCCGGCCGCGCAGCCATTCCCCGATGATGGTCTCGGACTCGCCGCCCCGGTGCCCCTCGACCCAGCGGGAATAAACGTCCGCGGTGTCGATGAAGTTGAACCCGTGGGCCACGAAGGCGTCGAGCAGGCGAAACGAGGTGTCCCGGTCGGCGGTCCAGCCGAACACGTTGCCGCCGAAACACCAGGGTGCGACTTTGAGGCCCGAACGGCCGAGTTCGCGCATCTGCATGGGATGTCCTCCGACAAGGGCGCCTGGGCCGCGACGCGGCTTCGCCCCATCGGGAGGAAATAGGGCCGGCGGACGCGAAGTTCCGGCCGGGCCGGCGCGGGGCCGCCGCGCTTCAGCCCACCCCGGCCGCGGCCGCCGGGCCGCTCACGTCTGCCCCGCCCGAAGCTTGTAGAAGACGTGGCGGCCGATCACGTCCATCTTCTTCAGGCGCGAGGCCCAGCCCGGGCGCACGTAGTTGGCGTGGTAGTGCGTGGCGCCGCCGATGTCGGACACGTAGGCAGTGCCTTCGGTCACCTCGCGGGCCACGCGCTCGGCGCGCGCCCAGGCGTCGGGTTCGGTGATGCGCAGCGCCTTGCCCTCGCACGCGAAGGAGAACTGGCACGCGTTGTGGCGCTGCTGGTTCTGGAACACGACGCCGCAGACCGACGATGGGTAGAGGCCGCTGCTGACCCGGTTGAGGATCACCTGCGCGACCGCGGCCTGCCCCTCCTCCGGCTCGCTCCGGGCCTCAAAGTAGATGCCCTCGGCCAGGCACTTCTGCTCGCTCGCGGCCTTGGTGGCGTCGATCAGGCCTGCGTAGTCGGGGTGGGCAGGTTCGATCCCCACGAGCGTCGCATGGCTCCGCACGATCCCGCCGGGCCCGCGCGAAAATTTCGGCAGGGCGCCGATCTGGATGGGCACCGAACCGCCCGCCACCGGCGTGGTCGAGTCGAGAGCTTCGGCGCGCGCCACGTCGGGCGTCGACCCGTCCGTCACGTGGGGCGTGGTGGCGCTCGACGCCTGCTGCGGCGACGCGGCCGAGGAGGAGGGGGTGGTGGTCAGGGTGACGCCGTCCGGCATGGGCTCGAAGCGCGCCACCGATTCGGGGCCGGGCACGGGACCCGCGACCGGGCCCAGGCCGGTCGGCGCCGCCGCCGGATCATCCTCGCCGAACAGCAGGGCCGCGCCTCGGGCCGCATCGAGCGATCCCGGCCGGCGCAGCGCGGCGTCGAAGGTGGGCCGGAGCCCGACCGCCGGGTCGCCGCGGTGGGTGCGGTCAACCGCGGGCCAGCCCCGGCCCTTCATCACCGCGCGCGGCTCCATCTCATCCGCTTCCGGCTGGAAATCCGCGGGCCCGCCGATCGCGAGGCGCGCCTCGGAAACGACGGGATCGCGGCGCGGCAGCGCGAAGCCGAACGCGGCGTCCCGGCCCGGCACCAGGACATCGGGCTCGGACGCGGGGTCGAGGCGGGTCATCCGGCTGGCCTGCGGGCGCGGGTCCTGCCCGGCGTCGGCCGCGAAGGATACGAGCATCGCCAGGGCCGCGCACCACGGCGCCACGGTACCGGCGGCCCAGCCGACCCGCGACCGCCGCCTTGCCTTGCAACGAACGCCCACGCGTGAACGCACCATCCGCGGCCCTTCGCCTCGCCGTTCGGCCCCGGCGGATTCGCCGGCGGCGAACACCGCTTCGGGCTCGTTCGACGCGAAGGGTTGAGGAACCGGTCGGTCGCGGTCGGCAACGAGCGCCGTCCCCCCGGTTATCTGAAGTCAGCCTTGCCGGACCGTTAACGGCCGCGTCCGCGGCGGCCCGG
>CAXTEP010000298.1:0-2305 GCA_964243125.1 uncultured Lichenihabitans sp. | reverse complement strand
CCGCGACGTCCGCGCCATCAACATCGCCATGCCCGACGAGGACGACGATGCGTGAGGGAGCCCTCGACGAAGCCTATTCCCGGCTTGCGTCGGCCTGCGGCGACTTGCACCGGGAAAGCTTAGATTTGTTATTGAAGATTAACAAAAATTGGTGGCATTCCTGATACCGGGTTAAGACTTGCCTAGCCGTTCAGGCGAGATGGTCAACCGCAAGCTCGACGTGTGCGGTGGATGGGACATCCGCGCGGGCGTGGAAGCGGGCAGTTTCACCGGCAAAAGGGAGTGCCGTTCGCCTCCCGGTCGCCCGGTGCTGCTCTGGCAAGCGTATCTGCCGGGAGCCACAGGCGATGAACAAGGTCGAAGTTCCGAGCCTGGTCCCCGACGACGTGCTGGCCGAGGCGGTGCGGGCGTCCCGGGCGCCCATGATCGTCACGGACCCCACCATCGACGACAACCCCATCGTGTTCGCCAATGCGGCCTTCCTGGACATGACCGGCTACGCGCGGTCCGAGGTCACGGGCCGGAACTGCCGGTTCCTGCAGGGGCCCGACACGGATCCCGCGGCGCTCGCGACCCTGCGCGAGGCCCTGGGCCGCCGCGACGGCGTCGCGGTCGACCTGCTCAACTACCGCAAGAACGGCGAACCGTTCTGGAACGCGGTCGACATCACGCCCCTGCGGGACGAGGGCGGCGCGGTGCGGTTCTTCTTCGGCGTGCAGGCCGACCTGACCGGGCGGCACGGGCCCCGGCGCGGCCCTGCGGCCGGGACGCCCGACGGCCGGCGAGCCGCCGAGCTCGAGAAGGCGCTGGAAATCCAGCAGCTGCTCGTCCGGGAAAACGACCACCGGGTCAAGAACAGCCTGCAGATGGTCAGCGCCATGCTGATGCTGCAGGCCATGAGCCTGCCCGACGCCCGGGTCCAGCAGACCCTGCGCGAGATGCTGGAGCGCGTCGAAGCCCTGGGCCTCGCCCACAAGCGCATCTACGAGCTCGCGCAATGGACGCGGTTCGACCTGTCCGACTTCCTGCGCGAACTGGCCGGCAACGTCGTGGGTGCGTCGGGGCGCAAGAACATCGCGGTCGACCTGCGGCTCGAACCCGTGACCATCCCGGCCGGACAGGCCGCGCCCGTGGCGCTCATCCTCAACGAGCTGCTCACCAACGCGGTCAAGCACGGGTTCCGCGACGGCAGGGCGGGCCGGATCGCGGTGTCGCTGGCGCTGGCCGACGGGCGCTGCACCGTGACGGTGAGCGACGACGGCGTTGGGCTGGACGCGGGCTCGCCCGCCGCCCCCTCGTTCGGCACGACGCTGATCGAGACCCTGGTCCAGCAGGTCGACGCGACGCTCGCCTGGCGGGATGCCGGACCCGGCACGGCGGTGACGATCAGCTTTCCGGCATGAACGCCCGCGAAAAACCCGCGCCGCGACGTCCCCAACCCTCGCGGTTTGCCGAGCGCTCGTGCTAGGCCGTTTCCATGGCGTCCAGACTCCTGTCCCTCCTCACCGTATGCGGCCTCGAAGAAATCGAACAGCACGGCTCCCGTGCGGTCTCGCACGTGCTCTCGATCCTGGATCCGGACTGGCCGGATCCTTCCTTCGCGCTCTACCCGCCGCACAGCCGGACGGTGCTGCGCTTCCACGACGCCATCGAGCCGGCACCCGGAACGGTGTTGCCGACCGCCGCCGACGTGGACGCCATCCTGGCGTTCGGGCGCAGCATTGAAACCGATGCGGGCGGGGCCGAGGCCCACCTCCTGGTGCATTGCCACGCCGGTATCTCGCGCTCCACCGCCGCCATGACGGCCATCCTGGCGCAGGCCCGTCCGGACGCGCCCGAGGACGCCGTTCTGGACCGGGTCGCGGCCATCCGTCCCCAGGCCTGGCCCAACCTCCGCATGATCGAACTCACCGATGCGGCGCTCGGCCGCTCCGGCCGGCTCGTGCGGGCCGCCGCGGCCCTGTACGGCCGCCGCCTCGCCGCCAGGCCCGACCTCGCCGAGGTGATGACGAGGCTCAACAGGGCGCGCGAGGTCGAGATCGGCCTGGCCGGGCAACCGCTTGCCGCGGGTGGCTGAGGCCGGGCCCCCGGCCGCGGCCGTCCAGATCCTGGTTGACGCCGACGCCTGCCCCGTGAAGGCGGAAATCTATCGCGTGGCCGAGCGGCGCGGCGTCGCCGTCACGGTGGTGGCCAACAGCCCGCTCGCGGTGCCGCGCGACCCCTGGGTCACGCGCGTGGTGGTGGGCAGCGGCATGGACGCGGCCGACGACTGGATCGCCGAGCGGGCCGGCCCGGCCTCGGTCGT
>CAXTEP010000297.1:0-2342 GCA_964243125.1 uncultured Lichenihabitans sp. | reverse complement strand
GCGAGATGGCGGCCTTCGCCCAGTTCGGCTCGGACCTCGACGCCACCACGCAGCGACTGCTCAACCGCGGTTCGCGCTTGACCGAACTGCTCAAGCAGCCGCAGTTCTCCCCCCTCAAGATGGAGGAGCAGGTCGCGGTGATATACGCGGGCGTGAACGGCTACCTCGATCCCCTGCCGGTCAGCCGGATCCGGGCCTTCGAGGACGGGCTGTTGGCGCTCCTGCGCGGCCAGCACGCCGCCATGCTGGATACGATCCGCACCAGCAAGGACCTGTCGGATGACACGGCCGGCAAACTCAAGGGCGTGGTCGAAGGCTACGCCAAGTCGTTCGCGTAAGGCCGCAGCCAGCAGCAGGTCGCCCCCATGCCGTCCCTGAAAGACCTTCGGAACCGCATTTCGTCGGTCAAGTCCACGCAGAAGATCACCAAGGCCATGCAGATGGTGGCGGCCGCCAAGCTGCGCCGCGCCCAGACCGCCGCGGAAGCGGCACGTCCCTACGCGGAGCGGATGGAACGCGTGCTGGCCAACCTTGCGGGCGGCATCACGGCCGGCACGCAGGGGCCGTTGCTCCTGTCGGGCAACGGCCGCGACCAGACCCACATGCTGGTCGTCTGCACGGCCGAGCGCGGCCTGTGCGGGGCCTTCAACTCGTCCATCGTGCGCCTCGCCCGCGACCACGCGGTGCGGCTGACGGCGGAGGGCAAGACCGTCAAGCTCGTCTGCGTCGGCAAGAAGGGCGTGGACCAGCTGCGGCGCCAGTTCGGCGAGCAGATCGTCGACGTGGTGGACCTGCGGGACGTGAAGCGGCTCGCCTTCGGGGATGCCGACGCGATCGCCCGCAAGGTGATCGAGCGGTTCAACGCCGGCGAGTTCGACGTCTGCACGCTGTTCTTCTCGCGCTTCCGCTCCGTGATGAGCCAGATCCCGACCGCGCTGCGGCTGATCCCGGCCGAGATCCCGGCGGGCGGCGCGGCCCCCTCGGCGGCCTACGAATACGAGCCCGACGAGGGCGAGATCCTGGAAGCGCTGCTGCCGCGCAACATCGCCATCCAGGTGTTCCGCGCACTCCTCGAGAACGCCGCCTCCGAACAGGGGGCCCGCATGAGCGCCATGGACAACGCGACCCGCAACGCGGGCGACATGATCAAGCGCCAGACCCAGACCTACAACCGGTCGCGGCAGGCCATGATCACCAAGGAACTGATCGAGATCATCTCGGGCGCCGAGGCGCTCTGAGCCGGAAACCGAGCCGGCGGCCCTCGCGCCGCGATACGCTTCCGCAAGGAGGCGCCGAAAAGTGGAACACGGACATGTCTGACATCTCGTTCGCTACACCCAGCCCCGCCGCCGGCACCAACCTGCCGGTCGGCCATATCGCGCAGGTGATCGGCGCCGTCGTGGACGTGAAGTTCGGCGACCACCTGCCCGCCATCCTGAACGCGCTGGAAACCTCCAACAACGGCAACCGCCTTGTGCTGGAGGTGGCCCAGCACCTCGGCGAGAACACGGTGCGCTGCATCGCCATGGACATTTCCGAGGGCCTGACGCGCGGCCAGGAGGTCACCGACACGGGCGCGCCTATCCGGGTGCCGGTCGGCGAGGGCACGCTCGGCCGCATTATCAACGTGATCGGCGAGCCGGTCGACGAGGCGGGCCCGGTCAACGCCACGGGCCTGCGCGCCATCCACCAGCCGGCCCCGAGCTACGCCGACCAGGCTACCGAGGCGCAGATCCTGGAAACCGGCATCAAGGTCGTGGACCTGCTCGCCCCCTACGCCAAGGGCGGCAAGATCGGCCTGTTCGGCGGGGCCGGCGTCGGCAAGACCGTGCTGATCATGGAACTGATCAACAACGTCGCCAAGGCGCACGGCGGCTACTCGGTGTTCGCTGGCGTCGGCGAGCGGACCCGCGAGGGCAACGACCTGTACCATGAGATGATCGAGGGCGGCGTTAACAAGGCGGGCGGGGGCGAGGGCTCCAAATGCGCGCTCGTCTACGGCCAGATGAACGAGCCGCCGGGCGCCCGCGCCCGCGTGGCCCTCACGGGCCTGACGGTCGCCGAGGATTTCCGCGACAAGGGGCAGGACGTGCTGTTCTTCGTGGACAACATCTTCCGCTTCACCCAAGCCGGCTCGGAAGTGTCGGCGCTGCTCGGCCGCATCCCCTCGGCGGTGGGCTACCAGCCGACGCTCGCCACCGACATGGGCGCGCTGCAGGAGCGCATCACCACCACCACCAAGGGCTCGATCACCTCGGTGCAGGCGATCTACGTGCCGGCCGACGACCTGACCGACCCGGCGCCCGCCACCTCCTTCGCCCATCTCGACGCCACCACCGTGC
>CAXTEP010000296.1:0-2354 GCA_964243125.1 uncultured Lichenihabitans sp. | reverse complement strand
GTGGTGCCCGGGCGCGCGTCCGACAAGGGCCTGCTCGAGGCCAGGCACCTGCGCGACGCGCTGCGCCGCGACCTGCCGCCCTACATGGTGCCGGCTCGCTACGAGGTGCTCCGCGACCTGCCGCGGCTGCCGTCCGGCAAGGCCGACCGCAAGGTGCTGAAGGCCTTGCCGCTGCTCGCACCCGTGGCCACCGAGGCTCAGGAGGAGCCGCGGACCGCGACCGAGGCGAAGCTTCTGGAGGCGGCCCGGCAGGTGCTGCCGCCGGGTGCGATCCCGTTCGAGGCCGACTTCTTCACCGACCTCGGTGGTCACTCGCTGCTGGCCGCGCGCTTCGTGTCCGTGCTCCGGCAGACCCGGGCGCTCGCGGGCGTCACCCTGCAGGACCTGTACCGCCTCCGTACGCTGCGGGCGCTCGCCGGCGCGATGGCGAAGCGGGGCGGGGAGGCCAGCAAGGATCTGGGCTTCACGCCGCCGCCCCTCCGGCGACGGTTCCTGTGCGGGCTCGCCCAGGCCGCGGCGCTGCCCTTCGTGGTGGCCTTGATGACGTTCCAATGGCTGGGCGTGTTCATCAGCTACATGCTGCTGACCGGCAGCGACGCCACCTTCTTCGAGGAGGCCGTGGCCCTGGTGGGCATCTACGTGCTCATCAATCTCGCCACGGTCGCGATCGCGATCGGCGGCAAATGGCTGATCCTCGGCCGCATGAAACCGGGCCGTTACCCGCTCTGGGGCACCTACTTTTTCCGGTGGTGGCTGGTGCAGCGCCTTGTGTCCCTGACCCATCCGAAGTGGTTCCAGGGCTCGCCCGTCATGCGGCTGTTCCTGATGGCCCTCGGCGTGAAGGTCGGCCGCGGCGCCGTGATGGGCGAAATGGAGATCGGGGCCTTCGATCTGCTGAGCATCGGCGCCAACGCCAGCATCGGCGGCAAGGTCAAGTTCAACAACGCCCGGGTGGAAGGCGCGACCTTCATCGTCGGGCCGACCTCGGTCGGGGCCGACACCACCGTCGGGTCGTCCTGCGTGGTCGAGGAGGACGTGACGATCGGGGAGGGTGCCGAACTCAAGGACCTGACCGCGGTCGCGGCGGGCGGGCGGATCGGCGCCTGGGAGGTGTGGGACGGTTCCCCGGCCCGCCACGTCGGAACCGTGGCGGCGGCCGACCTGGATGTGCCGCCCTCCGCCTCGAAAGGCCGGCGGGCCCTGCAGACGGCTCTTTACGCCGTGCTGCTGCTGGTGATCCCGCCGCTCGGTCTTCTTCCCACCTTCCCGGCCTTCTGGGTGTTCGACCAGCTCGACAGCTGGATGGACGTGCCCGAGGTCGACCGGTTCACCTACTACGCGTCGTTGCCGGTGCTCGCCTGGCCGACCGCCTTCGTGCTGGTGCTGCTGACCGTCGCGCTTATCGCGGCCATCCGCTGGATCGTGCTGCCGCGCGTGGTCGAGGGCCGCTACTCGGTCCATTCCTGGTTCTACGTCCGCAAGTGGCTGGTGGCGTTGGCGACCGAGATCACGCTGGACACGCTGAGCTCCCTGTTCGCCACCGTGTACATGCGCGGCTGGTACCGGCTGATGGGCGCCAAGATCGGTAAGGACGCCGAAATCTCGACCAACCTGTCGGGCCGCTACGACCTCATCGACATCGGCGAGAAATGCTTCATCGCCGACGAGGTGGTGCTGGGCGACGAGGAAGTGCGGCGCGGCTGGATGATCCTGAAGAAGGTCCGCACGGGCGCGCGGGTGTTCGTGGGCAACGACGCCGTCGTGCCGATCGGCGCCGACATCCCCGAGGGAGCGCTGATCGGCATCAAGTCCAAGCCGCCCGCCAACGAGGAGATGAGCGCCGGCGACACCTGGTTCGGCACGCCGCCCATGAAGCTGCCGGTGCGCCAGCGCTTCGACGGCGGCGGCGCCAACTGGACCTACGAGGCCCCGCGCTGGAAAAAGACCATGCGGGCCGTCTTCGAGGCCGTGCACATTTCCTTGCCCACCATGCTGTTCATCACCTTCGGGACGTGGTCGGTCGAGCTGATGGGTCCCAAACTGCTGGACGGTCGCTACGGGCAGGTGGCGGTGCTGTTCGTGCTCGTGTCCATGCTGATCTCGCTGGTGATGACGGCCGTGGTGATCGCCGTGAAATGGCTCACCATGGGGCGCTACGAGCCCACGGTTCAGCCCATGTGGTCGTGGTGGGCCATGCGCACCGAGGCGGTCGCGGTCATGTACTGGGGCTTGGCCGGCAAGGTGCTGCTCGACCATCTGCGCGGCACGCCGTTCCTGCCCTGGCTGCTGCGCCTGTTCGGCGCCAAGTTCGGGCGCGGCGTCTACATGGACATGACCGACATCACCGAGTTCGA
>CAXTEP010000295.1:0-2386 GCA_964243125.1 uncultured Lichenihabitans sp. | reverse complement strand
GGCTTCGTCGACGCCCTGTCGACCATGCTGCTGGTGATCACCTTCCTGCTGTCGGTGTTCATGCTGTCGCAGTATTTCACCTCGCGCGAGGTGACCAGCAAGGACACGGCGCTGGGCAAGCTCAACCGGCAGATCGAGGAGCTGACCTCGCTGCTGGCCCTGGAGCGCGCCGGCAAGGCCGACACGCAGGCCAATCTCGTGTCTCTGACCGCGACCCTGGACGCGACCGAGAAGAACCAGGCGCGCCTGCAGGGCCTGCTGGCCAGCGCCACAGGCTCCGGCGCCTCGGCCGACGCCAGGGCCGCGCAGGCCGGCCGCGAGCTCGATGCCCAGAAGGACGTCACGTCCCGCGCCCTGGCCCAGATCGACATCCTGAACCAGCAGATCGCGGCGCTGCGTCGTCAGCTCGGCGCCATCGAGGACGCGCTGAGCGCGTCCGAGACCAAGGACAAGGACTCGCAGGCCCAGATCGCCGACCTCGGGTCGCGCCTCAACGTGGCGCTGGCCCAGAAGGTGCAGGAACTGTCGCGCTACCGGTCGGACTTCTTCGGGCGCCTGCGCGAGATCCTGGGCACGCGGCCCGGCATCCGGGTGGTGGGCGACCGCTTCGTGTTCGAATCCGAGGTGCTGTTCGACGTGGGCCAGGCGGCCGTGAGCGGCGACGGCAAGGCGGAGCTCGACAAGCTCGCGACCGCCGTGATCGACCTCGAACGCGAGATCCCGCCCGAGATCCCCTGGCTCATGCGGGTGGACGGCCACACCGACAAGCGGCCCATCACGTCGCCCCAGTTCAAGTCCAACTGGGACCTGTCGGCTTCCCGCGCCATCGCGGTGGTGCAGTACCTCGTATCCAAGGGCGTCGACCCGACCCGCCTGCTCGCGGCGGGGTTCGGCGAGTTCCAGCCGCTCGACACGGCCGAAACCGACGACGCCTACCGGCGCAACCGCCGCATCGAGCTGAAGCTGACCGAGCGGTAGGGGCGCGGCTCTTGGGCATGGTGCGCCGCGCCCCTACATGAGGGTCTCCAACCCTTTGAGGATGCACCCAATGGTCAAGGCTGTCTGGAACGATGTCGTGATCGCCGAGTCGGACGACACCGTCGTGGTCGAGGGCAACCATTACTTTCCCCTGAGCGCCGTCGATCCCGACCTAGTGCGGCCAAGCCCGACCACCTCGGTCTGCCCGTGGAAGGGGACCGCGACCTATCTCAGCGTCGTGGCGGGCGGTACGGAGAACAAGGACGCGGCCTGGCGTTACGAGAACCCCAAGGCCGCGGCCGCCAACATCAAGGACCGGGTGGCATTCTGGAAGGGCGTCAAGGTGGCCTGAGCGGTCAAGAACCGCTGGTGCAGGACGGCCGGAATCGATCAGGCCGATTTGCCCAGCGCCTGCGCCAACTGGTCCTTGGTCATGCGCGAGCGGCCGGGGATGTTGTGCTTCTTGGCTTCCTCGTAGAGCGCCGCGCGCGTGCCGGTCTTCCCGGCACTCTCGTGGCCATGCCCGCCCGTGTCGCGGTAGGGAGCGGTCTTGGCTGCCACGGCCTTGGGCTGACTCGAATGCTGCTTGCCGGCCCGCGTGTCGGCCCGCTTCTTCTTCGTGGTGCTGCGGTATTCCTCGTCGGTCAGGGCCTCGCGGGCCTTCTCGGGCAGATAGCGCTCGCCGGTTTCGCCGCTCTTGCGTCCCGACTTGGTGCCCCAGTGCTCCTCGCCCCATTGCGCGAGATGGTTGTCGGCCGTCTTCTCGCCTTTGTAGCCGCCGCCCTCGTGCTTGTATTCCTGCACGGCCATCTGGGCCTTGCGGGCCGACCACTGGCCGGGCTTGCCGCCCTTGTCGCCTTCGGTGACCTCCTCCTTCACCTTCTCCCAGAGCTTCGGGTCGGACTTCTCGGCGGTTCCTGACATGAACTGTCTCCTTCCGGATTCCACAACGCCGGTCCACCCCCCGCCGGCCGGAGCCCGGAGCAGGGACACGATGCCGCATCGCCGGTCCGGCCGCATTTCCAACACCGGCGGCCCTGTCCTATGGTGCGGCGGAGCGGAGGCGGACCCCCGCGCGTCAGGCCGGAGCAAGATGGTCGGACACGCTCCACCAACCGGAGGCGGCCGTGCCCGAACAGAACGACCGATCGCCGGACCGGCTGGACCGGCTCGTCCGCCAGGCCCGCTGGGTGCTGGCGTTCGAGGGCCTGTGGCCGCCCGCGGTTCTGGCCATGGTCCTGGTGGTGGTGTTCGTGGCCCTGTCCTGGCTCGGGCTCTGGGTGGCGGTGGGGCGCACGGTCCGCATCGGGGGTGTGTTCTGCCTGCTGTTCGGCCTGCTGGCGGCCGCGCTGGCGGCGGTTCGCGGAACGCGGCCGGGCCGGGCCGCGGCGCTGCGGCGGCTCGACCG
>CAXTEP010000294.1:0-2436 GCA_964243125.1 uncultured Lichenihabitans sp. | reverse complement strand
CGTGGCGAAGTGCAAGAAGCGGACCTCGACAGCCAATCGCAGGACAGGTCCGACCAATCCCCGATCGACGGTGCTGTCGGTCGAGGACGAGGCCGTGATTGTCGCCTTTCGGCGGCATACCCTGCTGCCGCTCGACGACTGCCTCTACGCCCTCCAGCCGACGATCCCGCACCCGACGCGGTCATCGTTGCACCGTTGTGTGCAGCCCCATGGCATCTCGCGCCTGCGCAATGTCGAGGGCGACAAGCCGGTGCGCGCCAAGTTCAAGCGCTACCCGATCGGCTACTTCCATATCGACATCGCCGAGGTGCGCACCGAAGAGGGTAATCTATACCTGCTCGTGGCGATCGACCGAACTTCCAAGTTCGCCTTCGTCGAGTTGCACCAAAAGGCGACTCGTCGCGTGGCGGGGGACTTCCTGCGAGCCTTGGCCACTGCCGTGCCTTGCCGGATCCACACCGTTCTCACCGACAACGGCACCCACTTCACCGATCCCTCCGGCGAGACCTGGACCTCGGCCGAAATCCAGAAGATGCGCGCCGAGAAGGTCCTGTTCCGCTGCTATTCCTTCGAGGGGGCGTGTGCCGACCTCGACATCGAGCATCGGCTGACCAAGCCGCGCCACCCTTGGACGAACGGTCAGGTCGAATGGATGAATCGGACCATGAAGGACGCCACCGTCAAGCGCTTCCATTACGACAGTCACACCAGCTCCGGCAGCACCTCGCCGACTTCGTCGCCGCCTACAACTTCGCCCGCCGCCTGAAGGCCCTGCGCGGCCTCACACCCTACGAGGCCATCTGCAAAGCCTGGACAGAAAACCCCTCATGCTTCACAGCAAAACCGCACCACCAAATCCCTGGACCAAACACATCTTGCGTACCGAACCTTGGAGGGGGTGGAATGCGTAGGTTGGGCATGGCGGCCGCTGCTGCCTGGATTCTGGCGGGGAGCCAGGTCGGGGCGCAGTCGGCCGATGACGCGCGCTTGTTCCAGAAACTCGCGGGATCGTGGGCCGGATTGGGCACGGTGGCGGTCGAAGGGAGTGCCGACGAGCGCATCCGGTGCAGCGCCGACTACAGCGCGCCCGGCCCGTTCCAGCTCCATCTGGCCCTGCGTTGCGCGAGCGACAGCTTCGACCTGCAGGTCGCGAGCAACGTGTCGCGCGACAGCAACCGGATCGAGGGAAGCTGGAGCGAGGCCACCACGGGCGTTGCCGGCACCCTGGCGGGCACCGCGAGCGCCGATCGGATCAACGCGTCCACGGAGGGCGCGGGGCTCTCGGCCCACCTTTCGGTCGCGGTGCGACGCAACACCCAGACCGTCAGCCTCACGTCGCAGGGCCCGGCGGAGGCGAACGCCACGGTGACGCTCAGGCGACGGTAGGCCCGGGCGCGGGTCCGGACTCAGGCGTAGAGCAAGGCCGTCGCACAACGCGGGCACCGCGGGCCGCGCAAGCCGAGGCGGCTCGGCCTTCGAAGCTCGCCGGTCCGTCGCGGTGACCTGCGGCGGTCAGACGCAAGCTTCGCGAGGCAAGGCCGGGGGAGAAGCTCGGAGGAAAAGGCCGGCACGGCGTCGCGAGCCGGGTTCCCGGCCACGGCTGTTGCGCGAGCATCAAGGCTCGACCGGAGCGCCCGCGTGGTCGGCCGACGGCTGGGCCGGGCGCACGTGAGTTCGGCGGGCCGTGTCGAGGCTCGTGTCGGAGCTCAGCAGCCCGGCCGCGCAGATCGCGTCCAGGCCCGTGGCACCCGCCAGGATCCCGAGGGTCGCGATCACGTTGCCCTGCTTGGGATTTTCGTGCCGCAGACCGGTCGCGACCGTCGCGATGTCGAGCGCGTCGCCCGCCACGCGGCCGAGGATCCAGGGGGTCGGGTCCCGGCTGGCCAGAATGGCCACGCCGGTCGCAACCTCCCGGGCCCCGTAGGCCTGGACGAGGGTTTCACGGCCTTCCATGCCCAGGGCGCGGCAGATCGCCCGCGGCGCGAGGAGTTCGGCCGCTCCGAGCGCGAGGGAGAAGAAGCCAAGACCCCTGGCCAGGGTGTCGCTCGTGGAACGCGTCATCGGATCGTCCTGCATGCTGACGAGGTCGACGGCGACCGGCGAAGTCGCGCGTCTCTCGGCAGTCCGGGCCTGCACCTCGTCGGTCCGGACTGCGATTGAAAGCAACGCGCCGCAAGCGGAACAGTTCAGGACAGGCGCACAGCAGCGTTCGCGCCGTCGAGCCCGCGTGCCGATGCGCAAGGTGAGACGCCGCCTCGCGATCGCGGCGGAGCGCACGGCGCGGCAACTGAACCGCGACGTCGAGGTCGATGCAGCAACGCTCTCCCCCAGCGACCGGACCCTTTCCGGTTCAGCACTCTGGCGCCAGGCAGAAAGGCGGCGCGTCGGCTCCCGCGGCGGCCGGCCTCGCGTCGAGGACCGGCATGCGCCACTGCT
>CAXTEP010000293.1:0-2441 GCA_964243125.1 uncultured Lichenihabitans sp. | reverse complement strand
GTCAGCACGGCCCAAACCCTCGCGAAATCAACGGTGAACACCCATATGAGAGCTACGCCAGTCACCCGTTCCAAGGACCCCGATGCGCGACCTCGTCACGCCCTTTGCCAAAACCCTCGAGCGCCTCGAAACCGAGCCCGCCGTGCTGATCCCCGAGGAGCGCATCCGCGACATCTATCGCGACTGCCGCATCGGTAAGGCGGTGCGCGACGCGCTCGCGCGCCAGCTCCCCGTCGCCGTGCCGCGCGAGGAGGTGCGCTTCCTCCGCATCCCCGGCCACGTCATGCTGGTCAACGCCCGCACCGCCCCCGCGCTCTGATCCCCGCTCACCGTCCCAGGTAGACCTCGATTACGCGCGGGTCGGCGCTGACGTGGTCGAGCGGACCCTCGGCCAGCACCGCGCCCTCGTGCAGCACCGTCACCTTGACGTCGAGCGCGCGGACGAAATGCATGTCGTGCTCCACCACCACGACCGAATGGTCGCGGGCGATGTCGCGCAGCAGGTCGGCGGTGGCGGCGGTCTCGGCGTCGGTCATGCCGGCCACTGGCTCGTCGACCAGCAGCAGTTTCGGGTCCTGGGCCAGCAGCATGCCGATCTCCAGCCATTGCTTCTGACCGTGCGACAGCTCGCCCGCCTGCCGGCGGCGGTGATCGGTCAGCCGAATCGTCTGCAGGATGGCGTCGATCCGCTCGGCCTGATCGGCGCGGGGGCGGCCGAACAGGGTCGCCCAGGTGCCGCGCGGGCCCTTGAGGGCCAGCAGGATGTTGACCTCCACCGTGTGGTTCTCGAACACGGTGGGTTTCTGGAATTTTCGGCCGATGCCGAGCTGGGCGATGGACGCCTCGTCGAGCCGGGTCAGGTCGGTGGTGCCGCCGGCAAAGAACACCTGCCCCTCGTCGGGCCGGGTCTTGCCCGTGATGACGTCCATCATGGTGGTCTTGCCGGCCCCGTTGGGGCCGATGATGGCGCGCATCTCGCCCGGCGCCACCGTCATGGACAGGCCGCGCAGCGCCTTGTAGCCGTCGAACGAGACCTTCACGTCGTCGAGGTAGAGCAGCGAGGAGGTCAGGGCCTCGGGCGCGCTCATCGGGCCTGCTCCCCGAAGGCCGTCAGCTGTTCCTCGGGCGCGACCGGCTTCTCGACCGGCGGCGCGCGGCGGCGGATCGCGAGCTGATCGACCAGGCCCAGGATGCCCTTGGGCAGGAACAGGGTGACGAGCACGAACAGCGCCCCCAGGCCGAACAGCCAGCCCTCGGGGAAGGCGCCGGTAAAATAGGTCTTGCCCCAGTTGACCAGCACGGCCCCGAGCGCCGCCCCCACCAGCGTGCCGCGGCCGCCGACCGCGACCCAGATCACGGCCTCGATCGAATTGGCGGGCGCGAACTCGCCCGGGTTGATGATGCCGACCTGCGGCACGTAGAGGGCGCCCGCGACCCCGGCCATGGCGGCCGACAGGGTGAAGATCACCAGCTTGTAGTACTCGACCCGGTAGCCGATGAACCGCGTCCGGCTTTCGGCGTCGCGGATCGCCACCACGACCTTACCGTAGGTGGAGGCCACCACGGCCGCAGCGAGCCCGTAACCGAGTGCCAGCGCCACCGCCGAGGCCGCGAACAGCCCGGCCCGGGTCGCGTCCGACTGCACGTTGAAGCCAAGGATGTCCTTGAAGTCGGTGAGGCCGTTGTTGCCCCCGAACCCCATGTCGTTGCGGAAGAAGGCGAGCAGCAGCGCGTAGGTGAGCGCCTGGGTAATGATCGACAGGTAGACGCCCGTGACGCGCGACCGGAACGCGAACCAGCCGAACAGCGCCGCCAGCGCGCCCGGCACCAGCACCACCATCAGGGCCGCATAGGGGAACCAGCCGAACCCCCACCAGGTGGGCGGCAGCGCGTGCCAGTTCAAAAACACCATGAAGTCGGGCAGGTCGGGGTTGGCGTAGACCCCGCGGGCGCCGATCTGGCGCATCAGGTACATGCCCATGGCGTAGCCGCCCAGCGCGAAGAAGGCGCCGTGGCCGAGCGACAGGATCCCGCAATAGCCCCACACGAGGTCGAGCGCCACGGCCAGCAGCGCGTAGCACAGATACTTGCCCAGCAAGGCCACCACGTAGGGCGGCACGTGCAGGGCTGAGTTCTGCGGGGTGGCCAGCGCCATCAGCGGCACCAGAACGGCGGCGGCGATCACGACCACCAGGAAGATCAGGCCGCGGCGGTCCAGCACGGGGGTCGGGCGCACCGTCAGGCCTCCACGGACCGGCCCTTGAGGGCGAACAGCCCGCGCGGACGTTTCTGGATGAACAGGATGATGAAGACCAGCACGGCGATCTTGGCCAGCACGGCGCCGGCCAGCGGCTCCAGGAACTTGTTGGCGATGCCCAGGCCCAGCGCCGCCACCAGCGTGCCCCACAGGTTGCCGACGCCGCCGAACACCACCACCATGA
>CAXTEP010000292.1:0-2446 GCA_964243125.1 uncultured Lichenihabitans sp. | reverse complement strand
AGGCAGGCGATCGTCATGGGACCGACCCCGCCCGGCACGGGCGTGATGGCGCCCGCCACCGCCGCGCAGGCGGCCGTGTCCACGTCGCCCACGAGCCGCGTCCGGCCGGGCTCGGATCCCGCGACGCGATTGATGCCGACATCGATCACGGTGGCGCCGGGCTTGATCCAGCTGGCCTCCACCATGGCGGGCCGGCCCACGGCCGCGACCAGCAGGTCGGCGCGGGCGCTCACGGCCGCGAGGTTTCGGGTGCGGGAATGCGCCACCGTCACGGTGCAGTTCTCGGCCAGCAGGAGTTGCGCGACCGGCTTGCCCACGATGTTGGAGCGCCCGATCACAACGGCGTCCAGCCCGTCCAGGGAGCCCAGCACGTCTTTGGCCAGCATCACGCAGGCGAGCGGCGTGCAGGGCACCAGCGCGGGCCGGCCGGTCGCGAGCCGCCCGGCGTTGACCGGATGGAAGCCGTCCACGTCCTTGGCGGGGTCGACCGCGGTCAGCACCGCTGCTTCCGGGATCTGCGGCGGCAGCGGCAGTTGCACCAGGATGCCGTGCACGGCCGGGTCGGCGTTGAGCCGCGCCACGAGGCCGAGCAGGTCATCGGCCGCGGCGGTGGCGGGCAGGCGGTGCTCGAAGGACCGCATGCCGACCTCGATGGTGCGGGCGGCCTTGTTCCTGACGTAAACCTCGCTCGCGGGATTGTCGCCCACCAGCACCACCGCCAAGCCCGGCACGACCCCGTGTTCGGCCGACAGAACCGCGACGGCCTCGCCCACGCGCCCGCGGAGCGTCGCCGCGAAAGCCGTCCCATCGATGATCCGCGCCGGCATAGATGCGCCGTTCCTTCTCGCTTCGGCGGGCCGGAGGTGTCCTTCGGCCCGTGCCTGCATCGGCGACCCTGTTTAGCGCTGTCCCCGCGCCCGACGCTAGCCGGGGCGCGACGAGCGCTTCGCCATGGCGGACCCCGGCACCCAGGCCTAGTTAGCTCCCGAGACAGGGAAGGAACGGGCCGGCATGGAGAACGTGAATGGGGAGGCCGGGGGTGCCTCGATGGCGGGCAGGACCGTGGTGATCACGGGAGCCACGTCGGGGCTGGGGGCTTCGGCCGCCGAGGCGCTCGCGGCGCGGGGCGCGCGGATCGTGCTGATCGCCCGCGACCGGGCCCGGGCCGACCGGAGCCTGGAGCGGCTCGGGCGGGCCAACCCGGCGGCACGCCACACCGTCCACATCGCCGACCTGTCGCTGGTCGGCGAGACCAGGCGCGTGGCGGCCGAGGTCGCGGCCGCCGAGCCGGTCGTCGACGTGCTGGCCAACAATGCGGGCGCGATGTTCGCCGACCGCCGGCTCACGGCCGACGGGCTGGAGCGCACCTTCGCGACCAACCACGTGGCCGCGGTGGTGCTGACGCTCGGCCTGCGCGACGCGCTGCGGGCGGCCGCGAACGCCCGCGTGGTCACCACCTCGTCGGCGGCCCACCGGGGCATGCGCTACGACCGGGCCGACCCGCAGATGCTGCGCCGCTACGTCGGCTGGCAGGCCTACGGCCGCTCGAAGCTCTGCAACATCCTGTTCACGCGCGAACTGGCCCGGCGCTGGCGCCCGTTCGGCATCACGGCCAACTGCTTCCACCCTGGCTTCGTGGCGACCCGGTTCGGCGACGAGAGCGGGGGCTGGATCGGGCCGCTCGTCCGCGTCATGAAGCGCGTCGCGATCACGCCCGAGAAGGGCGCCCGCACCCTGGTGTATCTCGCTTCCGCCCCCGAGGTCGCGGGAACGAGCGGGCTCTACTTCGAGAAGGCCCGGCCCGTCCCGCCGCAGCCCGCCGCCACCGACGACGAGGCCGCGGCCGCCCTGTGGAATGACACCCTGAGGCTGGCCGGCCTGCCGGCGGACGCCGGGGGCGCCTGAGGCGGGCGAGGGCCCGGGCTCACCGCGGCATGACGCTCTTGACCTGCGCGGCCCATTTCACCGCCACGTCCAGGAGCGGGTCGCCGAACTGCCCGTAAAGGTGGAACAGGCTGCGTGTGCCGCGGCTGCGGATCAGCCGCTTGATCAGCACGCGCCCGTCCGCCAGACCCACCACGCAGAGCTTGCCGATGATGTCGTCGGTGACAGGCGACCGCACGTCGTCGAAGAACACGAGCCATCCGTCGAAAAACGGGCCGAGGCTTTCGCCGCGGATTTCCACCGCGACGGTCCGGTCCGTGGTGCCTTCCGGTCCGACGATCTCGCCCAGATTACCCTGTCCTTCGCCGTAGAGCGTCGTGGCCGACCCGGCCCCAACATAGCCCACAATGGGCACAAGCGGGCGCATGCCACGCACCACCTCCCCGGCATCGATGCCGTAGGCGTCGGCGGCGCGCTCGATCCATTTGTCGGACAGGCGCCGCGTCCCGCCCTCCAGCTTGACGTACTGGTTGCGCGTCGTGCCGAGCGCCGCCGCCGCATC
>CAXTEP010000291.1:0-2472 GCA_964243125.1 uncultured Lichenihabitans sp. | reverse complement strand
TCGCGGCCAACAACGACGAGATGGCGATCGGCGCCATCCTGGCGCTGAAGCAGGCGGGCGTCGACCCGAAGTCCATCTGCATCGGCGGCATCGACGCGACGGCCGACGGCCTCGCCGAGGTGGCCAACGGCAACCTCTACGTGACCGTGTTCCAGAACTCCAAGGGCCAGGGCAAGGGCGCGGTCGATGCGGCCCTGTCGCTGATCAAGGGCGAGACGGTGCCGTCCTTCGTCGACGTACCTTTCGAGAAGGTCACCAAGGACAACTACAAGAACTACCAGCAGTAAGCGCGGCCGACGCCGGCTCGTCCCGGACATGGGGACGGGCCGGCGAGGGTTCGTTCGATATCCTGAAGGAAACGGCGTCCATGACAGTTCGTATCGGCGTGATCGGAACCGGCATGATCGGGCAGGATCACATCCGCCGCCTGACCCACGTGCTGGCCGGCGGACAGGTGGTCGCCGTGACCGACACCGACGGCGCCCGCGCCCGGGAGGTCGCCGAAAGGCTCAAGGCCGCCAGGGCCCATGCGACGGGGCAGGAGGTCATCGACGACGCGGACGTCGATGCCGTGCTGGTGACGTCCTGGGGTCCGAGCCACGAGGAATACGTCACGGCGGCCATCAGGGCCGGCAAGTTCGTGTTCTGCGAGAAGCCGCTCGCCACCACCGAGCAGGCCTGCCTCAATATTCTCGAAGCGGAAGTCGCGCGCGGCGAGCGCCTCGTGCAGGTCGGCTTCATGCGCCGCTACGACCACGCCTACCGGGCCCTGAAGCGGACGATCGACGCGGGCGACATCGGGGCGCCGCTGATGATGACGAGCGGCCACCGCAACCCGTCGGTGCCGGGCCACTACACGAGCGACATGGCCATCGTCGACACGGCCGTGCACGACATCGACATCGCCCGCTGGCTGCTCGACGACGAGATCGCCGAAACCATGGTGATCAAGCCGCGCCAGAACTCCCGCGGCGGCGCGCTGCACGATCCTCTCATGATCATCCTGCGCATGCGGGGTGGCGCGCTCGTCAATATCGAGACCTCGGTCAACATCGCCTACGGCTACGACATCCGCGGCGAGATCGTCGGCGAAACCGGCGTCGCCACCATCGCGGAAAGCAACGCCGTGGTGGTCAAGACCAAGGGCGCCTTCTCGGGCCGGGTGCCGGAAGACTGGCGCGAGCGCTTCATCCGCGCCTACGACGTCGAGCTGCAGGAATGGCTCGATGCCTGCGCGCAGGGAACCGTGCAGGGACCGAGCACCTGGGACGGCTATGCCGCAACGGTGGCCACCGACGCGGGCCTCATGGCCCTGAAGTCCGGTCAATGGGCGCCGGTCACGATGCGCGAGAAGCCGTCGCTCTACGCCTGATCGGCGGTATCCGGGACCGGCACCGAGTTTGCCGGCCTCGAGACACATGCGGCAACGACGCGAAAGATGGTCGGACTGGGAAGGAATGAGCGATGCGGGTTCGGCACTGGATTTTCGGGTTTGCCTGCGCGGCGGCATTATCGGGACAGCCCGCGTCGGCCGCGACCATCGGGGTCTCGATCGCGCATTTCGACGAGAATTTCCTCACCCTCATCATTAATGCCATCAAGGCCGAGGCCGAAAAGACGGGCACCCAGGTGCAGTTCGAGGATGCCCAGGGCGACACGGCGAAGCAGATCAGCCAAGTGCAGAACTTCGCGGCCCGGCACGTCGACGCCATCATCGTCAATGCGGTCGACTCCTCCGCGACCGGCAAGATGAGTGCCGTCGCGACGGGCGCCAAGATCCCCCTTGTCTACGTCAACCGCGGCCCGGACACGGTTGATCTCCCGAAAGGCGTCACCTTCGTGTCCTCCGACGAGCACGTGTCGGGCCGGCTGCAGGGCGAGGCCATCGCCAAGCTCCTCAACAACAGGGGCAACGTGGTGATCATGGAGGGCGAGCTCTCGGATCAGGCGACGCGCCTGCGTACCGAAGGCGTCGAGAAGATCGTGGCCCAGCACCCCGGCATGAAGGTCGTGGCCAAGCAGCCGGCCAACTACCAGCGCACCGAGGCGATCGACCTGATGACGAACTGGATCACGGGCGGCGAGAAGATCGACGCCGTGGCGGCCAACAACGACGAAATGGCGATCGGGGCCATCCTGGCGTTGCAGCAGGCCCACCAGGGCCCGAAATCGGTCGTGGTGGCGGGCGTGGACGCGACGCCCGACGGCCTCGCCGAGATGGGCAAGGGCACCCTCGCGGTCACGGTGTTCCAGGACGCCAAGAGCCAGGGCCGGGTCGCGGTCGACACTGCCCTCGCGATGATCAAGGGCGACACGGTCGGCAGTCACGTGGACGTGCCCTTCGAGCTTGTCACCGCGGACAATTACAAATCCTACATCGGCCGCTGAGGCCGCCCCGCGATACCGTCTGCTGGGAAGCCCCACCATGAAGATCGCCATCGATCCCCACATGCACCGCCACCTCAGCCTGGA
>CAXTEP010000290.1:0-2514 GCA_964243125.1 uncultured Lichenihabitans sp. | reverse complement strand
ACCGCCTCGCACAGGTCGGCGATCTCGTTGATGAAGGTGATCTTGGTCGCCAGGAACGCGTTGGCGGCGTATTTGATCAGCTCGCTCGTGCGTCGGCCGGTGAACAGGATCGGGCTCTCGTTCAGGTAGAGCGGCCGGTACACGTCCTGCATCACCTGGCGCGCGCGGGGATCGTCCGTGCCGATCACGATCCGGTCGGGGCGCTTGAAGTCGCCGATCGCCGCGCCCTCGCGCAGGAACTCGGGGTTGGAGACGACCGCGACGTCCATGTCGGGCCGCTTCTCCCTCAGGATGCGCTCGACCTCGTCGCCCGTGCCGACCGGCACCGTCGATTTGGTCACCACCACCGTCGGTCCGGTCACGGCCGCCGCGATCTCTTCCGTCGCGGCGAAGACATAGGAGAGGTCGGCATGGCCGTCGCCGCGTCTGGACGGCGTGCCCACCGCGATGAACACCGCGTCCGCCCCCGCCACCGCCGGGCCAAGGTCGGTGGTGAAGGTCAGCCTTCCGGCCTCGACGTTCGCGGCCACCAGGCTGTCCAGCCCCGGCTCATAGATCGGCATCCGCCCCGCGCGCAGCGCCTCGATCTTGCCCGCGTCCTTATCGACGCAGCACACTTCGTGACCGAAATCGGAAAAACAGGCCCCGGACACGAGCCCGACATAGCCCGAACCGATCATGGTGATGCGCATCGACGTCCCAGCGATTGTGACAACAAGCCGCGCTCTCTAGCGCACGGCGAAGGCATTGCCACCCACGGGCGAGCGCTGATGGCGGCCACCAACGCGGACGGTCATCGTTCCATGCCGACCAACGCCTACCAGCCACGTTGATCAGCGCCGCCCGTGGATAGCCGACGTACGCCGCTTTTACGGTTTCAGTCCACCGGACGCTGGGCCGCGTCGAATTTGACGCCCCTCCCGGTCGAGATCCGCCGTCCCGGCCGCCAACCCCACGTCGCCGCGAACGGACCCGCGACCGTTCGCTCAGCCGATCCTGCCCACCACACGAAAAAGGGGCCGGCTTTCGCCGACCCCTCTGTTCGCATTCAGCCGTGAAGCCGTGACTTACTGGCCCGCACCGGGACCATAGGTCACTTCCACGCGGCGGTTCTGCACTTCGCGGACGCCATCGGCCGTATCGACGCGCGGACGGCTCTCGCCGAACGCCTCGGTCGAGATCACGCCATCCGGAATGGCGTGCGACGTCAGGTACGCCTTCACGCCGTCGGCGCGACGCTGCGACAGGCCGACATTGTAGCTCGCCGAACCCGACTTGTCGGCGTGACCCGCCAGCATGACCTGCGCATTGCCGCAGCTCTGATACTGGGTGACGGCGTTGTCGAGGATCGACGCGGCCTCGGGCGTGATGTCCGACTTGTCCCACTCGAAGAACACGATGAACGGACCGGGCGAGCACTGCACCGGAGCGACCACCGGGGGCGCTTCGGGCGGCGGCGCGACCGGAGCCGGCTCGGGCGGCGGGGCGGGCGGGGTGAAGAAGTTGTAGGAGATGCCGCCCAGGATGCTGTGCGAGCGGAAGCGACCCTCGAACCCACGGTTCTGGATATCGATCAGCTTGACGTTCTCGGCGTTGAAGAAGCGATACTTGATCGACGCATCGATGTGATCGCTCAGCGGCGCGCGGACGCCCGCGATGCCCTGATAGGCGAACACCGTGTCCGAGTCGTCGAGGAAGTCGCCACGGGTGCTCAGGCCGTAATTGGCCTTGACCCGCGCCACGCCGACGCCGCCGCCGATGAAGCCCTGGACGCCGTCATCCTCGCCGAAATCGAGCAGGCCGTTCAGCATGAACGACAGCGCGGAGGTCTTGCCGCCGGCGTTGAAGTAGTTGCCGGCCGGCGAGTTCACCAGGCCACCCGCGGCGTTGAACTGCGCGGTGGTGACGGTGGACTGATAGCCCTTCACACCCGCCTGGCGGTAGCCGACCTCGGCCTCCACGCGGAAGCCGCCGAAATCGTAGCCGACATTGCCGTCCACGTCCCAGCCATACTGGTGATCGACATTGTTGGCGTTGCGCGTGGTGCCAATGTCGTACTTGATATCCTCGACGATCATCGCGCCGCCATCGGCACCCACATACCACGCCTTGTCATGGGCGAAGGCGGGCGCGGCAAGCGCGGTGGAGGCGAGTGCCAGAACTACGGCAAGCTTCCGCATCATAAAAACCCCTTTCTCGGTTGTCCATTCGGACAGCGCAAACCCACTACCGCGCCCTTGGTTGCGGTGCAAGAAGTGAAAAGCCGGAAGGGTGTGGCAAATCGGCAACGTTGCGTTTCAGGACTGGGCGGCGATCAGCCCGTGGGCCCGCAGCGCGGCCAGGACCTGGCCCAGCGTCGCCCGCGCCTCCGCGTCGATCACGGCGCCGCCCGTCGGCTCCGGGATCGCCGGTTGGCGCGCGGCCCCCACCCGCCATGCGCCGCCCTCGCGCCTGGCAACCGCGCCGTCCGCCACGCTCCACACGGCCATGCCCTCGCGCGGCGCCACGAAACGC
>CAXTEP010000289.1:0-2521 GCA_964243125.1 uncultured Lichenihabitans sp. | reverse complement strand
GAGCGGTCGCCGCCCGACTCGCGGATCACGGGGGCGGACTCGCCCGTGATGGCGGATTCGTTGACCGACGCGATACCGGCCACGACCTCGCCGTCCGCCGGGATCAGGTCGCCCGGCTCCACCAGCACGACGTCGCCGACCTTGAGGTCGAGCGCGTTGACCTCCTTGAAGGCGTCGTCCAGATGCTGGTGGTCGACCAGCTTCTTGGCGCGGGTGTCGCTGCGGGTCTTGCGCATGGCGTCGGCCTGCGCCTTGCCGCGGCCCTCGGCCACGGCTTCGGCGAAATTGGCGAACAGCACCGTGAACCACAGCCAGGCCGCGATCTGGCCCGAGAACAGGGCCTCGCCGTTGTGGGCCGCGAGGTCGCGGACGAACAGCAGCGTGACGCCCAGCGACACCACCTCGGTGACGAAGATGACGGGGTTCCGCGCGAGCGTGCGCGGATCGAGTTTCTGGAAGGCCGCGACCACGGCCCGGCCCGCGATGGCCGGGTCGAAGAGGCTGGTGGCGGAGCGGGAAGCCATGACGGGGACTGCCTTTCAGTAAGTCTTGCCGGTGAGCATCACGAAGTGCTCGACAACCGGACCGAGGGCCAGGGCGGGGAAGTATTGCAGCAGGTACAGGATCACGATGACGCCGAGCAGCAGGCCGACGAACAGCGGCCCGTCGGTCGGGAACGTGCCGGCCGAGGCGGGCGCCTTCTTCTTGGCCGCGAGCGAGCCCGCCAGCGCCAGGACCGGCACCACGTAGGCGAAGCGGCCCAGGAACATGGCGAGGCCGAGCGTCGTGTTGAACCAAAGCGTGTTGCCGGTCAGGCCGCCGAACGCCGAGCCGTTGTTGGCCGTGGTGGACGCGAAAGCGTAGAAGATCTCGCTTAAGCCGTGCGGCCCAGCGTTGTTGAGGCTGGCCAGCGCGGTCGGCAGCACCACGGAAGCGGCCGTGAAGCCCAGCACCAGCAGCGGGTAGAGCAGCACCGCCAGCATGGCGAGCTTCATTTCCCGCGTCTCGATCTTCTTGCCGAGGTATTCGGGCGTCCGCCCCACCATCAGCCCGGCCACGAACACGGTGATGACCGCCACGACCAGGATGCCGTAGAGCCCGGACCCCACGCCGCCGGGCGTGATGCAGCCGAGCAGCATGTTGAACAGCGTCACGAGACCCGCGAGCGGGGTGAACGAATCGTGCATCGCCACCACGGCGCCCGTGCCGGTGCCGGTGGTGCCGGCGCTGAACAGGGCCGTCAGCGCCGGCCCGAAGCGCAGTTCCTTGCCTTCGAGGTTGCCGGCCGCGCCGTCGACGCCGAGCGCCGTCAGGATCGGGTTGCCCTGGGCTTCCGCCCCGTAGATCACGGCGGTGCCGACCACCAGCACGATGCCCATGGTCACCAGGAGCGCGCGGCCTTCCTTGATGTTGCCGACGAGCCGGCCGAACGCGATCACGGTGGCGACCGGGATGACCAGGAAGGCCCAGATCTGCAGGATCGTGGTCCAGGCGCCGGGGCTCTCGAACGGATGGGCCGAGTTGGCGTTCATGAAGCCGCCGCCGTTGGTGCCGAGCTCCTTGATGGCCTCCTGGCTCGCCATCGGGCCGATCGACAGCACCTGCTTGGCGCCTTCGAGCGTGGTGGCCTCGACCGATCCGAGCAGCGTTTGCGGCACCCCGGACGCCACCATGACGAGCGCGACGACGATCGCCATCGGCAGCAGCAGGTAAAGGACCCCGCGGGTGAGGTCGACCCAGAAATTGCCGATCGTGGCCGAGGCCGAGCGCGAGAAGGCGCGCACCATGGCGAGCGCCAGGGCCAGGCCCGTGGCGGCCGACACGAAATTGTGGGTCGTCAGCCCCGCCATCTGCATGAGATGGCTCATCGTGGTCTCGCCGCCGTAGTTCTGCCAGTTCGTGTTGGTCACGAAGCTGATCGCCGTGTTGAAGGCGAGGTCGGGCGCCACGCCGTCGAACCCTTGCGGGTTCAGCGGCAGATGGCCTTGCAGGCGCTGCAGCGCGTAAAGGCTGAAGAAACCCGCGGCGCTGAAGGCCAGCATGGCGACCGTATAGGTGCGCCAGCCCTGTTCGCGGCTCGGGTCGACGCCCGCGAGCGCGTAGAAGCCGCGCTCGACGGGTGCCAGCACGGGCGTCATGAACGTCCGCTCGCCGGTCATGACGCGGGCGATGTAGGTGCCGAGCGGCACCGCGGCCGCCACCACGGCCGCCAGAATGAGCAGGATCAGGAGCCAGCCGAACGTGGTCATGGCAAACACCGTCGCGCGCTCCGGAACCGGGCGCCGCGTCCTTCAGAATCGTTCGGGGTGAACCAGGGTGTAGAGGAGGTAGAGGCCGAGCGCGACCGCCACCGCCAGACCTGCGAGAGGCTCCAGCATGCCGCCCTCACAACCGTTCGCAGAACGAAGCGTAGCCCACGGTCGCGCCGAACAGCGCGACCGCCACCACGATGAAGATCAGATCGAGCACTGGATGCCACCCTGGCGGCCATCATGGCCGAGGAGCGGAGATTGCGTCCGGC
>CAXTEP010000288.1:0-2571 GCA_964243125.1 uncultured Lichenihabitans sp. | reverse complement strand
GGGACGCGCTGGGGGCCGCCGGCTTCCTGCAGCGCAACGACCGCCAGTTCCATTTTATTAATGAGGGTTACGCCGACTTCGCGCAGTTCCTGGACGCACTGGCGTCACGCAAGCGCAAGATGATCCGGCGCGAACGCAAGGACGCGCTGGCGAACGGCATCACGGTCGAGTGCGTGACGGGCCGGGACATCACCGAGGCGCACTGGGACGCCTTCTTCGCCTTCTACGTGGACACGGGCTCGCGCAAGTGGGGCCGCCCCTACCTCAACCGCCGGTTCTTCTCGCTCATCGGCCAGAGCATGGCCGACCGCATCCTGCTGGTCATGGCCAGGCGCGCGGGCCGCTACGTCGCGGGTGCCATCAACTTCATCGGCGACGACGCGCTTTACGGCCGCAACTGGGGCTGCATCGAGGAGCACCCGTTCCTGCACTTCGAGGTCTGCTACTACCAAGCCATCGATTTTGCGCTCGGGCGCGGGCTGTCGCGGGTGGAGGCCGGCGCTCAGGGCGAGCACAAGCTGGCGCGAGGCTACCGGGCCGTGCCGACCTATTCGGTCCACCGCATCGGCGACCCGCGCCTGGAGCGGGCCATCGGGGACTACCTGCGGCGCGAGCGCGCCCAGGTGGCGCAGTCCATCGAGGTCTACGGCGACATGGCGCCGTTCAAGCAGGGCCACGAGGAGCGCGAGTAGCCGGCCGGGTCGTCGTTAAGTCCGTGTTGACCTCGTTGGCTCAGTTTCCCGGTCGCGGCCTCCACGCCGTGTTTCGTCGCCGGATCGCGCCATGCTTCTCGCTCGTGCCCCTCATCGTCGCTTGGCCGCCTGCATCGCGGTCCTGCTCCTGGGCGGCCCCGTCGCGGCCCGGGCCGACGCGGCCGCCGAGCCCTCCGTGTTCACCCTGCCGGCCGACGACGGCTACGGGATCGGCGAATGCATGCGGGGTGGCGGCGACTGCGGCCGGGTCATGGCGGATTCCTGGTGCGAGGCGCACGGGCGCGGCCACGCGCTGGCGTTCGGCGCGGCCGAGGACGTGACGGGTGCGATCCCCGGCGGCGACGCGGCGTCGGGCGGTGCCTCCCAGGTGATTATCCGCTGCGGGGAATGACCGGCGCGCACCGTCCCACGCTCAACGGATCCAGTCGCCGCACTTCACCACGTCGCCCGACCCGCCCCAGGGTTGGATCGGCACCGCCGAGGTCGAGTTCTTAGGCGAGCCCTCGATCAGCTTGTCGGTATAGGCCATGTAGATCAGCGTGTTGCGCTTGGCGTCGCAGCCCCGGACGATCTGCATCTTCTTGAAGAAGAGCGAGCGGCGCTCCGTGAAGGCCACGTCGCCCTGGCTGCTCTTCTCCTTGAAGCTGACCGGTCCTGTCTGACGGCAGGCGAGCGACACGTCGGAGGTTTGCTCGGCCAGGCCGAGGCTGCCCGCGACGCCTCCCTTTTCCGGCACGGTGAAGAAGCAGGCGACCCCGATCGCCACCGGATCGTCGACTGCGTAGGTGGCGAGCTTGTCGTTGGGCGTCAGCAGGCGGAACACGGTCGACTTGCGGAAGATCAGGTCCGCGTCGTCGGCGCGGGCTGCGTGGCTCGTGAGGGCCAGCAAACAAGCCGTGAGCGCCGCGGCGGCAAGGCGGTTCGAGACTGATCGCATGATGAAGAAGGACCCCGATCTACATGGTGCGGCGACGCTGCCGCGGAGACGGCCCAGCCGGGCCACCATCTTAACGACACGAAGGGCTTTATGGTTGAGCTCGGCCCGGCGTCGGGTGCGAGGGCCCGCCGTGCGGGAAGATGCCCCGCGAGCGGGTACGTGGAGGCCGATCGGGCGTGCGTGGTGGACGGCTCTTCCTTCGGTGGCGTGGACTCGCGTGCGGGCTGCTGCTGGCCGCCGCAGCGACGGCCGGGCAGGCCCAGACCCCGGACTGTAACCGGCTTCAGGCCGCCATCAACGCCAGCGTCGACGACGACGCACGAGGTGACGTCGAGTATTCGCGCGCGGCCGAGCGCCAACGGGTCGAGATCGAGCGCACCCGGAGTTACGCGCAATCGGTCGGGTGCGACGCGCGGGGGTTCGACGGCCTGGACGCGCCCGAACAGTGCGACGGCCTCGCGAGCCGCCTGGAACGCATGCAGGACAACCTGCGCCAGATCGAGGTGCGCCAACGAGAGATGAGCACCGTGTCGAGCCGCCGCGCCGACATGATGGCGCGCTACGACAGGCTCTGCACGCGCACGCCGGACAGCCCGACCGACCTGCCGCAGAACCATCCCGACGCTCATTTCGATGAAGGTACCCTGGACACCCCGCCCGACGATGCCGGCTTCGGTATCCTGGACGAGAGCGATCCCGATGCGCCCCGGGGGCGCCGCGCCGGTCAGGCGATCTGCGTCCGCAGCTGCGATGGCGGTTTCTTTCCCCTGACCTCGACGCCGAGCGACGACCGGATCGACGGCCTCGACCAGCTCTGCAAGGCGTCCTGCCCCAACACCGAGGCGCACCTGTACACGATGACGTCGCGCGACGATCTCGCGACCGCGACCGCGGTCGACGGCACGCCCTACACGTCGCTGC
>CAXTEP010000287.1:0-2593 GCA_964243125.1 uncultured Lichenihabitans sp. | reverse complement strand
CGCGCCGATGACCACCGCCAACGCCCGTACCGCCGACTACCCCATCGATCCCCTGTTCCTCGAACGCTGGTCGCCCCGCGCCTTCGACGGCCAGCCGCTGTCGGACGAGCAGGTCATGACGCTGTTCGAGGCCGCGCGCTGGGCGCCCTCGTCCTATAATTCGCAGCCCTGGCGCTTCCTTTACGCCCGCCGCGATACGGCCGACTGGCCCCGCTTCCTCGACCTGCTGGTGCCGTTCAACCGGTCCTGGGCCGAGCGGGCAGGGCTAATGATCGTGCTCGTGTCCAATTCCCTGATGCTGCCGCCCGGGCAGGACAAGGAGGTGCCTTCCCACAGCCATTCCTTCGACGCCGGGTCGGCCTGGGCGTGCCTCGCCCTGCAGGCGGCCCGCATGGGGCTCGCGGCGCACGGCATGGTGGGGTTCGACATGGACCGCGCCTTCGCGGAGCTGAACGTGCCCAAGGGCTACCGCGTGGAATGCGCCATCGCGGTCGGTCGGCCGGGCGACAAGTCGGTCCTGCCCGAGGCCTTGCAGGCGCGCGAAGCCCCCAGCGGCCGGCAGCCGCTGTCGGCCATGGCGCTCAGCGGCGGCTTCCCGCCCGCCTGACGCCCTTCGGCGACCGCACCACGTCAGGCGGCGTGGCGCCACTCGATGCGCCACAGCCGGAGCGCGACGAGCCCCTGCAGGAACAGCAGCGCGCCGATGAAGCCCGCCACCGCGGGCCAGGCGCCGCGCTCCCAGAACGCGCCCCCGACCGAGCCGAGCAGGCTCGATCCGAGGTAGTAGAACAGCAGGTAGAGCGAGGCCGCCTGCCCCTTCGAGGCGCCCGCGAGCCGCCCCACCCAGCCGCTCGCGACCGCGTGGCCGCCGAAGAACCCGAGCGTGAACAGGGCGATGCCCGCCACCACGGCGGGGAGCGGGGCCATGAGCGTCACCGCGACCCCCGTGGCCAGCAGAACCACGCAGAGCGCCAGCACGGGGGCGCGGCCGAACCGGTCGGCCGCGCCCCCGGCCGCCGCGGACGCCAGGGTGCCAGTGGCGTAGAGCGAGAACACGGCGCCGCTCTGCGCCTGGTTCAGCCCGTAGGGAGGCGCCTGCAGGCGGAAGCCCGCGTAATTGTAGAGCGTCACGAAGCTGCCCATCAGCAGCGCGCCCGACACGAACAGCCACGGCAGGCCGGGCCGGACGAAGTGGCGGGCCAGGAGAACGCCGTGCGCCGCGACGCCCGCGCGGGGCTTCGGCACGAAATTGCGCGACGCCGGCAGCAGCAGGGCGAAGCCGGCCGCCTCGGCGAGCCCCAGCACCCCCACGGTCGCCAGGGCGCCGCGCCAGCCGAACTGCTCCGCCGCCAGTCCCGCCACGATGCGGCCCGTCATGCCGCCCACCGCCGTGCCGCCCACGTAGAGCCCCATGGCGAGGCCCAGGCCGCCCGGATGGATCTCCTCGGCCAGGAACGCCATGGCGACCGCGGGCGCCCCGCCGAGCGCCACGCCTTCGAGCGCCCGGCCGAGCAGCAGCAGCGGCCAGCTCGGCGCGAACGCCTCCGCCAAGTTCAGCACGGCCGCGGCCGACAGCGAAACGGCCATCACGGCCTTGCGGCCGAAGCGGTCCGACAGGTTGCCGGCCACCAGGATGGACAAGGCCAGGAAGCCCGTGCCGAGCGACACGGCGAGCGAGCTGCGGGCCGCGTCGATCCGGAACGCGGCCGACAGCACCGGCAGCAGCGGCTGCACGCAGTAGAGCAGCGAGAAGGTCGCGAGCCCGGCCAGGAACAGGGCCGCGTTGATGCGCCGATAGGCGGTGCTGCCCCGGCTGGTCCAGACGGGGTCGCGCCCGCCGGGGGCGGGCGGGCGGGGCGGAAGGGGCATGTACCGGCTGCGTCCCGTGCTGGCCGCGGGCGGCCGCGACGATCGTGCGGGAAACCTCATAGAGCGCCAAGTGTTTCCATGCCAGCGCCGGGCGGCTTCCGGTCCACGGCGGCGTGCGGGTTGCGGCGCGCGGGTCCGTTCCCGCCGATGGCCCGCGACATGGAGCGGCTCCCTGCCCGATCCCCTGATCCTCACGGCCACGTTCGATGCCGCTTCGGCGGAGCGGTTCAAGGCGTTGCGCGACGCCCATTTCCCGGCCCGGCTCAACGTCGTGCCGGCCCACCTGACCCTGTTCCATCACCTGCCCGGCGCGGACGCGCGGGCCATCGACGCCGCCCTCCGGGGTTTCTGCGCCGCCGAGGCCCCGGTGGCCTTCACCACCTCGGGCCTGCGCTTCCTGGGCCGGGGCGTCGCGTTGGAGATCGAGGCCCCGGCGCTGGTCCGCTTGCGCAAGCGCTTGGCGACCGAATGGCAGGCCTGGCTCACCCCGCAGGACGCGCAAGGGTTCCGGCCGCACGTGACCGTGCAGAACAAGGCCGATCCGGCGGATGCGCGCGCCCTGCGCGACCGGCTCGCGGCCGCGTTCCCGTCCATCGCCGGGACCGTGACCGGCCTGGCGCTGTGGTACTACCGCGGCGGCCCGTGGGAGCCGGCGGGGCGGTTCGATTTCACGTCCGCGGCGGACGCGACGGCGCTCCCAGAGGGCTGAGCGCGGTCGCGCCGC
>CAXTEP010000286.1:0-2594 GCA_964243125.1 uncultured Lichenihabitans sp. | reverse complement strand
GCGGGCTACCGGGCCGTGATCGACGCGGCCGAACAGTACGGCCGCGCCATGCCCATGATGATGACCGCGGCCGGAACCGTGCCGGCCGCCCGGGTGTTCATCATGGGCGTGGGGGTCGCGGGCCTGCAGGCCATCGCGACGGCGCGCCGCCTGGGCGCCATCGTGACCGCCACGGACGTGCGCCCGGCCACCAAGGAGCAGGTGGAATCGCTCGGCGCCAAGTTCGTGGCCGTGCAGGACGAGGAGTTCAGGCAGGCCGAAACCGCCGGCGGCTACGCCAAGGACATGTCGGACGCCTACAAGGCCAAGCAGGCCGCCCTGGTCGCGAGCCACATCGCCAAGCAGGACATCGTCATCACCACGGCCCTGATCCCGGGCCGGCCCGCGCCTCGCCTCGTCAGCGCCGCCATGGTCGAGGCCATGCGGCCCGGCTCGGTGGTGCTCGACCTTGCGGTGGAGCGGGGCGGCAATTGCGAGCTGTCGCGCGCGGGCGAGGTCGTGGACGCCCACGGCGTCAGGATCGTGGGCTACACCAACGTGCCCGGGCGGCTCGCCGCGACCGCGTCGAGCCTTTACGCCCGCAACCTGCTGGCCTTCGCCGAAACCCTGATCGACAAGGGCACCAAGGCGCTGAAGATCGACTGGGACGACGAGCTGGTGCGCGCCACCCTGCTGACGCGCGACGGCGCCGTGGTGCACCCGAGCTTCCGGCCCGCCGCGGCCGCGGCCTGATCGGCGCGGCCCCGCCGCTCCATTCCTCGACCCCAGGGAGGCCCGCATGGCGGCCGACAATGCGGACCAGCTTCACCAGAACGCGCAGGCCGCCGCCGACATGGCCCGGCAGGCCGCGGCCGCGGCGCAGAACTACGCCGCCGCGGCGCAGGGCTACGCGGACCGGCTCGGCGACGCCGCGGGCGCCGCGGTTCACGCGGCCTCGGGCGGCGCCGTCGACCCCTTCGTGTTCCGGCTCGCCATCTTCGCGCTCGCGGTCTTCGTGGGCTACTACGTGGTCTGGTCGGTGACGCCCGCGCTGCACACGCCGCTGATGTCGGTCACCAACGCGATCTCGTCCGTGGTGGTGGTGGGGGCGCTGTTGTCCGTGGGGGTCGAAACGGGCGGGACCGCCGGGGCCTGGGCGGCGCGGCTGTTCGGCTTCGTCGGCCTGATCCTCGCCTCCGTGAACATCTTCGGCGGCTTCCTGGTCACCGAGCGCATGCTGTCCATGTACAAGAAGAAGGGCTGACCCCCGTGAGCGACAGCTGGGCCGCCCTGCTCTACCTCGTTTCGGGCATCCTGTTCATCCTGGCGCTGCGCGGGCTGTCGTCGCCCGCGAGTTCGCGGGCCGGCAACCGGTTCGGCATGACCGGCATGGGCCTGGCGATCCTGACCACGCTGCTGCTGCGGCCGCCCGCCGGTGCCGCGAGCTGGCTCATGGTGATCGGCGGCCTGGGGATCGGCGGCGGCATCGGGGCATGGCGGGCCCGCACCGTGCAGATGACCGCCATGCCGCAGCTCGTGGCCCTGTTCCACGCGCTGGTGGGTCTCGCGGCCGTGGTGGTGGCGGCCGGCGCCCTTTACGCCCCCCAGGCTTTCGGCATCGGCGTGCCCGGCGCCATCCACGGCCCGAGCCTCGTGGAAATGTCGATCGGGGCCGCCATCGGGGCGCTGACCTTCACGGGCTCGGTGATCGCCTTCCTGAAGCTCGACGGCCGCATGTCGGGCAAGCCGATCCTGCTGCCGCAGCGCCACCTCATCAACGGGGGCCTGCTCGTCCTGCTGGTGGTGCTCGTCGCCGTGTTCGTGGCCACCGCGAGCGCCCTGGCGTTCTGGCTGATCGTGCTGGTCGCGCTGGCGCTGGGCGGCCTGCTCATCGTGCCGATCGGCGGGGCCGACATGCCCGTGGTCGTGTCCATGCTCAACTCCTATTCGGGCTGGGCCGCGGCCGGCATCGGCTTCACGCTGGGCAACCTGGCCCTCATCATCACGGGCGCGCTGGTGGGCTCCTCGGGCGCCATCCTGTCCTACATCATGTGCCGGGGCATGAACCGGTCCTTTGTGTCGGTGATCCTGGGCGGCTTCGGGGGCGAGACCGCGGCCGCGGGCGGCGCCGTCGAGACGCGGCCGGTGCGGCAGGGCTCGGCCGAGGACGCGGCCTACATCATGAAGAACGCCGGCAAGGTGATCATCGTGCCGGGCTACGGCATGGCGGTGGCCCAGGCCCAGCACGCCCTGCGCGAGATGGCCGACACGCTCAAGCGCGACGGCGTGGAGGTGAAATACGCCATCCACCCCGTGGCGGGGCGCATGCCGGGCCACATGAACGTGCTGCTCGCCGAGGCCAACGTGCCCTACGACGAGGTGTTCGAGCTCGAGGACATCAACGCCGAGTTCGCCCAGGCCGACGTGGCCTTCGTGATCGGCGCCAACGACGTCACCAACCCTTCCGCCAAGACCGACCGCGCCTCGCCCATCTTCGGCATGCCGATCCTGGACGTGGAGCGGGCCAAGACGGTGCTGTTCATCAAGCGCGGCATGGGCTCGGGCTACGCGGGCGTCGAGAACGAGCTGTTCTTCCGCGACAACACCATGATGCT
>CAXTEP010000285.1:0-2628 GCA_964243125.1 uncultured Lichenihabitans sp. | reverse complement strand
TCGATGAACTGCTCGTCCTCGCCTGTGCCGAGCGTCGCCACCACCAGGGCCTGGGTTTCGCCGCGGGTGAACAGCGCCGATCCGTGCGTGCGGGGCAGGATGCCGACCTGGGCCTCGATGGGGCGGACGGTTTTCAGGTCACGACCGTCGATCCGGGTGCCGTGGTCGAGGATGTTCCAGCGCACGACCTTGGCTTGGAGATCGTGGAAGGCTTCGGCCACCTGCTCCTTGGTGAAGCGGGCGCCCTCGGCCGACACGAATTCGGCCATGACCTTGGCCCGGGCCGCGTCCACGGCCTTGTAACGCTCGGCCTTGGCGGTGACCGCGTAGGCGGCCCTGAGGTCGGCCTCGGCGGCCTCGCGCACGCTCGCCTCGACCGCGGACTTGTCGGCCAGGCTGAACTCGCGCGGTTCCTTGGCGGCCTTCTCGGCCAGGCGGATGATGGCGTCGATCACCGGCTGGAAGCCGCGGTGGCCGGTCATCACGGCCTGCAGCATGACGTCCTCGGACAGCTCCTTGGCTTCCGACTCGACCATGAGCACCGCGTCCTGCGTGCCCGCCACCACGAGGTCGAGCGCCGACCCCTTCATCTCCTCGATGGTCGGGTTGAACTTCAGCTCGCCGTTGACGTGGCCGACCCGGGCCGCACCCACCGGCCCCATGAACGGGATGCCCGAAATGGTCAGGGCCGCCGAAGTCGCCACCATGGCCAGGATGTCGGGATCGTTCTCGAGATCGTGGGCCAACACGGTGATGACCACCTGGGTGTCGTTCCGGTAGCCTTCGGGGAACAGGGGTCGGATCGGCCGGTCGATCAGCCGCGACACCAGGGTCTCCTTCTCGGACGGGCGCCCTTCGCGCTTGAAGTACCCTCCCGGGATGCGTCCGGCCGCGAAAGCCTTCTCCTGGTAGTTGACCGTGAGGGGGAAGAAGTCCTGGCCGGGCTTCGGGTTCTTGGCCGACACCACGGTGGCGAGAAGCGTGGTTTCGCCGTAGGTCGCCAGCACGGCGCCGTCGGCCTGCCGGGCGATGCGGCCTGTTTCGAGCACCAGCTTGCGCCCGGCCCAGTCGAATTCTTCGCGGAAAATGTCAAACATCGTGGTTCATGTCCTTGGTGGCGGACCTCCCATCGACCGGCCACGGGCAGAACGGCGAGGGGTTGCGCTCGGCCCCAGGTGGCCGAACCGCAGCCCCTGGCGATCCTGCCATGGCCTGTTGGCGACGCCGCTCGTGCGGGATCGCCGGTGTGCTGGTCGATCAGGTCGGCAGCGTACGACGGCCCTGGCGGGTTCCGTCGCGACGCTCCGGCTCGAAGCGGTCCTGGTGAGCGGGACCCGCGGCTGCGTGCCGCGGTCCCGGAGTGCGGGCGCCCTGGCTGGGTACCCTGGGTCGTAGCGCTTCGATCGAAGCGGTACGGGATCTCGTGGGCAACCGTCCGGAGCGAACCGGACCGGAGCCGGCTCGGCTCAGCGCCGGATGCCCAAGCGCTCGATGATCGAACGGTAGCGCGCCTCGTCCTTCTTCTTCACGTAGTCGAGGAGCGAGCGGCGCGTCGACACCATCTTCAGCAGGCCGCGTCGGGAATGATTGTCCTTGACGTGCGACTTGAAGTGTTCGGTCAGGTTGACGATCCGCTCGGTGAGGATCGCGATCTGAACCTCGGGCGAGCCCGTGTCGCCCTGTTTGGTGGCGAAATCAGTCATGAGCGCGGTTTTGCGCTCGGCCGTGATCGACATCGGTTGTCCTTTCCATTGAAGGGCCGAAGACTTCCGGGCAAATCCGGACAGCCTCGAAACCGCCGTCTGGGGTCGGGCCGGGATGTCGTCCAGCCAGCCGCGACAGCGGGTGCGACGGGCACGGGACGTGCGAGCGCGAGCGGACGCTATACGATGAGGGCAGGAGACGCCACGCTTTTCCGCGGCACTCCAGGCGACGCGCCCGCTCCGGCGCTCAGGTCGCGGCCGACAACGGCCGGGCCACGTCCTCCAGCGAACGCCCTTCGGCCTTGACGGCGAACAGCAGGGCCACGAGGGCCGCCACCCCCATCAGCGCGGCCCCGAACACGTAGCCGTAGAAGACGCTTTCGCGCGACCCGCTCTGAATCAGCGCCCCGAACAGGGTCGGGGCCGCGACGCCGCCGAGACCCGTGCCGACCGCATAGAAGACCGCGATCGCCACGGCGCGGATCTCCAACGGGAAGGTTTCGCTGACCGTGAGATAGGCGGCGCTGGCGGCCGGGGACGCCACGAAGAAGATGACCATCCAGGCGAGCGTCTGGGTCGCGGCGGTCAGCTGCCCGTTCAGGAACAGCACCCCGGCGCCGAGCAGCAGCAGGCCCGACAGCCCGTAGGTGATGGCGATCATGGGCCTCCGCCCGACCGTGTCGAACAGCCGGCCGAGCAGGACGGGGCCGAGGAAGTTGCCGGCCGCGAAAGGCAGGATGTACCAGCCGATCTGGCTGCTCTCGACGCCGTAGAACTTGGTCAGCACCAGCGCGTAGGTGAAGAAGATCGCGTTGTAGAAGAAGGCTTGCGCCACCATCAGGGTCAGGCCCACGAACGTGCGCCCGCGATAGGTGACGAACAGCGTCGACCACACCTCGGCGAGCCGCGTGTGGTCGCGCGTGCG
>CAXTEP010000284.1:0-2667 GCA_964243125.1 uncultured Lichenihabitans sp. | reverse complement strand
GCGTTGCCCACCATGCCGCGGCCCGGCTCGATGATGGTCTCGGGGATGCGGTTGCCGAAATGCTTGCGCAGGGCCTTGAAGATGGCCTGCCCGTAGGCCTTCACGGCCGGCACGTCCTTGAGGTACCGGGTCGGGAAGCCGCCGCCGAGGTTGACCATCTGCAGCGTGATGCCGCGCTCGGCCAGATCCTTGAAAATTTCGGCCGTGGCCGCGAGCGCGCCGTCCCACATGCGCGGGTTGTTCTGCTGCGAACCCACGTGGAACGACAGGCCGTAGGCTACCAGTCCCAGCGCGTGGGCGCGCTCCAGCACCCGCGCCGCCATGGCGGGCACGCAGCCGAACTTGCGCGACAGCGGCCATTCGGCGCCTTCGCCGTCGCACAGGATGCGGCAGAACACCTTGGCGCCGGGCGCCGCGCGCGCGACCTTCTCGACCTCGGCGTCGCAATCCACCGCGAAGAGCCGGATGCCGAGCGCGAAGGCGCGGGCGATGTCGCGCTCCTTCTTGATCGTGTTGCCGAACGAGATGCGGTCGGGCGCGGCGCCGGTGGCCAGCACCTGCTCGATCTCCACCACGGAGGCGGTGTCGAAGCAGGAGCCGAGCCGCGCCAGCAGGTCGAGCACTTCGGGGGCGGGATTCGCCTTCACGGCGTAGAACACGCGCGTGTCGGGCAGCGCCTGGGCGAAGGAGGCGTAATTGTCGCGCACGACGTCGAGGTCGACCACGAGGCATGGGCCGTCTTCGCGACGGTTGCGGAGGAACTGGTGGATACGGTCGGTCATGGCGGCATCCCTTCCGGCACGGTTCTCGCGCCTCAAGCCAAGAGAGAGGGATCGGCGGCAGAGCCCTGCCGCCCGGCGCGCGATGGAGACGCGACCGGTCGTCGGAGCGATGCCAACCGCGACCGATGCCGTTCGCGCAACGCGGCGATACCGCGCCCGCGAGGGCCTCGATCGAATGCTGCGCCGTTGGCTACAGGGATGCCTCGGCTCGCGCCGGTGCGGTCCACATAGCCATCGATTGGAAAGGGGATGACCCTGTCCGCACACCCGGCAAGAAAGACAAGCCTCTTCGTAGACGACCTTTGGAGGGTCGGCAGAGACGAAAAAGCCCGGTCCGTCGTTGCTTCAAGTCGCGTCCCCCGTTTGGCGGGGTTCGCCGGTTCGCCTCCGGCTGCCGGTTGAACTTGACGGTTTACCGGCCTCTTGTCCGGACCCCGTCAACCGACACACGACCACAGGCACGTGCGAAATTGGGCAAGGACGTAGATAAGGAAAACCGTGCCCCGCGACAAGTGTTTTTTTCGCGTTTCCGGATTTTTGCCGCGGCCTGCGGCCGTATGTCCAAGTCGCTGATTCGCTTCGAAAAAGTTAAATTTTCGCAAGCACACGCGCCGCACCGGCCCCGGGGCTAAGTGCGACGCGATTCCGGCAACGAAAACAACGCCCGGGGGCACCCGCCCGGGGCTGGCGGCGGGCGGGAACCGCCGCCGGACCGGGTGCACTCTTCAAGCAGGACAAGCGCGGGAGGACCTCATGGCCATCACAGCACCGGGATCCACGGGGGGACGCGAAACGCCGGATCCGGCGGCCGCGGCTAAGGGTGGCGACTCCGGACCGGATCGCGCCGGCTTCGACCTCGGCGGTTCGGCCGGAGGAACCGCGGATGCGGGCTCGGCCGGCGACTCGCGGCCCGGTTCGACCGCCATGCCCGACAACTCCGCCGACCCGGCCCCGGCGACCGGCGACGGCCGCGGGATCAGGGGCGAGGCGGGCCCGGCCGCGGGCGGCGCCCGCTCACCCGGCGGTCCGGCGGGTGGAGGCCCCGAGGGCGAGGTCGTCCAACCGACGGCGGGCGGCCTGCGTCCGCCCCAAAACCTGTCCGGCGACCGCACCGACACCCAGGGCGACGATCACGACGCGGCCTGACCGGCGCCCGGGCCGCGTCACGCGGTGCGGAGCACGAGGTCGTCGCGGTGGATCATCTCGCTGCGGCCGGTGACGCCCAGCACGGCCTCGATCTCGCGCGAGTTGCGGCCCGCGATCCGGGCCGCGTGGTCGCGGTCGTGCGCCACCAGCCCGCGGCCGAGCTCCGCGCCCTCGGGATCGCGCACCCGCACGCAGTCGCCCCGCGCGAAGGAGCCCGACACCCGCGTCACGCCGGCGGGAAGCAAGCTCGCGCCACCCCGCAGCGCCCGGGCCGCCCCGGCGTCGACCGTGAGCTCGCCCCGGGGCTCCAGCGAGCCGCCGATCCACACCTTTCGGGCCGCCACGGGCGTGGAGCCGGTCAGGAACCAGGTGCAGGGCTCGCCGGCCCGGATGCGGGTGATCGGCGCCAGGACGCGGCCGTCGGCGATCACCATATGGGTGCCGCCAGCCGCCGCGATCTTGCCGGCCTCGATCTTGGTCCGCATGCCGCCGCGCGACAGCTCCGAGGCGGCCCCGCCCGCCATGGCCTCGACCGCGGCATCGATGCGCTCCACCACGGACACGAGCCGCGCCCCGGGGCGGTCCGGCGGGGCCGTGTAAAGGCCGTCGATGTCGGACAGCAGGACGAGCAGGTCGGCGCTCGCCATGGTGGCGACCCGGGCCGCGAGCCGGTCGTTGTCGCCGTAGCGGATCTCGCTCGTCGCCACCGTGTCGTTCTCGTTGATGATCGGCACGGCCC
>CAXTEP010000283.1:0-2677 GCA_964243125.1 uncultured Lichenihabitans sp. | reverse complement strand
CAGCGACCGTGACAACGATCCGCTCTCAAGCCGGCTTCTCATGCGCGTCCAGGCGTGACAACGGTTTTGCATGACAAGCATGTACAGGCTCATCGGGTCCCTGGCCCGTCGACGTCCATCGCTCCTGGCGCGCTACGGCGTACCCGTGCTGCTGATCGGGGTCATGACCCTGCTGCGGTCCCTGGCACCGCTCTATGTCGCGCCCTTCCTGCTCTACATCCCGGTGCTGCTGGTGGTGAGCATCGCGGTCGGCTGGCAAGCCGGCGCGGTGAGTGTGGTCCTGTCGACTGCCATCGCGGCCTGGTTCTTCGCTTCGGCCAACGGTCTGCCGACCCTGAACGGCGCCCAGGTCTTCCTGCTCGCCCAATACGCCGCCGTGGGCACCGTCATGGTGTGGATCTGCGACGCCCTGCGCCGATCCATCCTCCAGAACGAGGCCACGCTGGAGCGGTTCAACGAGGCCAACCGCATCCTCGTCGACAATCAGGCCGCCCTCAGCGACGCCAACGCGGAAGCCAGGGCCGCCAAGGAAGCCGCCGAGCAGGCCAACGTGGCCAAGAGCGTTTTCATCGCCAACATGAGCCATGAGCTGCGCACCCCGCTGTCCGCCATCATCGGCTACAGCGAGATGATGATCGAGGAGGTCGAGGATGGCAGCGACGCCGCAGCCTTCGGTGCCGACCTGCGCAAGATCGAGGGAAACGCGCGCCACCTGCTCGGCCTGATCAACGACGTGCTCGACCTGAGCAAGGTCGAGAGCGGCAAGATGGACGTCTACCCGGAGGCGTTCGACCTCGAACCGGTAATCCGGGACGTCGCGACCACGGCGCGGACGCTGGTCGAGAAGAAGGCCAACCGGCTCGACCTCAGGATCGCGCCCGGCCTGGGCCGGATGGTGTCGGATCTGACGAAAGTGCGGCAGATCCTGCTCAACCTGCTCAGCAACGCGGCCAAGTTCACCGAGCGCGGCATCGTCACGCTGTCGGCCGACCGCGACATCGTGGACGGCAACGAGCAGGTCGTGTTCACGGTCAGCGACACGGGGATCGGCATGACCGAGGAGCAGCTGTCCAGGCTGTTCCAGCGCTTCGTGCAGGCCGACATCTCGACAACGCGCAAGTACGGCGGCACGGGCCTGGGTCTGTCGCTCACGAAGGCGCTCAGCACGATGCTGGGCGGCACGATTTCTGTCGAGAGCGCGGAAGGCAGAGGGACGATCTTCACGGTCAGGCTTCCCGCCGCCTACCAGGCCGTGACCGTCGCGGAGCCCGACGACGTAACGGCGGGGGATGGGGATCTCGTGCTGGTGATCGACGACGATGCCGACCAGCGGGCGTTGATGACCAAGTTCCTGCACCGCGAGGGGTTCAAGGTCCGCACGGTGGGCGACGGCGTGGCGGGGCTTGCCTTGGCGCGGGAAACGAGGCCCCGCGCCATTCTGTGCGACGTCATGATGCCGGGCATCGACGGCTGGTCCGTGCTCAGCGCCCTCAAGGCGGATCCCGACCTGAACGAGATCCCGGTCATCATGGTGACCTTCGTCGAGCAGCGCGCCCTGGCGGCCTCGCTGGGGGCCTCCGACTACGTCATGAAGCCGGTGCGCTGGGATCGGTTCAAGGCCGTCATGGACCGCTATCGTCCGCCCGAAGGCGCCGTGCTGGTAATCGACGACGATGCCGATGCGAGGGCGCGCATCCGCAAGGCGCTGGAGCGCGACGGCTGGACCGTGAACGAAGCCGAGAACGGCCGGGAGGGTCTCGAACAGCTCGCCGTGTCCCGGCCCGGCCTGGTGCTCCTCGATCTCACGATGCCCGTGATGGACGGCTTCTCGTTCCTGGAGGCCATGCGGGCCAAGCCCGAATGCGCCGCCATCCCGGTCGTGGTCCTGACCGCCCTTGACCTGACGTGGGAGGATCGCCGGCGGCTGCACGGCGCGAGCCAGATCCTGCACAAGGGCGACGTCAGCATGCGCTCGCTGGCCGAGCGCCTCACGAAGCTGACCGAACACGGCAGGGAAGCCGATGCGACCGTGACCGAGGCCTGAGCCGCGAGCCACCGATGCCATAGCCTGATCGCCTTCGCCCGCGACAAGGCCGCTCCCATGCCTTGCCGCGACAATCAGCCGATTGCGGCGACGCCGGACCCGCGGACCCCGACGTCCACGCGGCAAGCGTTCCATGGCCCTACTTGTTCTTCACCTCGACCCCGCTCTTGCCGACGTTGATCTGCAGGCCCTCCGGCTCCTTGTGATCCTGGTAGGTGGTGTAGCCGAGCACCGCCACGACGACCACGAGGGCGCCGACGATGAGATAGAGCATGTTTCGGTTCACGAAATCTCCTGAGGGGTCATGTGCGGTTCGCTACCTGCAACCCTGCTTCGGCCAATGGCTCGGCGCAGCTCCTACAAGCGTTAGCTTTCCCGCATATCGGATCCGCCGGATTGGCCCGGCACGATGCTCATACTGCGGTCCTCGCACCAAGGGTCAAAAACTGGAGTGTCGAGGTAGGCTGCGGCCTGACGGTCACCTCGGATACGAGGCGCCGCGGCCCACCTCGCACCGTCGCCTGCTCGCCATTCCGACCCCGGAACATGCGCCCGAGGGCCACGCGCTGCCATGCGGCTTGAGGGTCCCCCGGTTTCTCGTCCACTTTCGGGGTGAGTATCCGGCGTTCATTC
>CAXTEP010000282.1:0-2701 GCA_964243125.1 uncultured Lichenihabitans sp. | reverse complement strand
GGCCTGGGCCGGGCCCTCCCGACGAAGGTGCTAGCCGGCGGCCGGCGCGGCTGGGCGGCGGGCGTCGCGGGCGGCGCGAGCGCGTGGTCGAGCACCCGGTCGAGGTCGAGGTAGCGGGCCCAGAGCTGGCGGGCGAGGTCGGCGGCCCCGGCCGCGGCCAGCGCCTCCAGCACCGCCTCGAGCGTCAGGGTCGTGAAGCCGACGCGCAGCTCGTCCTCGGGCTCCGGCGCGGCCAGCTGGGCGCCGTAGAGCGTGAAGGCCGCCGCGGCGCGCCGGTTGAGCCGCGGCGCGAGGGCGACGAAGTGCGCCTG
The DNA here is from genome assembly GCA_964243125.1 of uncultured Lichenihabitans sp. Taxonomy (GTDB): domain Bacteria; phylum Pseudomonadota; class Alphaproteobacteria; order Rhizobiales; family Beijerinckiaceae; genus Lichenihabitans. Next base: position 2,390 of record CAXTEP010000282.1, on the reverse strand, counting down.
GTAGGCCGCGCCGTGGTCGACGGCGAGCTGGGCCAGCATGTGCTCGCGCCACAGCTGCTCCAGCGCAACGGAGCGCAGGGCCGGGCTGTCCGGGTCCTGGTACAGGCGGCACTGGCGGGACGCCGCGTCGTAGCGGGGCCGCGGCCGGGCGGCGGGCCCGGTCAGGCCCTCGCTGTACTTGACCTCGATGAACAGGCTTGCGGGCTTGCTGTCGGGGGTGACGACGCCGAGGTGCAGATCGAAGGCGGTGCCGTCGGCGAGGAACCGGGGGTCGCCGCGGCCGGGCGAGTGCTCGAAGGCGACGAACTCGACCCGATCGACGAAGGCCGGCAGCAGGCGGCGCCAGACCGCGGTGGCGAGTGCGGGGTCGAGCGCCATGGGGCCGAACAAGTTGAAGCAGAGCGGCATGGAGCTGAGCAGGTTGCCGAACAGGCGCTCCTCGTCGATGGCGGCGCCCTCCTCGCGCAGGACCAGCGTGCGGCGGGCGAGGGCGTGCACCGCGGGGGAGATGAAGTTGTGGCCGGCCCGGGCGGCCGCGGCGGACAGGCGGGAGCCGAGCGGGACGCGCGTGGGCCGGGCCGGGTCGCCGGCGAGGTGGGCGCCCGCGGGCAGGCCGGCGGCGGCGCGGTGGAGGCTTTGGAGCAGGCGGGCGCAGGCGCGGAAGCGCGTGTCGGTGCCCAGCAGGCAGTGGTTTGCCCGCAGGACCGAGGCGGGCACCAGGGGCGGCCGGGCGAGCGCGGGCCGCGGGTCGGCGATGCCGTCGGTGTCGAGGAAAGCCGGCCGGAGGGCCGGGCCGTGGAAGCCGGTCTGGCGCGCGGGCGGCGGCGCGGGGTCGGGGATCGACCGTGCCGTGTCGCGCGGGTCGGCGTCGGCCTTGGTGGCGACCGTGGAGATGACGATCATGGTGCTGAACCTCAGGTGGCCGGTGATCCGGTCGAGGGAGGTTCAGGAAGTCATGGGCGAAATTGCCAGGTCAGCGGCGGGAACCACACCATTCCACACGACAGGCCTGTGTCGCTTGGTGGACGACAGAGCGGGCCACCGAGGTGAGCCCGGTGCTCGAGGAAAGCGTCATCGTCCTTCGTTGGATTAGGTCGGCAGGTAGCGCGGGGCAGCGAGCGGCGATCGGACAGGGCGCGGCACCGCCACTGGGAGGTCGAGGGCAGCGCTAGGCAGCGGTGGCGGTGCGGCTCCAGCCAGGGCCGGGACTCCTCTTCCCATCATCTTGGGAGAGCATCTCCTTGAAGGGAGTAAAACGATATGGAAACACCGAAGCCCTCGTCGGCACGAACATCCTTCTTTGACAGGCCATGCCACCATCGTTTGCCGATGGCGACAAAGTGAGAGTAGCGCGACAGGTAGACCAGCAGGGCCTCCGGCTCGGCGAAGAGACGCTTGGTGTCGGCGGCCCGACGGATTTGAGGCAATGAAGACGATAGTTTTTCACTAGTTCAGGATGACGGGGACCACCATGGCGAAACGAGACCTTGACCGACGGCGACCAGCCCGCCGCCTGCGGAACAAGGGTAGCCGTTCCGAACCAAGGCTGCCAGACGGTGTCGAAGCCAAGCCCGAACCGTCTGAGTATGGTGATCAACTGTGGGCTCTGCCTTTGTTGGAGGAAACTGGCATCCAGGCTGCCGAAAACGGTGGCGGCATGCTGGGGGTCACGGCAGAGGAGCTTGCCAGGTGGGACAAGCATGAACGAACGAAGGCCGAGGAGCGCTCAAAGCCAGGATCGCTGCAAGCCCTCTGGCCCGGGGACGAGCCTGCCGATTGGATGGAAAGTGGTCGGAACCAGAAGGCGCGGGACGAAGCATTGAGCTTGCCTGTCCTCGACAACGAGGACGGCTTGCTTGGAACGGGCTTGAAAGGCGGCACCGCCAAGGAAGCTTTCAAGCTGTTTGACCTCCGCACATTGATGGCGCGGCCCTTCTTCAGCCTGTCGAGCAAGCCCCGGACCAAGCCGATCGATTATGTCAGCCCGGACGGTAAGCTCTTCCTGCAGGTCGCGACCGATAGCTCTTTAGGCTTGGCGAACATTCGGGACGCCGAGATCCTCATGCTCATCGCGTCGCAGCTGATCCGTGATCATAGGTGGGGCGAAAAGCTGCCTAAAACCTCGACACTGAACCCACGCGATTTGCTGCGGCTGCGGGGCCGTTCGATGAACGGGACTCAGTATCGTGGCTTGCGCGAGCGCCTGGAGCGTCTCCAGGGAACCTTGATCACCACCAACATTGGGCCGGCCGGTAAGCCAATCGACACCCTGACCTTCCGCTTCGTCGAGGAAGTCGTCTTTGGTGAAGGGCAGCGCCGTAACCTGCAGCTCACTCTTTGCGACTGGTTTCTGACGGCCGTGCGAGAACGCTTCGTGTTGCAGCTGAATG
>CAXTEP010000281.1:0-2815 GCA_964243125.1 uncultured Lichenihabitans sp. | reverse complement strand
CGCAGGCGACTGGCGCGCTCGCGGTCTGCGCCGGCTCCTGCGGGCCCGGCAACCTGCACCTCATCAATGGCCTCTACGACGCCCAGCGCACCCGGGTGCCGGTGCTGGCCATCGCGGCCCACATCCCGTCGGCCGAGATCGGCTCGAACTACTTCCAGGCCACCCATCCGGAGATCCTGTTCCGGGAATGCTCGCATTACTGCGAGATGGTTTCCTCGGTCGAGCAGATGCCCCGCACGCTCGACACCGCGATCCGCGCCGCGGTCGGCCACCGCGGCGTCGCGGTGCTGGTCATTCCGGGCGACATCGCCCTCCTCAAGACGAGCGCGACGCCGACGCTCGCGGCGGGCCTCCTGCCGGCTCCGAGCACCGTCACACCGCGCGGCGCCGAACTCGACGCCCTCGCCGGGCTGCTGAACGGCGGTAAGCGCGTTACCCTGTTCTGCGGTCGCGGCTGCGCCGGCGCCCATGACCAATTGATGCACCTCGCCGAAGCGCTGAAGAGCCCCATCGTGCACGCGCTCGGCGGCAAGGAGCACGTCGAATGGGACAACCCCTACGACGTCGGCATGACCGGGCTGATCGGCTTCTCGTCGGGCTACCACGCCATGATGGACGCCGACGTGCTGTTGATGCTCGGCACGGACTTCCCCTATCGCCAGTTCTTTCCCACCGACGCGAAGATCGCCCAGATCGACCTCCGCCCCGAGAACCTCGGGCGGCGCTGCAAGCTCGACCTCGGCCTCGTGGGCGACGTCGTCTCGACGATCGATGCCCTGCTGCCGCGCCTCGCTCCGAAGGCGAACCGCGCCCACCTCGATCACAGCTTGGCCAACTACGCGAAGGCGCGGGAGGGACTCGACGAGCTCGCCACCGGCGAGGCGGGACACAAGCCCATTCACCCGCAATACGTCGCCAAGCTCGTCAGCGAACTGGCCTCGGACGATGCCGTCTTCACCGCCGACGTCGGCACGCCCACGATCTGGGCGGCACGCTACCTCAAGCTGAACGGCCATCGCCGGCTGCTCGGCTCCTGGGCCCACGGCACGATGGCCAACGCCCTGCCCATGGCGATCGGCGCCCAGGCGGTCGACCGCAACCGCCAAGTGGTGTCGCTGTCGGGCGACGGCGGCTTCACCATGCTGATGGGCGATTTCATCTCCCTCGTGCAGCTCAAGCTGCCCGTCAAGGTCGTCATCTTCGACAACGGCGCGCTGGGCTTCGTCGGGATGGAGATGAAGGCGGGGGGCCTGCTCGAGGTCGGGGTCGATCTGCAGAACCCCGACTTCGCCGCCATGGCGCGAGCCATGGGGGTGCACGCGGCCCGCGTCGAGGATCCGGCCGACCTCCGGGAAGCGCTGGAAGCCGCCTTCGCCCATCCTGGCCCGGCGCTGGTCGACGTCGTCACCAACCCGGCCGAGCTGTCCATGCCGCCCAAGATCACGCTGAAGGACGCCGAGGGCTTCAGCCTTTGGGTGCTAAGGGCCGTCCTGAACGGCCGCGGCGACGAGGTGATCGACCTCGCCCGAACCAACCCCATCTCGGGGTTCTTCAAGTGAGAACTCTCGAGACCGTTGGCGGCCGGCCCAAACTGACGGCCGTCGCGGCGCTGGTGGCTTGTCCGCTGGCGGGTTGCTCACGCGGCATCCTGGACCCGGCGGGGCCGGTCGGGGGCGCGCAGCGGAAGATCCTGTTCGACGCCCTCGGCATCATGCTGTGCATCGTGGTGCCGACCGTGCTGGCCACACTCGCCTTTGCGTGGTGGTTCCGCGCCTCGAACCCCAAGGCCCGCCGCCGGCCGGACTGGGCCTTCTCGGGCCGGATCGAGATCGTCACCTGGTCGGTGCCGCTCCTCACCATCGTGTTCCTGGGTAGCATCGCCTGGGTCGGCTCGCACGACCTCGACCCCGCGAAACCTCTCCGGGCCCCGACGGACGGGTCCTCCGCCAAGCCGCTCGAGGTGCAGGTCGTGTCGCTCGATTGGAAATGGCTGTTCGTCTACCCCGATCAGAACGTCGCCAGCCTGAACAGGCTCATCATCCCCGCCGGGGTGCCGGTCCACTTCACCCTCACCTCGGCCAGCGTGATGAACACCTTCTTCGTCCCCCAGCTCGGCAGCATGATCTACGTGATGAACGGCATGGCCGACCAGCTGAACCTCCAGGCCGACCGCGTGGGCACATTCGCGGGCCTGTCGGGGCACTTCAGCGGCGACGGGTTCTCGAACATGCACTTCGACGTCGACGCCATGACGTCCGACGGCTTCGCCCGATGGGTCGAGAATGCCAGAGCCGATGGTCCCATCCTCGACGAGGCCGCCTACCGCAAGCTGTCCCGGCAGAGCCTCGACGACCCGCCCTCGACCTATCGCGCCGTGTCGTTCGGCCTGTTCGACGCCATCGTGTCCCAGAAGCTTCCGCCCGGCCCTGGCCCGAAGCCGGACGTGTCGCCCAAGTCCGATGATCTGAGAGCCGGAGGCTGATCGTGTTTGGCAGACTGACCCTTTCGGCCATCCCCTTCGACCAGCCCGTCCCGCTCGTGGCGGCTGGCCTGGTGGGCCTCATCCTGCTCGGCGTCATGGGCTGGGTCGTGTTCGCCGGCCACTTGCCCTACCTGTGGCGCGAGTGGATCACCTCCGTCGACCACAAGCGCATCGGCGTCATGTACACCCTGCTGGCGCTGGTCATGCTAATCCGCGGCTTCACCGACGCCATCATGATGCGCTCGCAGCAGGCGCTGGCCTACCGTTCGCCGGGCTACCTGCCGCCGGAGCACTACGACCAGATCTTCTCGGCCCACGGCACGATGATGATCT
>CAXTEP010000280.1:0-2821 GCA_964243125.1 uncultured Lichenihabitans sp. | reverse complement strand
GCCGGCACGCTGACCAACAAGATGGCCCCGGCGCTGCGCAAGGTTTACGACCAGATGCCCGAGCCGCGCTACGTGGTCTCCATGGGGTCCTGCGCCAACGGCGGCGGCTACTACCATTATTCCTACTCGGTGGTGCGCGGCTGCGACCGCGTGGTGCCGGTCGACATCTACGTGCCGGGCTGCCCGCCCTCGGCGGAGGCGCTGCTCTACGGCATCCTGCTGCTGCAGCGGAAGATCCGCCGCACCGGCACGATCGAGCGGTAGGTCCGGTGTCCGCGCCTTCTCGAAGATCCTCGGTGAAGCATGACTGACGTCGCAGCCGACCCGCTCGTCGAACTCGGCCAGTACATCCAGGCCTCGCTGCCCGACGCCGGGGTCGAGCCCGCGGTGGCGCTCGACGAACTCGCGATCACGATCAAGGCGCAGCACATCGTGCCGGTCGTGCAGTTCCTGCGCGACGATCCGCGCTGCGCCTTCATCTGCTTCCTCGACCTGTGCGGCGTCGACTACCCGGACCGGGCCGAGCGGTTCGACGTAGTGGTCCACCTGCTGTCGCCCCGCGACATCCGGCGAATCCGCATCAAGCTGTCCACCGACGAGGCGACGCCGGTGCCGACCCTGACGTCGGTGTTTCCCGCCGCCAACTGGTACGAGCGCGAAGCCTACGACCTGTTCGGCATCCTGTTCTCGGGCCACCCGGACCTACGCCGGCTCCTGACCGACTACGGGTTCGAGGGCCACCCGCTGCGCAAGGACTTTCCCATGACGGGCTTCGTGGAAGTCCGTTGGAACGACATCGACAAGCGCGTCGTCAACGAGCCCGTCCGGCTGACGCAGGAATACCGCAACTGGGACTTCCTGTCGCCCTGGGAAGGCATGGACGCGGCCGCCCTGCCGGGTGACGAGAAAGCAAAACCATCGTGACCGAACAGAACCTCCGCAACTTCTCGATCAACTTCGGCCCGCAGCACCCGGCCGCGCACGGCGTGCTGCGCCTGGTGCTGGAGCTCGACGGCGAGATCGTCGACCGCGTCGACCCGCACATCGGCTTGCTGCACCGCGGCACCGAGAAGCTGATCGAGGCGCGCACCTACATCCAAAACATCCCGTATTTCGACCGGCTCGATTACACGGCGCCGATGAACCAGGAGCACGCGTTCTGCCTGGCCATCGAGAAGCTGCTCAAGCTCGAGGTGCCGCGCCGCGGGCAGCTCTTGCGCGTGCTGTTCAGCGAGATCGGCCGCCTGCTCGGCCACCTGCTCAACGTCACCACCCAGGTCATGGACGTCGGCGCCCTGACGCCGCCGCTCTGGGGATTCGAGGAGCGCGAGAAGCTGATCGGCTTCTACGAGCGGGCCTCGGGCTCGCGCATGCACGCCAATTACTTCCGTCCGGGCGGCGTCCACCAGGACGTGCCGCCCGCGCTCCTGGAGGACATCGGCCGCTTCTGCGACCCCTTCCTCAAGGTGCTGGACGACCTGTGGGCGCTGTTCGTCGAGAACCGCATCTTCAAGCAGCGCAACGTTGGCATCGGCGTCGTGAGCCTGGAGGACTGCTGGCGCTGGGGCTTCTCGGGCGTCATGGTGCGCGGCTCCGGGGCCGCCTGGGACCTGCGCAAGGCACAGCCCTACGAGTGCTACGAGGAGATGGAGTTCGACATCCCCGTGGGCACGCATGGCGACAACTACGACCGGCAGGTGATCCGCATGCAGGAAATGCGGGAATCCACCCGCATCATGAAGCAGTGCGTCGACAAGCTGCTGTCGGCGGGCGGGCAGGGCCCTGTCGCGACGCGCCAGGGCAAGCTCGTTCCGCCGCGGCGCGCCGAGATGAAGCGCTCGATGGAAGCGTTGATCCACCATTTCAAGCTCTACACGGAAGGCTTCCACGTGCCGGCCGGCGAGGTCTACGCCTGCGTGGAAGCTCCCAAGGGCGAGTTCGGCGTCTACCTGGTGTCGGACGGCACCGACAAGCCCTACCGCTGCAAGATCAGGGCGCCTGGCTTCGCCCACCTGCAAGCCATGGACTTCATGTGCCGCGGCTACATGCTGGCCGACGTGTCGGCCGTGCTGGGATCGCTCGACATCGTGTTCGGCGAGGTCGATCGGTGATCGGCCGGCTCCTGGTCTCGGGCCTGGCGCTCGGGTTCGGGACCGGCCCGGCACTCGCCCAGCGCGCCGTGCCGATCGCCCAGTGCTTGAAGGACGGCTACGAGGTCAAGGCCGCCTTCTCGGACGGTGCCGGCAGCGCCTACATCGTGCTGCAGAAGGGCACCTCCGCCTACCTGTGTCACAGCAGCCCCAGCCAGGTCTGCGAGAAACTGAACTGAGACGGAGCCGATGGTCGTTCGCCGCCTTGCCGAGGTCCAGCCCGACGCTTTCGAGTTCACGCCGGAAAACCAGGCGTGGGCCGACAGGCAGGTGGCCAAATATCCGCCGGGCCGCCAGGCTTCGGCCGTGATCGCGCTGCTCCGCCGCGCCCAGGCCCAGCACGACGGATGGCTGCCCAAGCCCGCCATCGAGAGGGTGGGGCAAATGCTCGCCATGCCCTACATCCGGGTGCTGGAGATCGCCACCTTCTACTCCATGTTCAACCTGTCCCCGGTGGGCCGCTTCTTTATCCAGCTGTGCGGCACCACGCCCTGCGTGCTGCGCGGCTCGGACGGGATCCGGTCGGTGCTGGAGCAGCGGGTCGGCCCGCAGAACGAGGTGTCGAAGGACGGGCTGTTCTCCTGGCTCGAGGTCGAGTGCCTGGGGGCCTGCTGCAACGCCCCCATGGTGCAGATCAACGACCTCTACTACGAGGACCTGACGCCCGAGAA
>CAXTEP010000279.1:0-2858 GCA_964243125.1 uncultured Lichenihabitans sp. | reverse complement strand
GCGTCACGAGCTGCTTGGAGGTGCGGATCAGCGCGACCCGCTCGGGGTCGGTCAGGGTTTCGCGGCGCTTCGGCTGCTTGATCTCGGAGGCACGCGCCAGCAGCGCGTCGAGGTCGCCGTATTCGCCAATCAGCTGGGCCGCGGTCTTGAGCCCGATGCCGGGCGCGCCCGGCACGTTATCGGTGGGGTCGCCGGCCAGCGCCTGAACGTCCACGACCTTGTCGGGCGGCACGCCGAAATAGTCGATCACCTCCTGCGGGCCGATCATCCGCTCGCCCCGCGAGCCCGCCCTGGACGGGTCGCCCGAGGCGGGATCGTACATGGACACGCCCGGCCCGATCAGCTGCATCAGGTCCTTGTCGGCCGAGATGATCAGCACGTCGGCGCCCTTGCCCCGCGCCTGGCCCGCGTAGGTGGCGATGAGATCGTCGGCCTCGTAGGTGTCCTGCTCGACCGGCTCCAGCCCGAAGGCCCGCACGGCGGAGCGCATGAGCGGGAACTGCGGCACGAGGTCCTCGGGCGGCTCGGACCGGTGGCTCTTGTAGTCGGGGTAGAGCTCCTTGCGGAACGAGTTCTCGCTCTTGTCGAAGATGATGGCCAAGTGGGTGGGCGACAGGCCCGCCGCGCCCTCGCGGATGAACTGGAACAGTTTCGAGCAGAACAGCCGCACCGCGCCGGTGGGCAGCCGGTCGGAACGGTAGTTGTACTTGGCGTCCTGCCGGATCGACTGGAAATAGGCCCGGAACACGAACGACGACCCGTCCACCAGGAACACGTGGTCGCCGGCCTTGATGGGACGTGAAACGAGGGGCATGGGGCCTGCGGTGCGTGGCGGCGGACGCCCCGTTCAACCACGCCCGCGCGGCGCTGTCATCCCGGGTCCCGGGATGGCTGGTCCTCGTCCGGCGCCGTGTCGCGGTTCAGCGCTTCTTGCGCCGCAACTGGTCGAAATACACGATCACGATGATCAGCCCGCCCGTGATGATGCGTTGCCAGAACGGGTTGACGTTGAGCAGGTTGGCGCCGTTGTTGATCGTGGTCAGGATGAAGGAGCCGAGCAGCGGACCCTGCACGGAACCCACCGCGCCGAACAGGCTGGTGCCGCCGATCACCGAGGACGCGATGGCCTGCAGCTCCCACCCCTCGCCCTGGGTGGCGTTGCCGATGCCGATGCGGGCCGCGAGCAGGATGCCCACGAAGGCCGCCAGCGTGGCCGACAGGCTGTAGGCGAGGTAGATCATCGCCTTCACGTTGACGCCCGTGAGCCGCGCGGCTTCCGGGTTGGAGCCGATCGCGTAAAGGTAGCGGCCCCACCGGCTGTGCTGGAGCAGCACGTAGGCCGGCACGGCGATCAGCACCACCATCCAGAACAGGAGCGGCAGGCCGAGGAAGTTGGCCCGCGAAAAATCCGTGAAGGCGTCGGGCAGGCCCGAGATGGTGGCGCCGTTCGTAATCAGCAGGCCGACGCCGCGCAGGGCCGTCAGCGTCGCGAGCGTCATGATGAAGGGCGGCAGGCCGAGCTGGACGATCCCGAACCCGTGGAACAGGCCGATCGCCACCCCGAACAGCAGGGTCAGCGCCACCGCGGCTGCGATCCCGAAGCCGTGCACCAGCAGCCAGGCGATGATCACGCTGGTGAAGCCCACCACGGCGCCGACCGACAGGTCGATGCCGGCCGTGATGATCACGAAGGTCTGGCCCACCGCGATGATGGCCACCATGGCGCCCTGGCGGAGCAGGTTGGTCAGGTTCTTTTCGGTCAGGAAGGTCGTGGTCGACACCGACAGCCCCAGCCAGAGCAGCAGCAGCAGGCCGAGCAGCGTCAGGCTCAGCACGAGGCCCATGCGGGAGCCGCGCGGCGCCTTGGTGGCGGGCGCCGCGCTCGTGAGGGGGGTCTTGGTCTGGACGCTCATGGGTCGGATTCCTTGGCGGCGCGGGTCAGACCCCGATGGCTTCGGTGAGAATGGCTTCCTGCTCGGCTTTGGCGCCGACGTGGCTCGCGACCAGCCGGCCCTTGCGGAACACGTGCAGCGTATCGCACAGGTCGTAGACCTCGGGCAGGTAGGAGGAGATCAAGATGATGCCCGCCCCCTCCTTCAGCAGGCGTGCGAAAATCTTGTAGATCTCGACCTTGGTGCCGACGTCCACCCCGACCGTCGGCTCGTCGAAGATGAACAGCCGGGCCCCGTGGTTGAGCCACTTGCCGACCACGATCTTCTGCTGGTTGCCGCCTGACAGGCTCGACGCGTTGGCGTCGCGCGACGCCGCCTTGATCTGCATCTCCCTGATCTGCCGGTCGGCGGCGGCCCGCTCGGCGAAGGGTTTTATGGTCAGCCACCCGGTCAGGCGGTCGAAGACGGGAAGGTTGAGGTTGTGGCCGACCGCGAGGTTGAGGCAGAGGCCCTGGTCGCGCCGGCTCTCGGGCACGAGCGCGATGCCGCGCGCGATGGCGTCGGCCTCGTTGCGGATCACGACCTCCTCGCCGTCGAGGAACACGCGGCCGGCGGTGCGGCCGTAGCGGCCGAAGATGGTCTGCACGGTTTCGCTGCGCCCCGCGCCGATCAGGCCGTAAAGGCCCACGACCTCGCCCTGCCGGACCGTCAGGCTCACGTCCGCGAAGCCCGGCCCGCTCAGCCCCTCGACCCGCAGCACTTCTTTGCCGAACGGGATCGGCTCCTTGTAGTGCACCTGATCGAGCGAGCGGTTGATCATGCCCCGGATCAGGGTCGCCTCGTCGGTGTCGGCCACCCGCTCGGTCGACACGAGCGCCCCGTCGCGCAGGATCGACACGCGGTCGGCCAGTTCGAACACCTCCTCGAGCCGATGGCTGATGTAGACGATCGTGACGCCCTGGGCCT
>CAXTEP010000278.1:0-2873 GCA_964243125.1 uncultured Lichenihabitans sp. | reverse complement strand
GACGCCACGCGCGCCGTGTCGGCGCTGTTCGCGCTCGGCGAACGGGACCTCGCCCTGTCGCTCGCGCTGGCGCTGGCCAGGGAGGAGCCTGATCCCGCTCAGGTCGCGCTTCTGAGCGAGGCCGTGGCGGCCACCCGCGACGCCAAGGCGGCCGTGCTGGTCGGCAAGGCCGCGGCCGAGCGGGGCATCCCGGTCGACGAGGTCGCCTACCCGACGTTCGGAATCCCGGGCTACCAGCCGCTGAGCAATTCGGCCGACCGATCCACCGTCTACGCGATCGCCCGGCAGGAAAGCGAGTTCGACCCGCGCTCCGTGTCGCCGGCCGGCGCCAAGGGGCTCATGCAGATGATCACCGCCACGGCGCGCCGCACCGCCGAGCAGGCCGGGGTCGCGTTCGACGCCGCGCGGCTCGCGGGCGACGCCGCCTTCAACGCGCAGCTCGGCGCGGCCCACCTCGGCCGGCTGCTGAGCGACCAGGACGGCTCCTATATCCTGGCCTTCGCGGCCTACAACGCCGGGCCCGGCAAGGTCCGCGACTGGATCGGCGCCTACGGGGACCCGCGCAAGCCGGGCGTGGACCCCGTCGACTGGATCGAGCGCATCCCGTTCACGGAAACACGCAACTACGTGCAGCGGGTGTTCGAGAACATGAACATCTACCGGGCCCGGTTCGGCGTGCCGGGCGCGACGCTGGCCGACCTGGCGCGGGAACCCAACCAGCCGCCCGGCAAGGGCACCTGATCCGGCAGTCCGTCGCCGAGGAGAACCTGTCCATGACTGACTATGTCAGCGGCTTCGTGTCGGCCTCGGACGGGCTGCGGCTGCATACGCGCCACTACGGCGACCCCCTTGCGACGCGGTCAACGATCGTCTGCCTGCCCGGCCTCGCCCGCACCGCGGCCGACTTCGACGCGCTCGCCCGCGCGCTGGTGGCGGCCAGCACGACACCGCGCCGCGTGCTGGCGCTCGACTACCGGGGCCGCGGCGAGTCGGCGTGGGACCCGAACCCGGACCGGTACGACCTGATGGTGGAGGCCGACGACGTCGGGACGGTGCTGACCGCCTCGGGCGTGAGCGAGGCGGTGCTGGTCGGCACCTCGCGCGGGGGCCTGCTGACCATGATCCTGGCGGCGCTGCGCCCCACCCTGATCCGCGGCGCGGTGCTGAACGACATCGGGCCGGTGATCGAACCCGCGGGGCTGGCGCGGATCCGCGGCTACGTGGGCAAGCTGCCGCGGCCGACCTCCTGGGCCGCCGCGGTCGAGGTGCTGCGACAGGTCGCCGGGAGCCAGTTCACGGCCCTGGCGGAGGCCGATTGGGACGCCTACGCGCGCGCCACCTTCGAGGAACGCGACGGCGCGCTGGTGGCCCGCTACGATCCCGCGCTGATCAGGAGCCTCGAAAAGCTGGACCTCGCCGCGGTCCCGACCCTGTGGCCGCAGTTCGACGGCCTGGGGCACGTGCCGGTGCTCGTGGTCCGCGGCGAGAACTCGGACCTGCTGTCCGCCGCCACCGTGGCGGCCATGGTGGAGCGGCACCCCGACTGCAGCGTCGTCACGGTGCCGGGCCAGGGCCACGCGCCCCTGCTGACCGACGCCCCGACCATCGAGCGGATCGTCGATTTCGTCGCGGCCTGCGAGGACCCGGACCGGTCGCCGGCGGCAGGCCTGCGCGGCCTGTCCATGCTGGCGTCCTAGCGGGCCGCGCGTCCCTTAATCCACGTCCTCCACCTCGACGGTGCGGCCCGACAGGCGGTGGGCGAGCGCCGCTTCCATGAAGGGGTCTAGGTCGCCGTCCAGCACCTCGGCGGGCGTGCCCGAAGTGACCCCGGTGCGCAGGTCCTTCACGAGCTGGTAGGGCTGCAGCACGTAGGAGCGGATCTGGTGGCCCCAGCCGATGTCGGTCTTGGAGGCGGCGTCCGCGTTGGCCCGCGCTTCGCGCTTCTCCAGCTCGACCTCGTAGAGGCGGGCGCGCAGCATGTTCCAGGCGGTCGCCCGGTTCTTGTGCTGCGAGCGCTCGCCCTGGCACGCCACCACGATGCCGGACGGGATGTGGGTGATGCGCACCGCCGAATCGGTCGTGTTGACGTGCTGGCCGCCCGCGCCCGACGAGCGATACGTGTCGATCCGGCAGTCCGACTCGTTCACGTCGATGTCGATCTTGTCGTCCACCACGGGATAGACCCAGGCCGACGCGAAGCTCGTGTGGCGGCGCGCGTTGGCGTCGTAGGGCGAGATGCGCACGAGCCGGTGCACGCCCGATTCGGTCTTCAGCCAACCGTAGGCGTTGTGGCCCTTGACCAGCAGGGTCGCGGACTTGATGCCGGCCTCCTCGCCCGCGGTCTCCTCCACCACCTCGACCTTGAACCGGTGGCGCTCGGCCCAGCGCCCGTACATGCGGAACAGCATGCGGGCCCAGTCCTGGCTCTCGGTGCCGCCCGCGCCCGAATGCACCTCGATGTAGGTGTCGTTGCCGTCGGCCTCGCCGGCCAGCAGCGCCTCGATCTGGCGGCGCGCCGCCTCGGCCCTGAGGAGCTTCAGCTGATCGATGGCCTCGCGCTCGACGCCCTCGTCCCCCTCGCCCTCGGCGAGTTCGATGAGGGTCACGGCATCGTCGAGCTCGCGCTCGATCCTGGTCACGCCCTCGAGCCGCTCCTCCAATTCGGTCCGCTCGCGCATGAGCTTTTGGGCCGCCTGGGCGTCGTTCCACAGGCTCGGGTCTTCGGACTTGGCGTTCAGTTCCGCCAGGCGGCGGATTGCGGTCTCGACGTCAAAGATGCCTCCTCAGCAGTCCCACGGACTGCTTGATGTCTTCGACGAGTTGCAGCGGTTCAGCGCGCATCGGGGCTCGTTGGGTTGGCGGGGTGGTCCGGC
>CAXTEP010000277.1:0-2884 GCA_964243125.1 uncultured Lichenihabitans sp. | reverse complement strand
CTCAACGAGCCGCGCTACGCGAGCCTGCCCAACATCATGAAGGCCAAGAAGAAGCCGATCGCCGAGAAGTCGCCGGCCGATTTCGGGGTCGACGTGGCGCCGCGCCTCAAGGTGCTGAAGACCGTGGAACCCGCGGGCCGCAAGGGCGGCATCAAGGTGGGTTCGGTGGCCGAACTCGTGGGCAAGCTCAGCCAGGCGGGAGTGATCCGATGACGACGCTGCTGCTCGTCGAACAGAAGGACGGCGCCGTCAACGACGTGACGGCGCGGGCGCTCACGGCCGCGCTGGCGCTCGGCGAACCGGTCCACGCCCTGGTGGTGGGGGCGGGCGCGCGAAAGGCGGCCGACGCAGCGGCCGGCCTGCAGGGCATCGACAAGGTCCTGGTGGCGGACGGCGAAGCCTTCGACCACGCGCTGGCCGAGCCCACGGCCGCCCTGCTGGTCCAGCTCAGCGCCACCTATCCGGCGCTGGTCGGCCCCTCGACCGCCAGCGTCAAGAACATCTTCCCGCGCGTGGCGGCGGCGCTCGACGTCATGCAGGTCAGCGACATCACGGCCGTGGTGTCGCCCGACACGTTTGAGCGCCCGATCTACGCCGGCAACGCGATCCAGACCGTGCAAACCACCGACGCCCACAAGGTGATCACGGTCCGCACCGCCACCTTCGCGGCCGCGGCCGAGAGCGGGGCCGCGGCCCCGATCGAGACCGTGTCGGGCCCCGGGTCGCCGGAGCTGTCCCGTTTCGCGGGCGAGCAGATCGCGACCCTGACCCGCCCCGAGCTCACCTCCGCCAAGGTCATCGTGTCGGGCGGGCGCGCCATGCAGAAGGCCGAGAACTTTCAAACTTACCTGGAGCCCGTGGCCGACCGGCTGGGCGCCGCGATCGGCGCCTCGCGGGCCGCGGTCGACGCCGGCCTCGCGCCCAACGACTGGCAGGTGGGGCAGACCGGCAAGGTGGTGGCGCCCGACCTTTACGTCGCGGTCGGCATCTCGGGCGCCATCCAGCACCTGGCCGGCATGAAGGACTCCAAGGTGATCGTGGCGATCAACAAGGACGAGGAAGCCCCCATCTTCCAGATCGCCGACTACGGCCTCGTGGGCGACCTGTTCCAGATCCTGCCCGAACTCGCCGACGAGCTCGGCAAGGCCAGGGGCTGACGCCTCCGGCTCGCGCCGGATTCGCCCGATCAACGATGCACGGTGTGACCGAGGGACACTCGCGCCGGGACGCGGTCTGCTTCAGAGTGAGGCGGGGGCCGGATGCGGGTGATGCCCGCCCAAGCATGCGGATCGGATGAGATGGTGGACGAGTTTCGCAAGATCGGCGTGATCGGCGCCGGCCAGATGGGATGCGGCATCGCCCACGTGGCGGCCGTGGCGGGGTTCGACGTCGTGCTCAACGACGTGTCGGAGGAGCGGCTCAAGGCGGGGCTCGCCACCATCAACGGCCAGCTGGCGCGCCGGGTCGGGCGCGAGCACATGGCCGAAGGCGAGCGCGCCGCGGCACTGGCCCGCATCGCACCCTCGACCGACTACGCGGCGCTGGCCGACTGCGACCTCGTGATCGAAGCCGCGACCGAGAACGAGGCCACCAAGCGCCGCATCTTCACGCTGGTCTGCCCGGGGCTGAAGCCCGGCGCCCTGGTGGCGTCCAACACCTCGTCGATTTCCATCACCCGGCTCGCCTCGGTGACGGACCGGCCCGAGCGCTTCATCGGCATCCATTTCATGAACCCGGTGCCGCGCATGCAGCTCGTCGAGCTGATCCGCGGCATCCAGACCGAGACCGCCACCTTCGAGCGCGCCAAGGGCTTCATCGAGACGCTCGGCAAGACTCCCACCGTGTCGGAGGATTTTCCGGCCTTCATCGTCAACCGCATCCTGCTGCCGATGATCAACGAGGCCGTCTACACCCTGCACGAGGGGGTCGGCACCGTGGACGGCATCGACACGGCCATGCGGCTCGGCGCCAACCACCCGATGGGGCCGCTGCAGCTGGCCGACTTCATCGGGCTCGACACCTGCCTGGGCGTCATGCAGGTCCTGCACGAGGGGCTGGCGGATTCGAAGTACCGCCCCTGCCCGCTGCTCGTGAAATATGTCGAGGCCGGCTGGCTCGGCCGCAAGACCCACCGCGGCTTCTACGACTACCGGGGCGACACGCCGGTGCCGACGCGCTGAGCGCGCCTGCGGCCGGGGGCGACGCCTTGTCCCCCGCTCGGCGGACCGTCAGGCTTTCACAACCGTGTCATCGGCGATATGTTCGATGCCGCGGGGGGCCTCGGGCAGTCCGGGGCCGGTGCTGACGAGGCTGTCGCTTTGACGGTACATGTTCATCCGAGCCACGTGTCCCCGGAGGCCTGCCCGGCCCTGGTGCTGAACGCCGATTTCCGCCCCCTCAGCTACTACCCGCTCTCGCTCTGGTCCTGGCAGGACGCCATCAAGGCGGTGTTCCTGGACCGCGTCAACATCGTGTCCGAATATCCCAACACGGTGCGGAGCCCGAGCTTCGAGATGCGGCTGCCCTCGGTCGTGTCGCTGAAGACCTACATCAAGGCGTCGCGCAACCCGGCCTTCACCCGCTTCAACGTGTTCCTGCGCGACCGCTTCACCTGCCAGTACTGCGGCACCCGCGACGACCTGACCTTCGACCACGTGGTGCCGCGCTCGCGGGGCGGTTCGACCACTTGGGAGAACGTCGTCGCGGCCTGCTCGGTGTGCAACCTGCGCAAGGCGGACCGGATGCCGGCCGAGGCCGACATGTTCCCGGCCATGCGGCCCTACCAGCCCACCGTCCACGACCTGCACCAGAACGGGCGCCTGTTCCCGCCCAACTACCTGCACGAGTCCTGGCTCGACTACCTGTACTGGGATTCCGTGCTGGA
>CAXTEP010000276.1:0-2953 GCA_964243125.1 uncultured Lichenihabitans sp. | reverse complement strand
TCGAACTTGCCGCGGCGCTTCATCAGCCCTTCGAGGATGCGGATCAGGTCGCCCCGCACGGTGCAGCAGATGCACCCGTTGTTCATCTCGAACACTTCCTCGTCGGCCCCAACCACGAGCTCGTTGTCGATGCCGATCTCGCCGAACTCGTTGACGATCACGGCGTAGCGCTTGCCGTGCTCCTCGGTCAGGATGCGGTTGAGCAGCGTGGTCTTGCCGGCCCCGAGGTAGCCGGTCAGCACCGTGACGGGAATCTTGTCCATGAACCCAGGTCTCCTCGGCCCGCGCGATGTTCAACAGGCAGCGACGAAGAGATAAGGCGGGAGCCCTGGCCCTGCCAGCGGAACTCGGTAGCGGCGGCGCTCCCCATGACCCCTCCTGCGCGGGCACGTCGGGTCAGGTCATCTCGACATCATCGATCACCCCATCCTGAGCCTGTCGAAGGATGCTCCAGCGGGTCGCGTTCGGCTCGTCCTTCGACAGGCTCAGGACGAGTGCGGTGCATGGAACGTCGCCCCGCCCGTCGCCCTACAGGCTGCCCACGATCTTCCTCAGCTCGGCCTTAAATCCCTCGGCGAGGTCGGGCCGGGCCATCGCGAACGCCACGTTGGCGGCGAGAAACCCGAGTTTTGAGCCCGTGTCATAGGTGCGGCCGTCGAAGCGGACGCCGTGGAACGCCTGGGTGCCGGCGAGCGCGATCATCGCGTCGGTGAGCTGGATCTCGCCGCCCGCGCCCTTCTCGACGTGCTCCAGCACGCCGAAGATCGAGGCGTCGAGGATGTAGCGGCCCGAGATGATCGAGGTGGAGGGCGCCGTGCCCCTGGCGGGCTTCTCCACCATGCCGGTGATCTCGAACGTGTGGCCCTCGTCGGCCCCGATCGACACCACGCCGTACTGGTGGGTGTCCTCCGGCGGCACCTGCTCCACCGCGATGACGTTGCCGCCGTGGCGGTCGTAGGTCTCGATGCACTGGGCGAGGCAGCGGCTGCCGCGCCCGCCCGCCATGGTGACCATGTCGGGCAGCAGCACCGCGAAGGGCTCGTCGCCGACGATCTCGCGGGCGCACCACACCGCGTGGCCGAGGCCCAAGGGGGCCTGCTGGCGCGTGAAGCTGGTGGCGCCCGCGGCCGGGAGATCCGCCATCAGGGCCTCGTATTCCTTGACCTTGCCGCGCCCCTTCAGGGTCGCTTCCAGCTCGTAGGCGGCATCGAAATGGTCCTCGATCACGGCCTTGTTGCGCCCGGTCACGAAGATGAAATGCTCGATCCCCGCTTCCCGGGCCTCGTCGACCACGTGCTGGAGCACCGGCCGGTCCACCACGGTCATCATCTCCTTGGGCACCGCCTTGGTGGCGGGCAGGAACCGGGTGCCGAGACCCGCGACGGGGAAGACGGCTTTGCGGATACGCTTCATGACCTCATCCCATGCGGTGAGCGGCCTGCTTCCGGGGCAGGCGCGCCGTTCATCGGCGACACACCCGCAGCTAGCACCCCAAGCGTTAACATTGGCTGGGCAGTGTCGTCGCGGCTCCGCTCTCCTGTATAAGGATCGGCGGTCTCAAAGTCGAAGAGGGGAGCGGCATGGCGGTTCTGGTCACCGGGGGGGCGGGCTACATCGGCAGCCACATGGTCCTGGCGCTGCTGGACGCCGGCAACGAGGTCGTCGTGCTCGACAACCTGTCCACGGGGTTCCGGACCGCGGTGCCCGCCGGCGTGACCCTGGCCGAGGGCGATTTCGGCGACGAAGCCCTGGTCACGCGCCTGATCGAGGCGCACGGGATCGATGCGATCGCGCATTTCGCGGCCAGGATCGTGGTGCCCGAATCGGTCGCCGACCCGCTCGGCTACTACCTCAACAACACCGCCAAGGCCCGCAGCCTCATCGCGGTCGCGGTCGCCACGGGCGTCAGGCACTTCATCTTCTCGTCCACCGCGGCGGTCTACGGCAACGTCGGCAACGAGGCCGTGTCGGAGGACACCCCGCTCGCGCCCGTGTCGCCCTACGGCCGCTCCAAGCTGATGGTGGAATGGATGCTGGCCGACACGGCCGCGGCGCACGACCTGCGCTACGTGGTGCTGCGCTACTTCAACGTGGCGGGCGCCGACCCGGCGGGCCGCGCCGGCCAGTCCACCCGCGACGCCACCCACCTGATCAAGGTGGCGGTGCAGACCGCGCTCGGCCGCCGCAAGTCCATCGAGGTGTTCGGCACCGACTACCCCACCCCCGACGGCACCTGCCTGCGCGACTACATCCAGGTGAGCGACCTGGTGCAGGCCCACCTCGACGCGCTGCGCTACCTGCGGTCCGGGGGCGACTGCCTCACTTGCAACTGCGGGTACAACCGGGGCTATTCGGTGCGCGAGGTCGTGGACGTCGTCAAATCCGTGTCGGGGGTCGACTTCCCCGTGGTGATGTCGGGCCGAAGGCCGGGCGACCCGGCCGCAATCGTGGCCCGCAACGACCTGATCCGCGACCGGCTCGGCTGGCAGCCGCAACACGACGACCTGCGGGCCATCGTCGACCAGGCGCTGAACTGGGAGCGCCGCCTCCACAACCGCCAGGACTGAGCACCCGGCCCTCGGTTGCCCTTTGGACCGGTCCGTCCCATGTTCCGCTCATGATCGGACCGGGGCTTCGCGGCCCGCGGTGAGGCGAGTGTGCGGGAGGGTCGAAGCATGTCGTTGATGCAAGGTGAGCCGGGGAGCGGCCCTTCGGGCGGCGCCGCGCCCGTCAAGGACGTGACCACGGCGACGTTCCGCCAGGACGTCGTGGCCGAATCCATGCGCCAGCCCGTGCTGGTGGATTTCTGGGCGCCCTGGTGCGGCCCGTGCAAGCAGCTGGGGCCCGTGCTCGAGCGGGCCGTGGCGGCCGCGGCCGGCAAGGTCAAGCTGGTCAAGATGAACATCGACGACCACCCGCAGATCGCGGGCCAGCTCGGCATCCAGTCGATCCC
>CAXTEP010000275.1:0-2973 GCA_964243125.1 uncultured Lichenihabitans sp. | reverse complement strand
CAGCCAGTCGGTGATGAGGAAGGTGGAGTTCTCCGAGAACGCGCCGTCGTCGAACACGAGCAGGAACTCGCACCCTCCCTCGTCGACGTCGCTGTCGAGGCCCTGGATGGAGTGGGGGATGCCGGCGGGGAAGTACCAGCCGTCACCCTCGGCGACGTCGTCCTGGAAGGTGCGCCCACCGACGTCGACCGCGGTGATGCGGGCACGGCCCGCCAGCATGTAGGCCCACTCGCCCTCCTTGTGCCAGTGCATCTCCCGGTAGGCCCCACGCTTGAGCCGCATGTTGACGCCGGCCATCGTGGTCGAGACCGGAAGCTCGCGGATCGTCGTTTCGCGCGCCCAGCCGCCCTCTTCCAGGCGGTTGTGGCTGTCCGCGAAGGACCAACGCAGGTTCGGCACCGTCCCGTGATCCGTCGTGGGCGGGATCAGGAGGTCCCGGGATTGCCGCTCCCGAGGACTATTGCGGGGTCCCACGATCGAAGCACCCTCGTGGGCTCTGGCAGCCCCGTCTGGCACGACCGGCCTCAACGTATCCGACATCATAGTCTCCAAGGTAGCCCTGCCGGGAACGTCATTTCTTTGTCATGCAAGCAGTGACGAACCTTAGATTGTGCCCTGCAGCCAGATCTTTGACCTTGGCCCAGTATCGTCATCGGCAGGATGACCGGCGGCGGCGAACTCACGCCTTTCCTCTCGGGGCCAGGACCACGGTCAGCGACCGCACGCCCTGTGCGCCGTGGATCAGCACGCCCTCGATGTCGGCCGTGGCCGACGGCCCGGTGTGGAACGAGGCGTAGTGGGCCGAATGGAACTCCGGCCGGTGGTAGGCATGGTGCATGTTACCCAGGATGTCCGCGGGGTCGAGCAGTACCACCAGGTGCTGGGCGAGGTAGGCGAGGGCGTTGACTCCGAGCCCCTCGTCGGCGAGCAGCACCGACCCCGTCTCGGCCACCCCGAAGGCGGCGCGCACGACCGCCACATCGACGTCCTGTAGAGCGTGCGGGTCAGCCACGGTGGCGATGTCGCGGTCGCCGCGCACTTCCGGCACGGTCGAGCACACCACCCCGGCCCGCCCGCACAGGTCCTTGACGGGCCGCAACGGATCATCGGCGGGCCCTGTCTCGGCGAGCTTGCCGCCCATCAGCTCCAGCCAGTGGCCGAAACGGGCGACGCGGTCTTCGTCGGCATCATCGTCGAACAGCGGCACGGCCGGCAGGTCGTGCGTGCCGCCCGGCAGGTTGCGCCGCACCGAGCCGAGGACCTCGTCTCGCGCGCTCATGGTTTCGCTCCCCGATGCGCCTTGTACCAACTGTGAAAGGTCTGCTTGGGCGGGTGCGGGGTATCGCGGCCGGCACCCGCCCAGGGATTAAGCCGACTGTCGATGGCAAACTTCGGAAGTACCTTCAGGGCCGCATCGGCAGCGCCGATCGCGGCACGATAGAGGGCTGGGTGGGCCAGGAGTTGTCCCGCCGCCGACATGGCGGCCTGTTTGATGAGCGGGATGTTGTGCTCCTCCGCCAACGCCTTGCGCCATAGCCCGATCTGCTCGTGGATGTTGATCTTGACCGGGCAGACGTTGGTGCACGACCCGTTCAGGGTCGACGAGAAGGGAAGCGTCGAATACTTCTTGCGGTTGAAGGTCGGGTCGATGATGAGCCCGATCGGCCCCGAATAGGTGGCGCCGTAGCTCAGGCCGCCCGAGCGCCGGTAGACCGGGCAGGTGTTCATGCAGGCGCCGCAGCGGATGCACTTCAGCGAGGTCCAGAACTCCTCCATGCCGAGCCGGGCCGAGCGGCCGTTGTCGACGATCACCATATGCATCTCGCCGCCCTTCCGCGGCCCGCGGAAGTGCGACGTGTACTGCGTCATGGGGGAGCCCAGCGCCGAGCGCGACAGGAGCCGGATGAAAACCCCGAGATGCTCGACGCGGGGGATCAGCTTCTCGATGCCCATGGAGATGATGTGCACGGGCGGCACGTTGGCGCTGAGGTCCGCATTCCCCTCGTTGGTGCAGACCACCACGGTGCCGGTCTCGGCCACGGCGAAGTTGCAGCCCGTCAAACCGACGCCGGCGTCGAGGATCAGGGGCCGCGTCTTCTCGCGCTGCTGCCTCGCGAGGTAGTGCACGTCCGAGTTCTTGGGATCGGTGCCGAGCTTGTCGGCGAACACAGCCGCGACGTCGGTGCGGAGCTTGTGGGTGGCCGGCACCACGATGTGGCTCGGCATCTCGCCGTCAAGCTGTTGGATGCGCTCGCCGAGATCGGTCTCGACGATGTCGATGCCGTTCTTCGGCCCGAACTCCCGGAAGCCGCACTCGTCGGTCAGCATCGACTTCGACTTGATGAGCTTCGTCGCCCCGTGCTGCCTCATGATGGCCAGCACGGTCTCGTTGTGCTCGGCGGCGTCCCGAGCCCAGTGGACATGGACGCCGTTGGCCTTCGCGTTCGCCTCGAACTCCTCGAGGTAGCCGTCGAGGTGGCTCAGCGTGTGCTGCTTGATGGCGGAGGCGAGGTCGCGCAGCTGTTCCCATTCGGGGATGGCGTGCATCTCGCGGTCGCGTTTCTTGCGCAGGTCCCACAGGCGCTCGTCGTGCATCTTCTCGTGTTCGGGGGCCGCGATGAAGCGCGTCGCGGCCTTGGCCTGATTGACGGGGCGGTCGCCCCGCGAGTGGCCGATGGCGTCCTTCGGTTCCGGCTCCGATTTGGTTCGCAGCGGCTGCGACGTGCCCTCGGCGTGGTCGAGGCGACGCCCCTGGGGCGACCGGGCACCCTCGCCGTCGTGCGAACGACGCAGGTCGAGGTGGATGAGCCCTTGATGGCCCTGGACACTGCCCGCGTCGGGAACGGTGCCGCCCCGCTCGACTGTCTCGCTCATGCTGAGGCTCCATTGAGGATCTGCGCCACGTGGATGAACTTGATCGGCAGGCCGACGCGCTCGGCGCAGCCCTGCTGGTGCATGAGGCAGGACGTGTCG
>CAXTEP010000274.1:1758-2981 GCA_964243125.1 uncultured Lichenihabitans sp. | reverse complement strand
ACGACCCGCTCGGGGTCCAGCACCCCGTCCAGCACGGCGCGGCGGAACGGGCCGCCGTGGTGGAACTTCGAGCCCTCGTAGGCGCCGCTCGTGTCGCAATGGGCGTCGATGTGCAGCATGCCGACGGGCCGCGCCGCCCCGACCGCCCTGAGGATGGAGCCGGTGATCGAATGATCGCCCCCGACCGCCAGGGGAACGACGCCAGCCGCCACGACGCGGCGGAAGAAGGCCTCGATGTCGGCGTGGCACCGCTCCAGGCTGAAGCGGCTCTCCATCGGCACGTCGCCCACGTCGGCCACCTTGGCGTCCGCGAACGGCACGCGGCGCAGCACGTGCTCGTAGGGTCCGATCCGCTCGACGGCCCGCACGGCCCGTGGGCCGAGCCGCGCCCCGGCCCGGTTGGTGACGCCCAGGTCCATGGGCACGCCCACCAGCGCCACGTCGAGCCCGCCCCAGTCCGGCAGGCCGGGGGCGTCGGGCCGGGACGGCGCGCCGAGCAGCGTCGCGACCTCGGCGAAGGGCCACACGCGCTTGTCGCCGGCCGTGAACTGCAGATCGGCCACCCGGCGGAACGCGGGATCGAAGATGTCGCCGCCCGCCGCGTGGGCGTAACGGTCCCGCAGGGCCCAGAGCTTCGCGTCGTCGACCATGGGCATCGTTCCTTCCGCGGCGGCCGCCCCCGGGCTGCGCCCGTCCGACCTCGCGGGCAGCTTGCCATCGGAGCGCGCGCGGGCCAAGACGGCGGCGTCGCGCGTTCCAAGACGGTCCCGCATGATCACCATCTACCACCTGGCCTCGTCCCGCTCGGAGCGGATCATCTGGCTCATGGAGGAACTGGCGCTCCCGTACCGGATCGAGCGCCTGGAACGCGAGGTCAACTTCGCGGCCCCCGAGCAGCTCAAGGCCGTGCACCCCCTGGGCCACGCGCCCGTGATCCAGGATGGCGACACCGTGCTGGCCGAATCGGGCGCGATCGTCGACTACGTGACCCGGCGCTACGGAGCGGGCCGGCTCGCGGTGGCGCCCGAGGCCGCGAACTTCGCCGAATACCTGTTCTGGCTGCATTTCGCCGAAGGGAGCTTCGCGGCCCAGCTGCAGCGGGAATGGTACCTCGACCTGCTGGCGCCCGACGGCGACCAGAACCCGATCATGGCGCGGGTCCACGCCGAGAGCCGGGCGCAGCTCGCCTTCGTGGAGCGGCGGCTCGGCGGCGCCCACCACCT
>CAXTEP010000274.1:0-1658 GCA_964243125.1 uncultured Lichenihabitans sp. | reverse complement strand
AGAGCCGGGCGCAGCTCGCCTTCGTGGAGCGGCGGCTCGGCGGCGCCCACCACCTCGCCGGAGCGGCGTTCACCGCGGCCGACATCATGATGGCGTTCCCGTTCACCACCATGCGGACGTTCCGGCAGATCGACCTGTCGTCCCTCCCCAACATCGGCCGCTACGTCGAGCGGATCACGGCGCGCCCGGCCTACCGGCGGGCCATCGCGGCCGCGAACGGCACGAAACCATCGTAGGGGTGGTCGGAACCGGCGACGCTCGTCGCGCACCTGGGGTCCCGGCGACGCCATCGCGACGGAGGAGCCGCGTGCTCGCCCACCGACCGTCCGGGCGTGACGGGTCCCGGGCGTGAGCGGCGCTCCCCTGCCCATCGAGGCGGCGCTCCCCTCCTTGCGCGACGCGCTCGCCCGCGGGCCCGCCGCGGTTCTGGTGGCGCCGCCCGGGGCCGGCAAGACCACGGGCGTGCCGCTCGCCCTGCTGGACGAGCCCTGGGCCGCGGACCGAAAACTCCTGGTGCTCGAACCCCGGCGTCTCGCGGCCCGGGCCGCGGCCGAGCGCATGGCCGCTGTCCTGGGCGAGCGGGTGGGCGACACGGTGGGCCTGCGGGCCCGCTTCGACACGCGCGTGTCGGGCCGGACCCGGATCGAGGTCGTGACCGAGGGCGTGTTCACCCGCCTCATCCTCGACGACCCGGGCCTGGACGGGATCGCGGCCGTGCTGTTCGACGAGTATCACGAGCGGTCGCTCGACGCCGACCTCGGCCTCGCGCTCGCGCTCGACGCGCAGGGCGCGCTGCGCGACGACCTGCGGATCCTCGTCATGTCGGCCACGCTGGACGGCGCCCGCGTGGCGCGCCTTCTCGGCCACGCGCCCGTGGTGGAAAGCCAGGGCCGCGCCTACCCGGTCGAAACCCGCTACCTCGGCCGCGACCCGGCCGTGCGGCTCGACGAGGCCGTGGCGGACGCGATTTTGCGGGCGCTCGCGGCCGAGCCGGGCTCGATCCTGGCGTTTCTGCCGGGCCAGGGCGAGATCGCCCGCGTGGCCGAACGCCTGCGCGAGCGGCTGCGCGACCCCGCCGTGGTCGTGGCGCCCCTGTTCGGCGCCATGGACCGCGCCGCCCAGGACCGGGCCGTGGCGCCGTGCCTCCCGGGCCGCCGCAAGATCGTGCTGGCCACCGCCATCGCCGAAACCTCGCTCACCATCGAGGGCGTGCGGGTCGTGGTGGATGGCGGCATGGCGCGGGTGCCGCGCTTCGAGCCTGATCTCGGCCTGACCCGGCTCGAAACCGTGCGGGTGTCGCGCGCCGGCGCCGACCAGCGGCGGGGCCGGGCCGGGCGCACCGGGCCGGGCGTGTGCTACCGGTTGTGGGAGGAGGCGGGCACGGGCGCGCTGCAGCCCTTCGCCAAGCCCGAGATCACCGCGGCCGACCTGTCGGGATTCGCGCTCGACCTCGCGGTCTGGGGCACGCGCGACCCCGCGACGCTGCGCTGGCTCGACCCCCTGCCCGAGGGCGCCTGGCGCGAGGCGACCGCGTTGCTGCGCGACCTCGCGGCCCTGGACGGGGCCGGCGCCGTCACGGCGGAGGGCCGCGCCCTGGCGACGCTCGCGGCCCCGCCCCGGGTCGCCCGCATGGTGCTGGAAGCGGCGCGGCGCGGCGA
>CAXTEP010000273.1:0-2993 GCA_964243125.1 uncultured Lichenihabitans sp. | reverse complement strand
GCTACTTCTACAAGCACGAGAGCTGCGGCCAGTGCACGCCGTGCCGCGAGGGCACGGGCTGGATGTGGCGGGTCCTCACCCGCATGGTCGAGGGCCGGGCCCAGAAGCGCGAGATCGACGCCCTGATGGCGACGTCCCAGCAGATCGAGAACCACACGATCTGCGCGCTGGGCGACGCGGCTGCCTGGCCCGTGCAGGGGCTGATCCGGCATTTCCGCCCCGAGATCGAGCGGCGGATCGACAGCTACATGGCCAACCCGCACCCCGAGCCCATCGAGATCGCGGCCGAGTGATGCGTTTTTCCTCGTCCGCCAACGCCGTCCCACTTCGTCCTTCACCGCGCCGCGGCCTGGGAACTGACTTGCCATGACCAAACTCGTCATCGACGGTCGCGACGTCGACGTGCCGGCCGACTACACGCTGCTGCAGGCCTGCGAGGAAGCGGGCGCCGAGATCCCGCGCTTCTGCTTCCACGAGCGCCTGTCGATCGCCGGCAACTGCCGCATGTGCCTCGTCGAGGTGAAGGGCAGTCCCAAGCCGGTGGCGTCCTGCGCCTGGGGGGTGCGCGACTGCCGCCCCGGTCCCAACGGCGAGGCCCCGCAGGTCTTCACCAAGTCGCCGCTGGTCAAGAACGCCCGGCAGGGCGTCATGGAATTCCTGCTGATCAACCACCCGCTGGACTGCCCGATCTGCGACCAGGGCGGGGAATGCGACCTGCAGGACCAGGCCATGGCGTTCGGGGTCGCGGGCTCGCGCTTCCACGAGAACAAGCGCGCCGTGGAGGACAAGTACATCGGGCCGCTGGTCCGCACCTCCATGAACCGCTGCATCCATTGCACGCGCTGCGTGAGGTTCATGTCCGAGGTGGCCGGCACGGGCGACATGGGCGCGATCGGGCGCGGCGAGGACATGGAGATCACGACCTACCTCGAATCCGCGCTCGGTTCCGAACTGCAGTCCTGCATCACCGACCTGTGCCCGGTCGGCGCCCTGCTGCCCAAGCCCTATCCCCACAAGGCCCGGCCCTGGGAGATGACCAAGACCGACTCGATCGACGTCATGGACGCGCTCGGCTCGGCCATCCGGGTCGATTCGCGCGGCCGGGAGGTGCTCCGCATCCTGCCCCGCAACAACGACGCCGTGAACGAGGAATGGATCTCGGACAAGACGCGCCACATCATCGACGGGCTGAAGACGCAGCGGCTCGACCGCCCCTACCTGCGCCGCGACGGCAAGCTCGCGCCGGCGACCTGGGGCGAAGCCTTTGCGGCGGTGGCGGCCAAGGTGAAGGCCACGACGCCCGCCCGCATTGGCGCGATCGCGGGCGACCTCGCCAGCGTCGAGGAGATGTTCGCGCTCAAGCGGCTCATGGGCTCGCTCGGCAGCCCCAACATCGACGGCCGCCAGGACGGCTCTAAGCTGCACCCGCGTTTCGGGCGCGCCTCCTACCTGTTCAACGCGACCGTCCAGGGCATCGAGCAGGCGACCTCCCTGCTGATCGTGGGCTCCAACCCGCGGCGCGAGAGCCCCGTGCTCAACGCCCGCATCCGCAAGCGCTGGCTGCGCGGCAACTTTCCGATCGAGCTGATCGGCGAGGCCGTGGACCTGACCTATCCCTACAAGTACCTGGGCGCCGGGGTCGACACCTTGTCCGAGCTGGCCAGCAACGCGACCGCGTTGGGCGAGCGGCCCATGGTCCTCGTCGGGCAGGGTGCGCTGAGCCGGGCCGACGGCGCCGCCGTGCTCGGGCTCGCCGCGAAGGCCGCGGCCGGCTACGGGGCCGTCAAGGACGGCTGGAACGGCTTCTCGGTGCTGCACACGGCCGCGTCGCGCGTGGGCGCGCTCGACCTCGGCTTCGTGCCGGGGGAGGGGGGCCTCGATGCCGCCGCCATGGCGAAGCCCGATGCCCTGGACGTCGTGTTCCTGTTCGGCGCCGACGAGATCGACGTGGCTCCCGGGGCCTTCGTGGTCTACCAGGGCACGCACGGCGACCGGGGCGCGCACCGCGCCGACGTGATCCTGCCGGGCGCCGCCTATACGGAGAAGATGGGCCGCTACGTCAACACCGAGGGCCGCGTGCAGCGCGCCGAGCGCGCCGGCTTCCCGCCCGGGGACGCGCGCGAGGACTGGGCCATCCTGCGGGCCCTGTCCGAAGTCTTGGGGGTGCGGCTGCCCTTCGATTCGCACCGCGACCTGGTGGCCGCCATGGCCGAGGCCCACCCGATCCTGGCCGCGCTCGACGTCGTGGAGCCGGCCGACCCCGCGCCGCTGGCCGACCTCGCCGCCGTGGCAGGGCCGATGGATCGCACCCCCTTCGGGCCGGCCGTGGCCGACTTCTATCTCACCAATCCCATCTGCCGCGCTTCGGCGGTCATGGCCGAATGTTCGGCCCTGGCGCGCGGCGGCCTCCGGCAGGCCGCCGAATAGGATCCCCTCACCCATGAACGGCTGGTTCCTTCCCCTCCTGCTCAAGGTCGTCGAGAGCGTGGTGCTCATCGTCGGGCTGCTGATCTACATCGCCTACGTGCTTTACGCGGACCGCAAGGTCTGGGCGGCCGTGCAGCTCCGGCGGGGCCCGAACGTGGTGGGGCCCTTCGGCCTGTTCCAGAGCTTCGCCGACATGCTGAAGTTCGTGTTCAAGGAACCGATCATCCCGGCAGGGGCCAACAAGGGCGTGTTCCTGCTGGCGCCGCTCGTGACCGGGACGCTGGCGCTGTCGGCCTGGGCCGTCATCCCGCTCGCGCCCGGCTGGGTCGTGGCCAACCTCAACGTGGGCGTGCTCTACCTGTTCGCGATCTCGTCGCTCAGCGTCTACGGCATCATCATGGCGGGATGGGCGTCCAACTCCAAGTACCCGTTCCTGGCGGCGCTGCGGTCGGCCGCTCAGATGGTGTCCTACGAGGTGTCGATCGGCTTCGTGATCGTCACGGTGCTGCTCTGCGCCGGCTCGCTCAACCTGAGCGCCATCGTGAACGCGCAGGACACGCGCTTCG
>CAXTEP010000272.1:0-3008 GCA_964243125.1 uncultured Lichenihabitans sp. | reverse complement strand
TGAAGGACGCGCCCGAGGCCAAGAACCAGATCGCCTTCGCGGACGTGATCGTGCTCAACAAGATCGATCTGGTGGGCCCGGACGAGTTGCGCGAGGTGGAGGGCCGCATCCGCGCCATCAATCCCTACGCCAAGCTCCACAAGGTGAACCGCTGCGCGGTCGACCTCGACGCCGTGCTGGACCGCCGCGCCTTCGACCTCGACCGCATCCTGGCCATCGAGCCGGATTTTTTGGAGACCGACGACCACGGGCATGATCACGACCACCACGGGCACGATCACCACCATCATGACCACGACCACCACGGCGGCCATCTCCAGGCGCACGGCCACGGCGGCGCCAAGCACTACCACGACGAGGACATGCAGTCGGTGGCGCTCGTCCACGACGGCGACGTGGACCCCCAGAAGTTCATGCCGTGGATCAACGCGCTGGTGCAAACCGAGGGCGGCCGGATCCTGCGCTCCAAGGGCATCCTGGCGTTCAAGAACGAGCCCAAGCGCTTCGTCTTCCAGGGCGTCCACATGATGCTGGACGGCGACACGCAGCGGGACTGGCAGGCGGGCGAGAAGCGCTCGTCCAAGATCGTCTTCATCGGCCGCGACCTGCCGGTGGAGCAGATCCGCGAGGGGTTTTCGGCGTGCGCCGCGTGACGGCGCGGTAGCCCGTCATTCCGTTGACGCGCGGTCCCGCCATGCCTGGCCCGGTCGACACGGCTTTCGCGCCCCGGCCACAGACCCCCGCGTTGAGGCCGGAGTAGGCCAGCTGAGCCTGATCGGCCGAACCCATGCGGATCGTTGCAACCGCCCTCGCCCTGAGCCAGTCAAAGGGCGATCCAGGACTTCGCGTCCGGCCCGTTTCCCGACGGGCTCAGGACGAGGCGGGCTGGTGGGACGGGTAAAGGCCGATTCGGGTCTGGCTCAATCCCCCGCCTGCTCGGCCGCGAGCTTCAGGAAGGCTAGCACGTAGGGTGCGAAGGAGCGCCAGCACTCCACGACAAAGCGGTCGGGCGCGCGTCGCCACAGCACCACCTCGGCCTTGCCCAGCACCGTGCGGGTGCACGTTCCCGGCGGGAAAGCCGCCTCGGCGAGATCGAGCGGGCAGCCGGCGTTGAGCACCGTCGCGGCCCCCGCGCCCAACAGCAGGATACCGACCTGGCGATGCGAGATGTCGACCACGCAGCCGGGCTCGCCCGCGAGGCCCTCGCCGACCCGCCGCGCGAGGTCGGGCGTTTCGGGGGCGAGCAGCAGCCATTCGTCGGGCCCGAGCCACAGCGCCGCCCGGTCGCCGGCCGTGCGGGCCCGCAGCGGGTCGGCGGGCAGGTCGACCCCGAAGGTCGCGCCGATGCGGCGGGCCGCCTCGGCCCCGCCCCGGGCCGACAGCCGGGTCATGGGCGGCACAAGGGTGAACGACACGGCGGCAAAGGCCGGAACCGGCCCGGTCCGCCGCAGGACGGGCGCCGCGTCAGCCATGGAGACGCTCCCCCTTGGGGTCGTAGAAGACCGGCGCCGTCACCTGCGCCGCCACCGCGCCGCCCGGCACGGGGACGTAGAGGGTTTCGCCCACGCGGGCCCGGCCCCGGTCGACGATCGCCAGCGCGATCGACCGGCCCAGCACGGCGCTCGAATAGGTCGAGGTGACGTGGCCGAGCGCCGGCGTGCCCACCGGCACGCCGGCGGCGCCCACCACCTGGGCGCCGTCGTCCAGCACGGCCGTCGAGTCGGCCGTGAGCAGGCCCACCAGCTGCCGCCGGTCGGGCGCGGCCAGGAACGGCCGGGCCAGCGAGCGCTTGCCCACGAAGTCGGGCTTGTCCTTCGCGACCGCCCAGCCGTAGCCCACGTCGTCGGGCGTGCAGGTGCCGTCCGTGTCCTGGCCCACGATGATGTAGCCCTTCTCGGCCCGCAGCACGTGCATGGCCTCGGTGCCGTAGATAGTCGCGCCATGGCGCTGCGCCTCGGCCCAGACCGCCTCCCACACGGCGCGGCCGTAGTCGGCCGGCACGTTGACCTCGAAGCCGAGTTCGCCCGTGAAGCTGACCCGGAACAGCCGGGTCGGCACGCCCCGGACGTGCCCCTCGCGTACGGCCATGTGGGGCATGGCGCCGGCCGACAGGTCGATGTCGTCCACCAGCGGGGCCAGGATGTCGCGGGCGCGCGGGCCCTGCACGGCGATCACGGCCCATTGCTCGGTGGTCGAGGTCAGCCAGACCTTGAGGTCCGGGAACTCGGTCTGGAGGTAGTCTTCCATGTGGGCCAGCACGCGGGGCGCGCCGCCCGTCGTGGTGGTGACGTGGAAGCGGTCGGGGGCGAGGCGGCCCACGACGCCGTCGTCCATGATGAACCCGGCCTCGTTCAGCATCAGGCCGTAGCGGCAGCGGCCGATCCCGAGCTTGTCCCAGCGGTTGGGATACAGCCGCTCCAGGAAGGCCGCGGCGTCGGGGCCCGCGACCTCGATCTTGCCCAGGGTGGAGGCGTCGAACAGCCCGGCGGCCCGGCGCACGCCCAGGCACTCGCGCGCCACCGCCGCATGCATGTCCTCGCCGGCGCGTGGAAAGTAGTGGGCCCGCTTCCACAGGCTCACGTCCTCGAAGGCGGCGCCCTGCGCCACGGCCCAGTCGTGGATGGGCGTGTGCCGGACGGGGTCGAACATGGGGCCCCGCGACATGGCCGCGAAGGTGCCGAACGTCACGGGCGTGTAGGGCTGGCGAAAGGTGGTCAGCCCCACGGCCGGCACCGCCTCGCCGAGCGCGCCCGCCGCGATCGCGAGCGCGTTCATGTTGGAGGTCTTGCCCTGGTCGGTCGCCATGCCGGTGGTGGTGTAGCGCTTGATGTGCTCGATCGACCGGAACCCTTCGCGGGTCGCGAGCGCGATGTCCTTGACGGTCACGTCGTTCTGGAAGTCCACGAAGGCCTTGCCGCCCGCGCCCGCCCGCGGCATCGCGCCCGAGAAGCCGCCCGGCCCCCAGGCGTCGGCGTCCACCACCGCGAAGGCCCGCGCCGCCCCCTCGT
>CAXTEP010000271.1:0-3013 GCA_964243125.1 uncultured Lichenihabitans sp. | reverse complement strand
TCGACGGCATCATGACCTCCTGCGTGTTCGCCTGGGAGGACAAGGCCGACCAGTCGGGCACCTTCATGCGCGCCGAAATGCAGCGCTACGTGGACAAGTACTGGGCGAAGTGAAAACCTCGGCCACGAAGCGGGCCGCAAGACGCCCGCCGTGTCCGCGAAGGACGATGGGAGAGTTCCGATGCTCAGTCCGCAAACGTTCAAGACGGTGCGCGAAGCCGGCGTGGTCCCGAATGCCCCCTTCCTCCTCGAGGTGGACAATGTGCGCAAGGCCTTTCCGGGCGTGGTGGCGCTGGACAACGTCAACCTGCGGCTCCGGCGCGGCAGCGTGCACGCCCTGATGGGCGAGAACGGCGCCGGCAAGTCGACACTGATGAAGATCATCGCCGGTGTTTACCAACCCGACACAGGCTCGATCCGCCTCAAGGGCAACGAGATCAAGATTGCGACGCCGCTCGACGCGCTCGAGGCCGGCATCGCCATGATCCATCAGGAGCTCAACCTGATGCCCTACATGACGGTGGCCGAGAACATCTGGATCCGCCGCGAACCCCTTCGGTTCGGCTTCGTCGACCATGGCGAGATGAACCGCCGCACGGCCGCCCTGTTCAAGCGCCTCGCCATCGACATCGACCCGGCCTCCGATGTGCGCGACCACTCGGTCGCCAACCGGCAGATGATCGAGATCGCCAAGGCTGTCTCCTACGAGTCCGACGTGCTGATCATGGACGAGCCGACCTCTGCCCTGACCGACAAGGAGGTCGACCACCTGTTTCGGATCATCGGCGACCTGAAGGCCCAGGGCAAAGGCATTGTCTACATCACCCACAAGATGAACGAGCTCTTCACGATCGCCGATGAGGTCTCGATTTTCCGCGACGGACGCTACATCGCCACTCACGCGTCCAAGGACATCACGCGCGACCAGGTGATCTCGGCCATGGTGGGCCGCGAAATCACCCAGATGTTTCCGAAGGAAGAGGCGCAGATCGGCGAGGTGGTGCTGAGCGTCAGGAATCTCAGCCTTGCCGGCGTGTTCCGCGACGTGTCGTTCGACCTCCGCCGCGGCGAGATCCTCGGCCTTGCGGGCCTCGTTGGCTCCGGCCGCACCAACGTGGCCGAGACCATCTTTGGCGTCACGCCCGCCACGAGCGGCGACATCCGCCTCGACGGCAGGCCCATCACGATCGGCTCACCCCGCGACGGCATGAAGGCCGGCATGGCGCTGCTGACCGAGGACCGCAAGGACACCGGCTGCTTCCTCAGCCTCAGCGTGCTCGAGAACATGCAGATGGCGGTGCTGACCGACCGCTACGTCGCGGGCGGCTTCGTCCAGCAAGGCAAGGTCGACGTCGAGTGCGGCAAGATGAAGGACGCCATGCGGGTGAAGACGCCCGACCTTCACGAACGCATCGAGAACCTTTCGGGCGGCAACCAGCAGAAGGTGCTGATCGGCCGCTGGCTTCTCACCAATCCCAGCATCCTGATCCTGGACGAGCCGACGCGCGGCATCGACGTGGGCGCCAAGGCGGAGATCCACCGGCTCATCTCGCGCCTCGCGGGCCAAGGCGTCGCGGTGATCATGATCTCCTCGGAACTGCCCGAGGTGCTCGGCATGTCGGACCGCATCATGGTGATGCACGAGGGCCGGGTCACCGGCATCCTCGATCGTGGTGAGGCCGACCAGGTCAGCATCATGCAGCTCGCAGCCGCTTGAGGCTTTTATCCCCGCCTAATCGGCGCGGTTCAACGGTCACCGGGCCAATCAATCCGAGGAGGACCCGCCTATGGAACCCCTGACCAACACGATCGCGGTGGCCGAGCGCAAGAATGGCCGCACGCGTCGCCTGCCGACGGAATTCGGCATCCTGGCGGTGCTGATCGGCATCGCACTCCTGTTCGAGGCCCTCGGCTGGGGCCTCCGCGGCCAGAGCTTCCTTGGCAACCAGCAGCGGCTGCTGGTGATGATCCTGCAGGTGTCGGTGGTGGGCCTCATCGCCATTGGGGTGACGCAGGTCATCATCACGGGCGGCATTGACCTGTCGTCCGGCTCGGTCCTGGCCGTGTCCGCCATGGTGGCCGCGAGCCTGGCCCAGGAGCCCGGATACGCACGCGCCGTGTTTCCCTCCCTGGCCGGCTTGCCGTTCATCGTGCCGGCCCTTTGCGGCATGGCGATCGGCGCCGTCGCGGGGTGCATCAACGGTTCGCTCATCGCGGTCACGGCCATTCCGCCTTTCATCGCCACGCTCGGCATGATGGTGACGGCGCGCTCCGTGGCCCAGGTCTATACCCGCGGCCAGCCCATCTCGATGCTGGCCGAGAACTACACCTGGATCGGCTCGGGCGCCGTGCCGGTGATCATCTTCCTGGTCACGGCGGTGATCTTCCACATCGCCCTGCGCTACACCCGCTACGGCAAGTTCACCTATGCGATCGGGGCCAACCCGCAGGCCGCGCGGGTCAGCGGCATCAACGTCAGCCGCCACATCGTCCTGGTCTACACGCTGGCGGGCGTGCTGTCGGGTCTGGCCGGCCTCGTCACATCGGCGCGGGCCCAGAGCGGGCAGGCCAGCATGGGCCTCGGCTACGAGCTCGACGCCATCGCGGCGGCCGTGATCGGCGGCGTCAGCCTGTCGGGCGGCGCCGGGCGCATCACCGGCACGGTGATCGGCACCCTGATCCTCGGCGTCATGACCTCGGGCTTCACCTTCATCGGCGTCGATGCCTATTTCCAGGGTATCGTGAAGGGCATCATCATCGTGGCGGCCGTGGTGGCCGACCAGTACCGGCAGCGCCGCCGCCGCAAGGCTTGACCGAATGGTCCGCACCGGCCTGGCCGGTGCGGACCGGCGGGATCACGACGCGTAGTCGACCCAGACCCCGCCCGCGTCGGCCGAGCGGACGCAGGTTTCCACCCACCGCACCCCCTCGACGCCCGCCGCGATGTCGGGGTAGCGCAAGCCGGCGAGGCGGGCCGCGTCGCCCCGGTCGGTCGCCTCCATGGCTGCCGCGAA
>CAXTEP010000270.1:0-3057 GCA_964243125.1 uncultured Lichenihabitans sp. | reverse complement strand
CATCGACGGCGTGATCTGCATCGGCGGCGGCTCGGTGATGTGCACCGGCAAGGGCGTCGCCATCGTGGCCACCAATCTCAAACCCATGGCGGAATGCACGGGCGTCGGCACGTTCGACAGGAAAGCCCTGCCGATGATCATGGTGCCAACCACGGCGGGCTCCGGCTCCGAGGTCTCCCAATGGACCATCGTCAAGGATGAGGAGCGCCACCTGAAGCTGCTCGGCGGCGGCCCCTTGAGCTTCCCCGACGCGGCGATCCTCGACCCCGTGACGCTGCGCTCGCTGCCCATGCGGGTCGCGGCTTTGCCGGCCGTCGACGCGCTGACACACGGCATCGAGGCCTATCTCAGCAGCATCGCCTCGCCGCTGACTGACGCGGTGGCGCTCGGCGCCGTGCGCCTGCAATACGGTTCGCTTCGCGCTTCCATCAACTCGGACGATGAACGGGCGCGCGAGGACAACCTCGTCGCTTCC
This sequence comes from uncultured Lichenihabitans sp., assembly GCA_964243125.1. Classification (GTDB taxonomy): domain Bacteria; phylum Pseudomonadota; class Alphaproteobacteria; order Rhizobiales; family Beijerinckiaceae; genus Lichenihabitans. The sequence continues at coordinate 2,582 of CAXTEP010000270.1, read as the reverse complement.
TGCATGGCCAATGTCGCTTGCGGCAACGCCCGCCTCGGTCATGGGCATGCCCTGTCGCTGCCGCTCGAAGGACATCTCGACCTGCCGCATCCTTACGGTGTCGGCGTGTTGTTGCCGCATGTCGTCGTCTTCAACCTCGCGGTGCTGCCCGGCAAGGTGAGGCCGCTCGCCGAGGCGCTGGACGTCGAGACGGCCGGGCTCACCCGCTCGGAGATGATCGCGGCCTGCGCCGACGCCATCCGGACGCTTTACGCCGACATCGGCTTTCCGATCCGGTTCGCGCCGCAGCAGTTGCCGGTCGAACGTGCGCGCGAGATGGCCGAGCGTGCGGTCCCGGGTCTTTATGCCGGGATCTCGGCCAAAGACTTCGACCATCGCACCGCGACCGACCACACGGTGATCGCCTGCCCCTCGGCACGGAAGATGACGGTCAAGCAGGCGCAGGAGATCTTCGAACGCTGCCTCGTTTGAGGCTGAGCGGCGACCGTCGCGGGAGGGTGTGCGCCGGATCCGCGCGGTTTGTCGACGGGGAGACCGGGCAGCAAGCCCGGCACAAACGATGATGGGAAACGTTCACCATGCCCGACCTGATCCTGCACCATTACGACCTCTCGCCCTTCTGCGAGAAGATCCGGCTCGCCTTCGGCTACAAGGACGTCGCGTGGCGCGCCGTCGAGGTGCCGATCTGGCCTCCCCGACCTGACACCATACCCCTGACGGCCGGCTTCCGCCGTGCGCCCGTATTGCAGGTCGGCGCCGACATCTACTGCGACACGCTGCTGATCTTGCGCGAACTCGACCGCCTCCATCCGGAGCCGACGCTCTACCCCGACGATCAGGTCGGGCTCGCATCCGTGCTGAGTTGGTGGGCAGACACCACCACCTTTCTGCCGGCCGCCACGCTCACCACCTCGATCATCGGCGACGGTGTACCGGCCGACTTCATCAAGGATCGAATCGCTTTCATGAAGCACGATTTTTCGACAGCCGCATCGGCGCGCGACTTGCCGCTCAACCGGCAGCGTACGGCGGCGCAGATGACGTTTCTGGCCGACATGCTCAAGGATGGCCGGCCTTTCCTCCTCGGGCAGAATCTCTCGGTGACCGACCTTTCCGCCTATCACACGCTCTGGTTCGCCCGGAAGAACGGCGGCGCGGAAGCCGAAGCTCTGCTGCCGTTCCGACCGCTGATCGCATGGATGGACCGTATCGCGGCGATCGGCCACGGCCGTCGCACCGCCCTGGAGGCTGACGAGGCGCTGGCGATCGCCCGCCAGGCCGAGCCCGAGCCCGTGCGAGGTGTGATGTCGGATGACCCGTCTGGGCTGAAGAGCGGCGAATGGGTGTCCGTGCGCACCGATGATGCCAACGATCCCATCCGTGGCCAGCTGGTGGCCGCAGATCCTGTCGAGATCGTGATCCGCCACGAACACGAGAGGGTCGGAACCGTGCATGTTCATTTCCCGCGCTTCGGATACAGTGCGGTTGCCGAGGCGGCTTGATGCGCATTCTCACGAACACCACCTCGCCCTATGCCCGCATTGCCCGGATCGCGCTGGCCGAAAAGGGCTTCGATCTGTCTCCGACCGAGATCGTCAATCCCTGGGCTGATCCCGAGAATCTGCTCGTGCTTAATCCCGCGTCGCGCGTACCGACGCTCCAGGCCGACAGCGGGTTGCCCCTGACGGAGAGCCTGCTGATCCTGCTCTGGCTCGAGAAGAAGGTGCCGGCGCCGTCTCTTCTCGACGGCGACCTCGACCGCATCGTGTCTCAGACGGGCCGCGCCATGGGCGTGATCGACGCCATGGCGAACATCGTCACCGGCGTCATGCAGATGGATCCGAACTGGGGCGAAACCCGCGTCGGTCTCAAACGCCGGCGCACGATCATCACCGGCTTTCGCCCGCTTGAAAGCGATCCGCCGACCTATCGTGGCGGCACGCCCGACATCGCGGTGATCACCGCCATCGTCGCGGTCGACTATCTGAAGCTCCGCTTCGCCGACGCCACCTGGGCCGAGCCGATCCCGCGGCTTCAGGCGTTGCGTGACCAGACCGAGGATCGGCCGGCCTTCAGGAACACGGCACCCTACATCGCCTGAGCGGCGCGCCTTTGATCCGGCAACAGGAACAAGTTCCGTCAATCGAGGACACACCATGACCACTGCTGACAACAAGCAACTGGCCCGCGATTACTTCCGCGCCTTTCTCGACCGCGACGAGGCCTGGTGGCGCAGCCACATCGCGCCCGAGTTCGTGCGCCACGATCCTGGTCTGCCGTTCCAGGTCAAGGGTCCTGAAGGCGTCAAGCAGCTGGCGGACGCCTTGCATCCCGGGATACCGGACATGCAACTGCCGATCGAGGACGTGATTGCCGAAGGCGACAAGGTGCTGGTCCGCCTGCGCGTGAAGGGAACTCACGGCGGCGTCCTCATGGGTCTTCCGGCCAGCGGCAAGCCGATCGACATAGCGGTGCTCGATCTGTTCGCGTTCCGCGACGGTGTGCTGGTCGAGCATTGGGCCCTGCTCGACAACTTGGGCCTGCTCAAGCAGCTCGGCGTGACGACCATCTGAACGGACCGA
>CAXTEP010000269.1:0-3073 GCA_964243125.1 uncultured Lichenihabitans sp. | reverse complement strand
CCTAGATCAGCCACAAGGCGATGGTGAGATCGCCTTCGGCGCCCTGCAAGCCAATCTCGACGTCGACTACGGTCCCAACGAGATCGGCTTTACTTGGCAGGGTTGCGACGAGATGGACGAGGTCTCTGGCGCAGGCTCCGCCGAACTCCAGGACGACGGCTCCCTCCAGATCGAGTTAGAGGACCACAATGGCGACGAAGCCGTCCTCAAAGCGGTTCGGAAACCTTCTTCAACAGCCGGCTAGCGTTCCTGCGCGACGCGGGCGCGGAACAGGTCCACGAAGCCGCGCAGGTCGCGGGCGTTGAGGTCCGAAACGGCCCAGTAGGTCAGGTCGCCCGCGATCCAGCGCTCGATCGTCGATCCGTCGCGGCGCTCCTCGCCGTCGGTCGCGCCGCCGGTTCCGGGAACGATGGTCACGCTGATCACGTGCTGGTCGCGACGGTAGACCAGCGTCGGCACGGGCGTCCCGCCGACGATGTCGATCCGCCCGCCCGCGAGCGGGAAAGCGTGGTCGGCGAGGTCGGGGGCCGCCGGGGCCACCGGGGTCCGGCCGTTGAACCAGGGCTTGACGACGTGCCGGCTGGAGGAGGCGATGTCGAAGGGCTGCGGCGCCGCGAGGCCGCGCAGGTGCGCGGCCAGCACGGCCTCGGCGGTGGCGCCGCGGTCCGGGGCCGTGCCGAAGTAAACGGCGCCGTTGCCGGCCAGTCCGCCGACCGACAGGCCGACCAGCAGCGCCGCCGCGAGCGGGCGCCGGTCGCGCCGGGGCACCGCGGCCGCGACGCCGACCTCCCGGATCACACGGGCCCGCAGCCCCGGGGGCGTCGGAACAGCCGCGAAGGTTTCGCGAACCGCTTCCGACACCCGCCCCAGCCGATCCACCACCGCGCGCAGCTGCGGGTCGGCGGCGAGCCGTCGCTCCATGTCGAGCGCGTCGCGCGGCGGCAGTTCGCCGTCGCGGTAGGCGTTCAGCAGCAGCATGGTCTCGTCGTCGATTATAGCCGCGATCCTTCCATGGTCGTGATCAGCTGCTGCCGGGCCCGCGCCAGGCGCGACATCACGGTACCGACCGGCACGCCGCACACCTCGGCGATCTCCCGGTAGCTGAGGCCGTGGTATTCGCGCAGCACGAGCGTTTCGCGGGCCGCGACCGGCAGGGTGTCGAGGGCGCGCGCCAGCTGCCCGGCTTCCTGCTTGGCCATCAGGGCGGTTTCGGGCGTTTCGGGCGCCGCCGCGGTCGCGTCGCCCGTGTCGAGGGCGGTGCGGGCCGCGGGCTCCAGGTCCTCGCTGAAGATGACGGCGCGCGGCCGGTGCCGCTGCAGCCAGGAATAGCCGGTGTTGCGCACGATGGTGAGGAACCACGCCCGCGCATTGCCTTCCGCGAAGGACTCGATGGCCCGGAAGGCCCGCAGGCAGGCTTCCTGCATCACGTCCTCGGCATCGGCCGCATTGCCGGTGAGCCAGCGCGCGAGCCGATAACCCTCGTCGAGGCGGGGAAGGACGAGCTGACTGAACCGCGCGCGGGCCTGGGTGGTCACACGCCCGCGCCCGCTCCGGCCTCGCCGGGCCGGCTCGCACCGCGAAGCGCACGGGACCCATTGGCGGGCGCCTGATGTCCCGAAAGCGACGTCACGATCCGCGCTTCGGGTTTCTGGTGCTGCGGGCAGAGCCGAATCAAGAGCCGAGTCCGCGCTTCGAACCCCCCGAACCTGACGGGCCGAGAGTCATCGGATAAAACGATAGCCTGCCGCCCCGGCTTTGACCAGTGCGCTCGGCCGGGCCGGCACGGGGCGCCGCCCCGGCCGCAGGAGCATCATCGACGTTCCTGCGGACGAAGTTTGAGGCGGACCCACGGCGCTCCGGTCGCACTGGTCAAAGCCGGGGCGACACGAGCCCCTCCGGCGTCGAGGCACAGAACCACGCAGCCGACGGGACAAAGATCGGCGCCGAATGTCCGGTCAACACCACGGTTGGCGGCCACCAGCGAAATCCCACCGCCACGGCTGGCGAACGGCGGTTCGTGGTCGGCCGGGAGGATGGCAGCGGGCGGGGCGTGGACACGGGACCCGTCGTCCGTCAGGGGGCGAATCTGCTTCGCGGCCGGGGTCGAAGCGGGCTCTGAGTTTCCGGCCGACACCTCGACGGCCGTACCGTAGCGTCGTGCGGCCGGGCTCCCGAAAACGAAGCCGGCGCAGACGGTTGACAGACCAAGGGCAGGTCTGCATGAATGCGCATTCAAAGGGGCGCCGCGCCGTCGGCTTCCCGGGGCGCCCGCCGAGGGACCGCAGGCCTCGTCGAGGCGATGCGCATGAGCCTGTTGCCTGCCGTGAGATCTGGTCCGACCCATGCGACACCTCGCTCGTAGTTTGCTCGTTCTCCTGGGTCTGGGCTGCGCCGCGCTCATTCCAGGACCCGCCGATGCCGACGACGCGGCCAGCGGTCTCGCGGCCGCACAGCAGGTCGTGGACATGCACCGGAAAACGCCGGTCTTCGAGGCGCCGGGACCGGCCTTCAACATCCGGGACTGCGCGGCCGGCAAGAAGATGCTGTCCATTCCCAACACCAGCGCCAATCCCTTCGTCACCGGCCTCATCAACGGCGAGGTGGAGGTCGGCAAGGAGATCGGGCTGGAGGTCAGGCCCTGGCAGAACCAGGGACAGCCGAGCCAGTGGGTGCAGGGCTTCGATTACGCGATCTCGAACAAGTTCGACATCATCGACCTGATCGCGGGCATCAATCCGGCCGTCGTCGAGCCGCAGATCAAGAAGGCGGCCGACGCCGGGATCAAGACGTTCACGTCGGTGTACTACGACGTGTCGCAAAAACCCGATCCCCTGCTCGCCGGCAGCCTGGCGCTCAACTACTACAAGGACATGGGCGGCGTGCTGGCCGACTGGGCGGCGGTGCATTCGAACGGCAAGGCGCGCATCATCGTCGTCAAATCCGAGGAGGTGCTGCCGACGGCGCCGCTCGTGGCCGGCATCCGCGACGAGCTCAAGAAGAACTGCCCCGGCTGCCAGGTCGTGCAGGAGATCAACGTCGGCATCACCGAATGGGGCACGAAGATCCAGTCCTC
>CAXTEP010000268.1:0-3127 GCA_964243125.1 uncultured Lichenihabitans sp. | reverse complement strand
GACATCGTGCTTGCGCCGGAAATCCTGGCCGAGGCCGTTTGACGGCGAGCCTTGGTCGACCATTCGCCCCGGCCCTGCTGGCGGACATTGTTTTCAGGGTGCTCGACGACCGTTCGCCGGGCAGTCGCCCGCGCCAGCAACCTGCTTCGGAACGGTGTTCTTTCGGACATATCGGTCGGCGAGCGTGGAAACCACTTCGCCGACCCGGGGCCGTGAGCGCGAGCAAACGCGCTCACGGCCCCGGGTACCGGATCGATGTCTCCTGATCCCCGGACCGTGTTCGCGCTACTTCACGCCCCAGATGGTCCGGTACTGGTCGCGATAATGGTTGTCCGGATCGAAGATGTTCTTGGGGCCGCCGTCGTAGGCGATGTTGTCGGCCGTCACGAGGTGGATGCCCGACACGTAGCCCGACCAGGGCTGCCCCGCGAAGGCGCGGTTCAGCTCGTCGATCAACTGCCAGCCCTGTTCCTGCAGCGGCTCGGGCACGGTGGCGACCTGGTTCTGCTTGCCGCGAATCCGCTGGAACGCCGATTCGGAGCCGTCACCGGCCGAGATGTTATGGGGCGCGTCCGTGCCGTCCTTGCCGACCGCGCTGAGCGACGGCCCCATGAAGTCGTAGTAAAGGTCGTTCACGGCCAGCGAATAGGTCCACTTGTCGCCGTAGCGCTGCAGCAGCGAGGTGGTGAGCTGAGGCATGCGGGTCGAGGCTTCCGTCATCGGCGAATCCTCGAGGGTCAACACCGTGCAGCCCGCGCATTTCTTCATGGCGGCCTCCATCATGCGGGCCTTGCCGATCGCCATCTCGTAGTTCGAGTCGCCGAAGATCACGACGCCGGCCTTGCCGTTCGAGTCGACGATCGCGAGGTCGGCGGCGGTCTGGGCCACGTCAACGATGCGGGTGTTCACGTTGGCGAACATGCCCGTCTTGGCGTCCGGGCCGGGCTCGACGGTGGCGTGCCAGCCCACGAACGGGATGCCGGCCTCCTTGAGGCTGGCGAGCGACGCGTTCTGTTCGAGCGCGTCGAACCCGCCCACTACCACGCCGTCGGGCTTCAGCGCGACCGCCTGGTTGAGCGCCGCGGTGCGGCTCGAAATCTCGCCCCGGCCGTCCAGGATGCGGAGCGTCCAGCCGGCCGCCTTGGCGGCCTCCTCCACGCCGCGCGACACGCCTTCGGTGCCGCCGTTGCGCATGTCGCCCGCGATGTAGATGATCGTCTTGCCCGGCGCGATCTTCGGGCCCGTCGTGGGACCGTCCCACCGGCCGGCCTTCTGGGTGGCGGCCGCGACCCGCGCCTTGGCGTCCGCCAACTCGTCGGCCCGCGCTCCCGTCGCGATCAGCAGCGCCAGCAGGGCACCGCCGCTCAAAAGCATCCGTTCCATGGTGTGTCCTTCCCTCTTCGTCAGGCCGCCTTGCCGCGGCTCGTCGGCAGCGGTTTGCTCCGACCCGACGTCCGCCGGCGCTGCGCGTAGCCCGCGATCCCGATGGCGACGAGCAGGGTCAGGCCGTTGAACAGCGGCTCGACCCAGAACGAGCCGCCGAACTGCTGGATTCCCGAGATGCCTGTCGCCAGGATCACCACGCCGATCAGCGTGCCCCACACGTTGACGCGGCCCGGCTTGATCGTGGTGGAGCCCAGGAAGGCGCCGACCAGGGCCGGAAGCAGGAATTCGAGGCCGACGCTCGCCTGGCCGATGCGGAGCTTGGAGGCGAGCAGCACGCCCGCTCCCGCGGTGAGCAGGCCCGACAGGCCGAACGCCAGCATGGTGTAGCGCTCGACCGGAATGCCGTTGAGCGCCGCGGCCTTCGGGTTGGCGCCGATCGCGTACATGTAGCGGCCGATCGGCAGGTATTCGAGCACGAACCAGAGCACCACGGCCAGCCCCAGCACGTAGGTTCCGGTGATCGGCAGGCCGAGCACGCGCGTGCCGTTGAGGGCCAGGAAGCCCTCCGGCAGCACGGCCACCACCTGCCGGCCGTTGGTGTGCCACAGCGCCAGCGCGTAGAGCACCGTGCCGGTGCCGAGCGTGGCGATGAAGCTGTCGATGCGGGCGACCTCGACCAGCAGACCGTTGACCAGCCCGACCACGAGGCCCGCCAGCAGGACGAGCACCACCGCAACCGGCCAGGGCAGGCCGTAGAAGGTTTGCAGCGTGATGGCCAGGATGTGCCACAGCACGATGCCGTAGCCGACCGTCAGGTCGATCTTGCCCGTCACCATGGGGATCATGGCGGCCAGCGACAGCAGCGCGATGATGGCCTTGTCGGCGATGATCGAGCGGAGGTTCAGCACGGTCGGGAAGGTTTGCGGCAGCAGGACCGAGAACAGGACGATCAGGGCCACGGCCAGCACCGGCAGTCCGAACACCGGCAGGCGGCGGGCCAGGCGCTCGCCGGCCGTGAGCCGGGCCAGTTCGGCCCGGGTCGGCTCCAGCGCGTCGGACTTGATCGAGTTGGTCGACATCCTGTCCTTTCCGGGCCGCGCCCGCCTCAGGCGGCTTCGGAGGCCGACGCCGCGGTGATCACGGCTTCCGTGGTCAGCGCATCGCCCTCGAGTTCGGCGATGATCCGGCCGCGATTGAACACCAGCGCGCGGTGGCAGATATGGGCCACCTCCTCGAAGTCGGTGGACACCACCACGACCGCGAGCCCCTGGTCGAGCGCCCGCGCGATCAGGCGGTAGATCTCGGCCTTGGCGCCCACGTCGACGCCGGCGGTCGGGTCCTCGGCCACGAGCAGGCGCCGGCCGGTCGCCAGCCAGCGCCCGACCACCACCTTCTGCTGGTTGCCGCCCGACAGGCCCTCGATGGCGAGATCGGGATCGTTGGGGCGCAGCCCGACCGTGCCGCCGAGCGCCACGGCGCGCCGGGACTCGGCCCGGGGCGACAGCAGGGACATGAGCCCGCGCCCCGTGGCGGACGGGTTGAGGTAGGTGTTCTCGCGGATCGACAGGGCGGGCGCGATGGACTCCTCGGTCCGGTCGCGCGCCACGAGCCCGATGCCGGAGCGCAGGGCCGCGCGCGGCGACGACACGTCAGGCGGGTGCCCATCGACCAGGATGGCGCCCCCGTGCGGCACGGCGCCGAACAGGGCGCGGCCGACCTCCTCCTGCCCGGCGCCGCGCAG
>CAXTEP010000267.1:0-3143 GCA_964243125.1 uncultured Lichenihabitans sp. | reverse complement strand
CGACGTTCTTGATCGAGATGATCTCGTTGACGATGTCGCGGATCTCCTCGCGCGCGCTGTCGGGTTCGAGCTTGCTCAGCTGGGCGAGGTCGATCGCCTCGATCAGCGCCCCGAAGATGGCGCCCTTGGTCTGGTAGTATTCGCCGGAACGGGCATTCTCGGGGGGTGCGGCGGGGACCTGAGGGGAGCGGGACCCCGACGACGGGGCCCGGCTCGGCTCCGCGTCCAGCACCGGCTGCTTGGGCGGGCTCGGCGCCGCTGCGACGGGAATGGCGCGTTTGCCGAACATGCGGTCACGATCCTCAGGGCGCGCGCGTGTCACGGGCCCCGGCGGCCCGGCACGTCGCCCGACATCATGGTGAGGATTCCTGAACAATTTACCCCGCGGCCCACCGGGCCGCGCGGGTCAGGGGCGCGCCGCGGCGGTCCGCCGGTCGAACACCTTGCGGCCGAACAGGCTCGCCACGAGGTCGGTCATCAGCAGCGCCGTGCGGCCGCGCTCGTCGAAGAACGGGTTCAGCTCGACGAGGTCGACCGACCCCACCAGCCCCGACTCGTGCAGCATCTCCAGGACCAGATGGGCCTCGCGGTAGGTGGCGCCGCCCGGCACCGCCGTGCCGACCCCCGGCGCGATGGCGGGATCGAGAAAGTCCACGTCCAGGCTCACGTGCAGGAACCCGTCCGCGGCCGCCACGCGGTCGAGGATGCGCTTGAGCGGCGCCGCCACGCCGTTCTCGTCGATCACCCGCATGTCCACCACGTCGATGCCGCGCTCGCGCACCAGCGCCCGCTCGCCCGGATCAATCGAGCGGATGCCGAACAGGTGCACGTCGCCCGGGGCCACGGCAACGCGGGGCTCGGGGCCGAACAGCCCTTCCAGCCCCGGCTCGCCGCAGAAGGCCGCGACCGGCATGCCGTGCAGGTTGCCCGACGGCGAGGTGTGGGGCGTGTTGAAGTCCGCGTGGGCGTCGAGCCATAGCACGAAGGGGCGCCGGCCCGCGTCCCGGCAATGGCGGGCCACGCCATTCACGGTGCCGATCGACAGGCTGTGATCGCCGCCCAGGATCACCGGGCAGGCTCCCTCCGCCAGGCAACCGCGCACCGCCGCGCTCAGCTCCTGCGTCCAGGCCGCCACCTCGTCCCAGTTGCGGGCGCCCTTGGCGGGCGGCGCCGCTCCGGCCCCGACCCCCGCGGTGGGTACGGCCAGGTCGCCCCGGTCCTCCACGGCGTGGCCGAGATCCCGCAACTGCTCGGCCAGGCCCGCGACCCGCAGGGCCGCCGGACCCATGAGGCAGCCCTTCGCGTGCGTGCCGGCCTGCACGGGCGCGCCGATCAGCGCCACGGGTCGCGAACCGGCCGGGGGGTCGTGGCTCATGGGCGCACCCTCGTTCGTGCAGGCAGGGCGGGGCTAGACGACCACCAGCCGCGGCTTCTTTTCGAGCACCTGCAGCACGCGGGCGAGGTCCGGGCCCCGCTTGAGGATCAGGCCCGTGGCGGTCACCACCGCGAAGGCGCCCTGCCGACGCGCGAGGCCCGGATCCTTCTCGATCCGGTACAGCGGCACCTCGGAGGCCCGGCGGTAGATGCTGAACACCGCGCGGGTGGCCGTGAACGCGATGGCATAATCGCGCCACTCGCCTTCGGCGACGCGCCGGCCATAGAGGTTGAGGATGGTGCGCAACTCGCCCCGGTCGAACGAGACCACGGATCCGGGCCTGGCGCCCTCCGGGCCGGCCGGAACCGCGTCCCGGCGCGGGAACGGGTGCACGGCCGCGAGGTCGCGCCGACCCTGCGCCGGGGCCTCAGACTGATCACACGCGCTCATCGAGCCTCCATGGTGGTGGGCGCCTGAGAGTAAGCCGATCCGCGGCGGCTTCAAGCGCCCGGCCCGCGCGTCCCGCTTTCGCATCGCCCATCCGGCGCGGGAACCCTCGCGCTCCCCGGCCCCAAGCTCGACGACCGCCGCGCGCCGCTCCCAAACCCTTGCCAAACCCGCCCCATCGGCTTTACTAAGCCCCGAACGACGGGCCGGTCCCGCCGTTCAAACCGGTCGCGGCCGAAGCGTCCCGGTTGTTGGGGGATAGTTCAACGGTAGAACAGCGGACTCTGACTCCGTCAATCTTGGTTCGAATCCAGGTCCCCCAGCCAGACTTATACTTAAGCTATTGATTTCATTGCGTTCTTGCCCATCCGCCTCAGCGGAGTTGGGCATTTTGCTACAAACCGCTGCTACAAAAGCCCTCGCGGGCGAAGGTGCAGTGTGGGCCAGGCCAACCCTTGCGTGATCCGCCGCGGTAGCCGGCTGCACTTCCGGCGCGCGGTGCCGACCGACCTGCGCCGTCGTATCGGTCGACGGGAATTGACCCTGGGCTTGGGCACCGCCGAGGCACGCCCTGCCAAGCTCGCCGCCCTTCGGCTATACGTGGCCTCCGAACAGCTTTTCACCGCCCTCCGCGCCGCGCCCATGCTGACCGAGACCGAACTCGCCCGCCTCGTCCAGGACTTCTACGACACGGTCCTGACGCGGGAGAACGCCCTGCGCCTCCGGGGACGGCTGATCGACGACGATGAGGTCAAGGCCCGCGGCGCCTACTACGCCGACCTCGCGGCCGAGACCCGCAAGGCCCTGGCCACCAACCGCCTGCACGATGCCCAGATCGTCACGGAGGGCATGCTGCGGAAGAACCACGTGCCCCTCGACCAGCTCACGCCCGAGGACTGGAACCTGGCCCGCCAAGTCATGCTGCGCGCCGGCGTCGACCTCGCCGAGGCATTGCAGGCGCGGTACGCCGGCGACTTCAACTACGAGCCCAAGGACAAGCTCCTCAAGCTCAAGCTGGACGCTGAGGCGGCAGCCGGCAGCCATCCCACTGCCGTCATGGAACAGCCGACCGCGCGCGCAGGCGAACCCGTGCTGGAGGACATCGATCCAACCGCACCGGCGGCACCGCCCGAACCGGTGCTGTCCGTGGTCGGGCCCGTGTTCCTGGACAATCAGGTCACGACAGGCGCCTGGGAACGGCAGTCCGCCGCACAGGCCGGCGCGACCTTGCGTCTCTTCGCGGAAGTCTGCGGCGACAAACCGCTTCGGTCATACACCAGGAAGGACGCGGGGCTGTTCAAGGACACGCTGCACCGGCTGC
>CAXTEP010000266.1:1599-3176 GCA_964243125.1 uncultured Lichenihabitans sp. | reverse complement strand
TCGGCCGCGATGATCTGGGCCACGATCTCGGGGGTGATCGGCTCCACGTAGGTCCGGTCCGCCATGTCGGGATCGGTCATGATGGTGGCGGGGTTGGAATTGACCAGAACGATCCGGTAGCCCTCCTCCCGCAGGGCCTTGCAGGCCTGGGTCCCCGAATAGTCGAACTCGCAGGCCTGGCCGATCACGATGGGGCCCGCCCCGATGATCATGACCGTGGAAATGTCGCTGCGTTTCGGCATGGTGCCCCCAAGACGGCGGCCACGGCCGCGCGTCCGGCCGGCCGAAACCGCGCCGGGCGCCCCCTGCGACCGCACCCGGACAAGAATGGGCCGGCAGGTTCGGGAGAACCGGCCGGCCGCCGCGTGTCACTAGCCGAGACGGGTGAAATTGCAAAGCTTGAAGCCGAACGGAACTGCGGCAGGCTTTAAAAGCGACGGGGGCGTCGCCGATTGCGATCTCCCGGATCTGCACACCGTCGCGCTTGAACTGCGCCGCCTCGCGACTTTAGGTCGTGACAGCTCGCGGGCCCGAGAAGTTTGTGATCCTGTTTGCAGCGTTCTCGTTGGGGGAAAGGCTGGCGAGTCGGCAGGTTTGTCGTTGGAGTACGTGGGCCTGTCGTTTCTGCCATCACGGCGAGGATATCGCCGCCGAGAACTGGATGGTTTGGCGTCGGCGGCGAGCACGCCCCGGTAACAGGCTGTTCAACGAGGCGGGCGGTCGTGCCAAGACCAGCAGTCAACGCCGTTTGACACCGCGGGAGGAAGGACATAGCTTTGGTTTTGCAGGAGCTTCTTCACTCGATGAATATTTCGGAGCAACCTGCTGGTCTTATTTGACAAGGGAGATTGTTCATGCGTCGATTATCGGCAGCACTGATAGCAACTTTGGTTAGCACACCAGCGGCGTTGGCTCAGCACGTTGAGTGGATTGGCACTTTCTGCATAGTTGAGGCTAATCAAACCTGCACTGCAAATGGTTGGAACGTGGGATCATGTTTTGCATCCCGGTACACCGAGCCAAATGTGGGAGATGATGGGCCAATAACCAGCATAAGCCTCTTTGAGCGAACTTACGCGGTAAACTTCACATCGGCTACTGGCATTGTTGGTACAAATTTCCAGCCGGTCAATGCAACAAAAGTTGGGTCCCGTGGTTTTCAGTTTACCAGTCAAATGCGAGTTGTTACGGAAAGACCATTCCCGGTTATCGCAACAACTCCAATGATCCGAAGTTTCGGCGATATCAACGGTTGGGACGGTATATCTGACTGTAACATAGGTTTCCGAGCCGCCCACACATTGTGCCCCCAGACGTTTTGCTAGACTGATATCGCGGCCAAGAGCGTGACAACCCAATAGCAGGCCCGAAGTTTGCCCGCTCTCGTCCGCGGCGGTCTCATGGATAGAATGCCGTGTCGGCGATGCTTCCGCTTCAGCGACGGGAGACTGTTGCCGTCATCGCGCCCTGCGGGTCGTGCGATCAAACTGGCGAATGGCATGAGGTTTGTGGCCGGAGTGAGTCGTCTTCATGTCCCTGGAAACGCGCTGCGGAACAAGGGGACGAGCATCTACCGC
>CAXTEP010000266.1:0-1499 GCA_964243125.1 uncultured Lichenihabitans sp. | reverse complement strand
ACGGTCTGCCCGTCCACGCCCTGCACGGGATTGCTCACCGTGGCGTTGGTCATGGAACTGTTGGGCTGCAGGTCCCACCCGTAGTCGCCCTCGCCGGCGCCGCGCATGGCTTCGGGGAAAACGACCACTTCCAAAGCCTTGGCGCCCGTCGGCCCGGCCGCGTTGGCGGTGCCGATGAAGGCGCCGGGCTTGATGTCGGCGAGCGACGCCTTGGCGACGCCGCCGATCTTCCAGCTGTCGCCCAGGGTGAGCGTTACGGTCTTGCCCTCACGCGTCTTGACCGTCACGGCCGACCCCGAAACGTCGGTGACCGTACCCCGCACGTGCGTGTCGGCCGCCATCGCGCCCGTCGCGGCGGCCAGCGCGAGTCCCATCGCGGCGGCCGCGACCGTCCGTTTCATCGTCACCATCAACGTTTTCTCCATTTCGGCGTCTCGCAGCCGTCCGACCCTGAACGCGCCGCCACCGGGAAACGTCCGTCCAGCGACGATGATCCCGCGCGCGTCAGTGGCCCAGCGTGATCTCGTCGTCGACTTCCTCGATCTCGGCTTCCACCAGGCAGAAGCTCGGCACGGAACCGGTCTTGATCTCGTCGCTGGCCTCGCCGTACCAGAGGACCTCGACGGCGTCGCCGGTTGTGCCCGTGACCACCATGGCCGGTCCACCGGCCTTGAGTTGGACGATGTCGCCCTTGTTGAAGCTCATCGAAGGTCTCCGTTGCGAGGCGGCGCGACCGTGCCGGTGCGCCCCTCGGCAAGGCCATACCACAGCTTCGGCCCGGTCCGCATCCTGGCGAAGCCTCACGGCCATGCGGCGCGGGGCGGCAGCGACGACAGGATCGACTCGACGTTGCCGCCCGTCTTCAGCCCGAAGATCGTGCCCCGGTCGTGCAGGAGGTTGAACTCGACGTAACGGCCGCGCCGCGCCAACTGCTCCCGGACGTCGGCCGGGCTCGCGGCCGCGCCGGCGTTGCGCCGCACGATCGTCGGATAGATGTCGAGAAACGCGGTCCCGACGGCGCGCACGAAGGCGAAATGCGCCTCGAACGCGTCGGCCGACAGGTAGTCGAAGAAGAGGCCGCCGATGCCGCGTGGCTCGTCGCGGTGCTTGAGGTGGAAGTACTCGTCGCACCACGCCTTGAAGCGGTCGTAGGGCGCCACCGCCGCATGCGCCGCGCAGGCAGTCCGCATGGCGGCGTGGAAGGCCTGCGCGTCCGGGTCGTCCTGCCCGCGACGCCGGTCCAGCACGGGCGTCAGGTCGGCGCCGCCGCCGAACCATGCATTCGAGGTCACCACGAAGCGGGTGTTCAGGTGCACGGTCGGCACCTGCGGGTTCCAGGGGTGGGCGATGAGCGACACGCCCGAGGCCCAGAAGCGCGGATCCTGGTCGGCGCCCGGGATGGAGGCCGCGAACTCGGGCGCGAAGGTGCCGAACACGGTCGAGCTGTGGATGCCGGCCTTCTCGAACACGCGGCCGTGCAGCATCGCCATGGTGCCGCC
>CAXTEP010000265.1:0-3203 GCA_964243125.1 uncultured Lichenihabitans sp. | reverse complement strand
CGGATGTCCCCTTGTTCAGCTTCGCGGCCTTCAACCGCCTGATCGGCTTCGAGGAGGTCTGGGACTTCGAGCGTCGCTGGGCGCGCCCGGACGGTTCGCAATCCGGCGGAGCCGTCGAGGACGACCGTACCCCCTGATGATGAGGACGAGCAGATGGCCCGGTACCTGAAACGCGGCCAGGAGGCCGACGCGGCGGCCGCGACCGACGCCAAGACCCGCGCCACCGTGGAGACCATCCTGGGCGACGTCGAGGCCCGCGGCGACGAGGCCGTCCGGGCGCTGTCCGAACGGTTCGACCAGTGGTCGCCCGCCCGGTTCCGCTTGTCCGACGCCGACATCGAGGCGGCGCTGTCCGCGGTGTCCGCGTCCGACCTGGACGACATCCGCTTCGCCCAGGCCCAGGTCCGCAACTTCGCCCGGGCGCAACGGGCGGCGATCCGCGACCTCGAGGTGGAAACGCTGCCGGGCGTCGTGCTCGGCCACAAGAACATCCCGATCAGCGCCGTGGGGTGCTACGTGCCGGGCGGCAAATACCCCATGGTGGCCTCGTCCCACATGAGCGTGGTGACCGCGAAGGTCGCGGGCGTGAAACGCATCGTCGCCTGCGCGCCGCCGTTCCGGGGCGGCCCGCACCCGGCCATCGTGGCCGCCATGCACCTGGGCGGCGCCGACGAGATCTACTGCCTGGGCGGCGTCCAGGCCATCGCGGCCATGGCGCTCGGAACCGAGACGATCGCGCCGGTCGACATGCTGGTCGGCCCCGGCAACGCCTTCGTGGCCGAAGCCAAGCGCCAGCTCTACGGCCGCGTCGGCATCGACCTTTTCGCCGGCCCGACCGAAACGCTGGTGATCGCCGACGACAGCGTCGACGGCGAGATCTGCGCCGCCGACCTGCTCGGGCAGGCCGAGCACGGCGTCAACTCGCCAGCCATTCTCCTGACCACCTCGGAGAAGCTCGCGCGCGACACGATGGCGGAGGTGGAGCGGCAGCTGACGGTGCTGCCGACCGCGGACTTCGCCGGGCGCTCCTGGGCGGACCACGGCGAGGTGATCGTCTGCGACGGCGACGAGGAGATGGTGCGGGAAGCCGACCGTATCGCGTCTGAACACGTCCAGGTGATGACCCGCAATCCCGACTACTTCCTCGCCAACATGACCAATTACGGCGCCCTGTTCCTCGGGTCCCGCACGAACGTCGCGTTCGGCGACAAGGTGATCGGCACCAATCACACCCTGCCGACCCGAAAGGCCGCGCGCTACACGGGCGGGCTCTGGGTCGGCAAGTTCCTCAAGACCTGCACCTACCAGCGGGTCACCACCGACACGGCGAGCGCGCTGGTGGGCGAGGTTTGCGGTCGGCTTTGCCGGCTGGAAGGTTTCGCGGGCCATGCCGAACAGGCCGATATCCGCGTGCGCCGCTTCGGCGGCCGCACTGCCGCGAGCGCCGGCGGGATCGGGACAGCGTGATGGATGCGCCCCTGCGCCGGGTCGCCGTGGTCGGCGGCGGTCTCGTCGGGCTCGGCTGGGCGATCGTCTTCGCGCGGGCCGGCTTGGCGGTCGGCCTGTTCGACGCGGACCCGGAGATCCGTCGGGGCGCGCCCGCCCGCATGCGCGCGAGCCTGTCCGACATGGCCGAGCACGGCCTCGTGCAGGACGTGGAGGCCATCGCGGGCCGCCTCACGGTCGTCGCCACGCTGGCCGCGGCGGTGGGTGAGGCGGACTACATCCAGGAATCCGTGTTCGAAAGCGTTGAAGCCAAGCGGGACGTCAGCCGCGAGATCGGGGCCGCCATGCGGCCGGACGCCGTTTGCGGGAGTTCCAGTTCCGGCATTCCGGCGTCGCGGTTCACGGCGGAGGCACCGAACCGGTCGCGCTTCCTGGTCGTGCACCCCGTCAACCCGCCGCACCTTGTCCCGCTCGTGGAGCTGGTGGCCGCGCCGTGGACGGACCCGGCGGTCGTGCCCTGGCTGAGAACCGCGCTGGAGACGCTCGGGCAGGTGCCGGTCGTGGTCAACCGCGAGGTCGATGGCTTCGTGCTGAACCGCCTGCAGGGCGCCCTGCTCAACGAGGCCTGGGCCCTGTTCGACGAAGGCGTCGCCAGCGCGGCCGACATCGACCGCACGGTGGCGGACGGGCTCGGGCTCCGCTGGTCCTTCATGGGACCGTTCGAAACCATCGACCTGAACGCGGCGGGCGGCATCGCGGACTACGCGGTCCGCCTCGGGCCATTGTACCACCGCATCGCCCAATCCAGGACGCGGCCGGCCGCCTGGTCACCTCAGCTCGTCCACCGGATCGAGGCGGAGCGCCGGGCCTGTCTGCCCGCCGACAAGCTGCGCGAGCGGTCCGACTGGCGCGACCGCCGGCTGATGGCCCTGGTGGCCCACCGGCGCAAGCAGCCGGACCGCTAACAGGCTGTTGAAGAAGGGCCTACCGGCTCTGGTCTGAGGGTGATTCAGTGCTCCCGAGTGCGAGCTTTGACGATGCGCGGATCGGATCGGCGGACGGGTGAGCTTTTCTCGTATGTCGACCTTGAGGCGCGGGTCCGGGCTGATCATCCGCTTCGCTTGATCCGCGATGTTGCGAACGAGGCGCTGGTCGCGATGAGCGCCGACTTCGCCTTGCTTTATGCCGGGATTGGCCGCCGCTCGATCCTGCCAGAGAAGCTGCTTCGCGCGATGCTGCTATAAGCCTTTTACGGCATCCGGTCCGAACGCCAGCTGATGGAGCGGCTGGACTACGACCTGCTGTTTCGGTGGTTTGTCGGGCTCGGTGTCGACGATCCGGCCTTCGACCATTCCAGCTTCTCCGAAAACCGCGACCGGCTGCTCGCTGGCGAGATCGCGGCGAAGTTCCTGGCGGCATTACTGGCCCGGCCCCGGGTCAAGCGGCTCTTGTCAAGCGACCACTTCTCGGTCGACGGCACGCTGATCGAGGCCTGGGCGGAGCTGGCCAGGGGCCACGCTGAGCGAAGCTCAGCGTGGTGGACAGCGGAGGGGTCTATGAAGAGCTTCCGGCCAAGGGACGGCGGTGAGCCGCCCACAAACGACGGCGGACGCAACGCAGACGCCGACTTCCGGGGCGAGAAGTGATGGTCCCCCGATTGCGTGGACACCTTTGCTAAGCCCGGACGGGCGTGGAGGTGTTTAATGGCGAAGACGAGGCGGGAGTTTTCTCCCGAGTTCAAGCGGGAGGCGGTCGCG
>CAXTEP010000264.1:0-3225 GCA_964243125.1 uncultured Lichenihabitans sp. | reverse complement strand
GTCGCGGCCCGCCGGGCGCGGGCCGTCGGCGGATGCGCGCGGCGACCGCGCCGGTCTCGGGCCTCGCTCGTCGACCGGGGGGCGAGTGTCGGGACGCGGCCGGCGCTCGGGCGCACGGTCCGCTGCGGGGCGGCCAGGGATACGCGACCGGGATGCCTCGTCGTCGGCGCGGTGGCCTCCGGCGTCCGGTCGGGGGCGGCGAGGCCGCAGGCCGGCCGCAACGCCAACCTCCCGCGGCGAGGTCGCGGGCCGGGCGCGCGGGGATGCGGCGCGCTCCTCCTCGCCGCGCAGGCGCTCGAACCGGCGGGCGTTGCGGTTCGGCGCGAGGTCGCGGGGCTTGGCACCCACGGTCGTGACCCGTTCCACCGCCACGGCCCGCCCGCGGCGGTCCTCGGTGGCGCTGCGGCTGGTTTTCCGGCGCGGCCCGTCGGCCGCCTCCGCCCGGTCGCCGCGCAGGCTCGACACGTGCGGCCGCGGGGCCGATGCGGCGCGCGTGTCCCTGGGCCGCTCGGGGGCGGTCTCCTTCGCGCGCTTGCGGACGCGCTCGTCCCGCTCGGCGTCGCGGACCTCACGCGTCACCACGACGGCCGTGACGGGCCCCTCGAAGTCCACGCCGGCTTCCCGGGCCAGGGCGGGGCCGAGCTGGTCGCGCAGCACGCGGGGCTTGACCTCCTCCACCGCGCCCTCGGGCAGGTCGCCCAGCTGGAACGGGCCGAAGGACAGCCGGATCAGCCGGTTGACCCCGAGCCCGAGGTGCTCGAGCACACGCTTGATTTCGCGGTTCTTGCCCTCGCGCAGGCCCATGGTCAGCCAAACGTTGGCGCCCTGCTGCCGGTCGAGCTTGGCCTCGATCCCGGCGTAATCGACCCCGTCCACCGTGACGCCTTCCGCCAGGGCGTCGAGCGCGGCCTGGTCGATCGAGCCGTTGGCGCGCACGCGGTAGCGGCGCAGCCAGCCCGTGGCGGGCAGTTCCAGCACGCGGGCGAGGCCGCCGTCGTTGGTCAGCAGCAGCAGCCCTTCGGTGTTGATGTCGAGGCGGCCGACCGTGACCACGCGCGGCAGGTCCGACGGCAGGGCGTCGAAGATGGTGGAGCGGCCTTCCGGGTCCTTCTCGGTGGTGACGAGCCCCCGGGTCTTGTGGAACATGAACAGGCGGGTCCGCTCGGCCCGGCCGATCGGCGAGCCGTCCACCGTCACAGCGTCGTCCGGGCCCACGTTGAGGGCGGGCGACCCGATCACGGTCCCGTTGACGGCCACGCGGCCGGCCCTGATCCAGGCTTCGGCGTCGCGCCGCGAGCACACGCCCGCCCGCGCCATCACCTTGGCGACGCGCGCCTCGTCCTTGCCGGCCCGGGCGGCGTCGGGCGCGCCGGGCGATGAAGTGCTGTGGTCGGTCATGGGCCGTGATAACAAACTGCGGCGCGCTTGAGGACTTTTATGTGGGCCGACACTGATCCGATGTCACGGGCCTTCGCGGAAGCGCGGGCCGCGGCCTCGCGCGGCGAGGTGCCGGTCGGCGCCGCGCTGGCGCGCGACGGCGTCGTCCTGGAAGTCGACGGCAACCGGACGCTCGCGCTCAGCGATCCCACGGCTCATGCCGAGATGCTCGTCATCCGCCGGGCCTGCGCGGCCACGGGGTCGCAGCGCCTCGCCGGCCTCGACCTTTACGTGACGCTGGAGCCCTGCGCCATGTGCGCGGCCGCGCTGTCCTTCGCCCGCATCCGCCGCCTGTACTACGCGGCCCCCGACCCGAAGGGCGGCGGCGTCGACCACGGCCCGCGCTTCTTCGGCCAGCCGACCTGCCACCATGCCCCCGACGTCTATGGCGGGCTGCGGGAAACCGAGGCGGCGGCCCTGCTGCGGGATTTCTTCGCGGCGCGTCGCTGAGGCGGGATTGCTTTGCGCCGAACCGCGCCGCTGCCCTATAAGCGGAGGGCCGGGCCGAGGAGTTCCGGTCCAACTCTCCCGTAGGACGGGAGAAGGGCCAGCGGCACAAGGTCACCACGTCAACTCGCGTGGTGACCCTGGCTAGATTGCGGGATCTCATGCCGGCCACGGTGGTCAAGATCTGCGGGCTGTCGACCCCGGACACGATGGAGGCGGCGCTGGAGGCCGGGGCCGCCATGGTCGGGCTCGTGTTCTTTCCCAAGAGCCCGCGTCATGTCGCCCTCGACAGGGCGCGTGAGCTCGCCGCCCTGGCGCGGAACCGGGCCGCGGTTGTGGCTCTGACCGTGGATGCCTCCAACGACGAGCTGGCCGGCATCGTCGAAGAAGTCCGGCCCGACTGGCTGCAGCTGCACGGGCGCGAAACCCCCGACCGGGTGCGCAACGTGAAGCAGCGCTTCGGCCTGCCCGTGATGAAGGCGGTGGGCGTCGCGAGCCGCGCCGACCTGCCCGCCGCGGCGCTTCATGCCGCGGCCGCGGACCGCCTCCTGCTCGACGCCAAGCCGGCCCCCGACGCGACCCTGCCGGGCGGCAACGGCCACGTTTTCGATTGGACGCTGCTGGCCGGCCTTGACCTGCCGGTTCCCTTCATGCTTTCCGGAGGGCTGACGCCGGCCAACGTGGCGCAGGCCGTGCGCCTGGCGGGGGTCGCGGGCGTCGACGTTTCGTCCGGCGTCGAGACCGCGCCCGGGGTCAAGGACGCGGGCCTGATCCGGTCCTTCGTGGCCGCGACCCGCCGCGACTGACGGTTCCACCTTCACACCGCGGCTCGGGAGTTTTCGATGGGCAAGCTCGACACGGCCAATTCCTTCCGCAGCGGCCCGGACGAGAACGGCCGCTTCGGGCTGTTCGGCGGCCGCTTCGTGGCCGAAACCCTGATGCCGCTGATCCTCGACCTCGAGCGCGCCTACGCGCAGTACCGGGACGATCCCGGCTTCACGGCGGAACTCGCCGACCTGCACACCCATTACGTCGGGCGCCCGTCCCCGCTCTACTTCGCCGAGCGGCTCACCACCCATTGCGGCGGCGCCAAGATCTATTTCAAGCGCGAGGACCTGAACCACACGGGCGCCCACAAGATCAACAACGTGCTGGGGCAGATCCTGCTGGCCCGCCGCATGGGCAAGACCCGCATCATCGCCGAAACCGGCGCGGGCCAGCACGGGGTCGCGACCGCGACCGCCTGCGCGCGCTTCGGCCTGCCCTGCGTGGTGTTCATGGGCGCGGTCGACGTCGAGCGGCAGAAGCCCAACGTGTTCCGCATGAAGATGCTGGGCGCCG
>CAXTEP010000263.1:0-3287 GCA_964243125.1 uncultured Lichenihabitans sp. | reverse complement strand
GGCCGCGATCGCGCTGATCGAACGCGACGGGCGCAGCTGGTACGAGGCCAGCTGAGGACGCCTGTCCGCGTTACGACCTGCCGTGAATCACCGCGTCGCGCTCTGGGCCTTGTCGTGCGCCGTCGCGACCGTGGCCCTGGCCGGGATCGTGGCCCGGGGGCGGCGGCGCGCCCGGATCAGGCGCTATTTCCGGGCCGTGGACGCCGTCACGCGCCGCTACCTGGACAGGCTGTCGATCAGGCGGCGGCAGCTCGTCCGGCGCGACGACTACGACAACGACGACTTCGAGGCGTGGCACGCCCACGTCGATTACTTCATCGATCGGGTGGTCCGGCGCGACCTCGCCGGGGCCGGGCATGATCCCGCCTCGCTCGCGGCGGGTTCGGACCTCCGGGCGGCCGTGCACCGCCGGGTCGCCGACCACGTGCGCGCCTACGGGGAGCTGCAGCAGTCGGTCGATCTCGGCGCGGTCGCGTCGGGGCAGGACTACGAGGCGCTGTGCCAGGCGGAACTGGAGCGGGCCGGCTGGGCGGTCCGCACCACGGCCGCGACCGGCGACCAGGGCGCCGACCTGCTGGCCGAACGCAACGGGACCAGGGTCGTGATCCAGTGCAAGTTCCACGGCCGGCCGGTTGGCAACAAGGCCGTGCAGGAGGCGATCGCCGGGCGCGGGTTCTACGACGGCGACCGCGCCGCCGTCGTGTCGGACGCGCCCTTCACCCGCTCGGCCCGGCAGCTCGCGCAGGCCAGCGACGTGCTTCTGCTCCACCACGACGATCTCAAGCGGCTGTCCGCGATGCTCTGACAGGCTGGGCGCCGGCCCGGGATACCCGCCAAAACTGTTGCACAAAAACATCATACCGGGCGCGGGCAGCCCTTCAACTGCCCGGACGTTCTCCCCACATTGCATCCAAGCTGGTCGCCCGAGCGGGACCGGCCCCGATCAAGGCCCGCGTCGCTTCGGGGCGCGGAGACCAAAGGAGGCACTATGAACTTCGAGAAATTCACCGAGCGGGCGCGGGGCTTCGTGCAGTCCGCCCAGGCCCTGGCGCTGCGCGAGGGCCACCAGCAGTTCACGCCCGAACATGTCCTGAAAGTCCTGCTCGACGACGGCGAGGGCCTGGCGGGCGGCCTGATCGACAAGGCGGGCGGCCGCTCGCGCGACGCCCTCAAGCAGACCGAGCTCGCATTGTCCAAGCTGCCCAAGGTCCAGGGGGGCGGGGCGGGCCAGGTGTACCTCGGCCAGGCTACGGCGCGCGTGTTCGATCAGGCCGAGAAGATCGCCCAGAAGGCCGGCGACAGTTTCGTCACCGTGGAGCGGCTGCTGCTCGCGCTCGCCATGGAGAAGGGCACGGATTCGGCCCGCATCCTGACTGACGCGGGCGTCACGCCCCAGACCCTGAATGCCGCCATCGAGGACCTGCGCAAAGGCCGCAAGGCCGATTCCGCCTCGGCCGAGAACCAGTACGACGCGCTCAAGAAATACGCCCGCGACCTGACCGAGGCAGCCCGGGCCGGCAAGCTCGATCCCGTGATCGGCCGCGACGAGGAGATCCGCCGTTCGGTCCAGGTCCTGTCGCGCCGCACCAAGAACAATCCGGTGCTGATCGGCGAGCCGGGCGTAGGCAAGACCGCGATCGTCGAGGGCTTGGCGCTGCGCATCGTCAACGGCGACGTGCCCGAAAGCCTCGAAGACAAGAAGCTTCTGGCCCTCGACATGGGCGCGCTGATCGCCGGTGCGAAATACCGCGGCGAGTTCGAGGAGCGGCTCAAGGGCGTGCTCAACGAGGTCACGGCGGCCGAGGGCGGCATCATCCTGTTCATCGACGAGATGCACACCCTTGTCGGGGCCGGCAAGGCGGACGGCGCTATGGACGCCTCCAACCTGCTCAAACCCGCGCTGGCCAGGGGCGACCTGCACTGCATCGGCGCCACCACGCTCAACGAGTACCGCAAGCATGTCGAGAAGGACGCGGCGCTGGCGCGGCGTTTCCAGCCCGTGTTCGTGAGCGAGCCGACCGTGGAGGACACCGTGTCGATCCTGCGCGGCCTCAAGGAAAAGTACGAGCTGCACCACGGCGTCCGCATCACCGACGCCGCGATCGTGGCGGCCGCGACGCTGTCGAACCGCTACATCGCGGACCGCTTCCTGCCCGACAAGGCCATCGACCTTGTGGACGAGGCGGGGTCGCGGCTGCGCATGCAGGTCGACAGCAAGCCCGAGGCGCTGGACGAGCTGGACCGCCGCATCGTGCAGCTCAAGATCGAGCAAGAGGCTCTCAAGAAGGAAACCGACCAGCCCTCGCGCGACCGGCTGGAGAAGCTGGAAGGCGAGCTCGACAATCTGCAGGAGCAGTCCGACGCTCTCACGGTGCGCTGGAAGGCCGAGAAGGACAAGCTCGGCAGCGCTACCAGGATCAAGGAGCAGCTCGAGCAGGCCCGCAACGAACTGACCCAGGCGCAGCGCCGGGGCGAGTACCAGCGCGCCGGCGAACTGACCTACGGGGTCATCCCGGATCTCGAGAAGCGGCTCGTCGAGGTCGAGGGCGCGTCGAGCGACCGGCTCGTCACCGAGGCCGTGACGGCCGACCACGTGGCGCAGATCGTATCGCGCTGGACCGGCGTGCCGGTCGACAAGATGCTGCAGGGCGAGCGCGACAAGCTGCTGAAAATGGAGGAGGCGATCGGCCGCCGCGTCGTGGGCCAGGCCGAGGCGGTCCGCTCCGTCTCGACCGCGGTGCGCCGCGCGCGCGCCGGGCTGCAGGACCCGAACCGGCCGATCGGCTCGTTCATGTTCCTGGGGCCGACGGGCGTGGGCAAGACCGAGCTCACCAAGGCGCTCGCGAGCTTCCTGTTCGACGACGAGACCGCCATGGTGCGCATCGACATGTCCGAGTACATGGAGAAGCACTCCGTGTCCCGGCTGATCGGAGCTCCGCCCGGCTACGTGGGTTACGAGGAAGGCGGCGCGCTGACCGAGGCGGTGCGGCGCAGGCCCTACCAGGTCGTGCTGTTCGACGAGATCGAGAAGGCCCATCCGGACGTGTTCAACGTCCTGCTGCAGGTGCTCGACGACGGGCGGCTCACCGACGGGCAGGGCCGCACGGTGGACTTCCGCAACGTGCTGATCATCATGACCAGCAATCTCGGGTCCGAGTTCCTGTCTCTCCAGAAGGAGGGCGAGGACACGGGGCTCGTGCGCGAGCAGGTGATGGGCGTGGTGCGCGGCCATTTCCGGCCGGAGTTCCTGAACCGGGTCGACGAGATCATCCTGTTCCACCGCCTGC
>CAXTEP010000262.1:0-3358 GCA_964243125.1 uncultured Lichenihabitans sp. | reverse complement strand
CGGCCACCAGATTTTGAGTTCCGAAGGCAGGCGCTCGAACCGGTGACGCGTCCGGTCGGCTCACTGACGATCAGACTGTGGAAGCCGGCGTGGGCATTGAAAGGGCGAACAGGACGCCGCTGTCATTGAAAGCGCGAAGCAAGGCCGAGCCTTTCGGCCGAGGAGAGCGGGAGCCGCATCGATGCGCCACGTCCGGACGACGAGTGTCAGCGACGCCTCGTTTGATTGATGCTGGTACCTGTAAGCTAGTTATTCAAATGGTGGCGCTTGGCCATAGTAAATCTTCGGCGAATGCTTTCCACCACCGCGTTTCTCAAAAAAACCAGCGCGTGACGGAGTAGCACCAACGCGATAAGCATGAGGAAGCGCGGCACGGTCGTGGCATACCGCTTGGTCAGGCGGACGGGTTCTTGCGTGATGCGGTAGATCCACTCGCATCCCGAACCGCGCAGCCAAATGGGAGCCCGCTTGATCCGCCCCGCGTGAATATCGAACGCGGCGCCGACCCCCATGCAGATCGCGTTTGGAATCCGCGACGCATATTGCGCCATCCATATCTCCTGCTTGGGTGAACCGAGCCCTACCCAGACGATGTCGGGTTTCGCCTCTTGAAGCTGTTGGAGGAATCGTTCCTGTTCAGCCACCATAGGCGTACAGAAAGGGGGCGACAGGATCCCGACGATCTGAATATCGGGGAAGAGCCGCTTCAGCGCTCTTTCCAGATCATGGAGGACTTCCGAAGTGCCGCCGTACAGGAAATGGCGCCAGCCTTTGTCAAGGCCGGCGTGACAAACCTTGAGCATCATGTCGGGACCGCACACGCGCGCCACATTCTTGAGACCGAGCGCGCGAGCGACCCAAACAAGCGGCACCCCATCCGGCGTGGTCAACAGCGATGAGTCATGGGCGGCCGCCAGGGCAATCTCATCACGCGCGCGGATCACGCCGTGAACGTCCCTGAACACGATGAAGCAGCCCGACCCACGCGCCGACGTTCGGTCTAGAAGCGAAGCAATAGTATGTACAAAGAGGTTTGGGTTTAACTCAAAAATTCTTGTACCCAAGACGTCTACATGTCTGATTTTATTGAGGCCTGTATTCGCCAGATACATGTCACTCATGGTCAATCCGAAAATTCATCGGAGCGCGGATGATCTGCTTCCAACTTTCAATGGATAACTAACATCGTTAATCCGACGGGCCCGTCTTTCGGGTGCGGCATTATACATTTCGAGCCATGCTGGCTGGAATGTCGAACATGCGCGATCCAGCGTGGTTAACCGTGCGTCACCGCGCTCGCGGCATCTACGCCGATAGCCTTAGAGCGCCTTACAAAATCGTCTGATCTGGTTGAGGGTGATGAGGCTTGCGGCGAGGCTGACGAGGGCTGTGTAGCAGGCTGAGGAAAACCGGCGGATTGTGCCCTGATCTGGTTGAGGGGTGAGCGTCGGGGCCAAGCCGCGCGGCCGTCGGGCGGCCGGTTTGGGCCGTTGGTGGCGGCCGTTCGCGTGGATCAGGCGGCTTTGGCCAGCAGCTTGGGCAACCTGATCAGGTTGCGGGCCGCCGGCGCTCGGCTCAAATGTGCTCGGCATAGCGGTCCGCCCGGGTCAGGCAGGCATCGACAACGAAGCCGTTGCGGTTACCCATGAGCGCATGGCCGGGAAGGCAGAGTTTGGCCTCGCGGCCCGCCCCCTTGCGGTCGAGCCTGGCATCGGGGCCGGTGGTGCTGGCGTGGGTGGTGTGTTGCTGCGGCGCTGGCCATGGAAGTCTCCCTCGCGGTTGCACCCGGGAGCCGGCGGCTTGCCCGAGCCGTCCTTCGGCCGGAAGCTCCTCATCGACGCCCCAGGCCTCCACCATCGTGCCATCCATGCTGATGTGCGCCGTCGACAGCAAGCGCTTCACCTTGGGGTGGGCCAGCACGGTGGCCGGGACTTCGTGGGCCACGTCACCGGCAAGCAGCCGGCCGCGGGTTCTTGCCGAACGTCGTCGGGTTCCAGACCGCATCGTCAATGCACAGGTCCACGAACCAGCGGAACAGCAGGTCGAACTCCAGCCGCTCCATGATCTGGGGCGGAAGACAACGACGATCGCCGCCGCCTCCAGCGAGAGCACCGTCGAGCGAGCCTCCTTCGGCCCGGTCAGGCGATCGGCGACGGACGTGCGGCGCTTCCGCTTGGCCACCGTTATCTGATTGATCCCGTACCGCATCGCCGGAGCCCTCGAACTCGCTCGACCGTGGCGTGTCGCTCGACGGACCGCCGCCGCCCTCGTGGCGCTCCCGTGGAGAACCTGGACCATGGCGCATCCTTCCATCGCAACGAAAAGGGTGCACCATCAAAGCCCGGAATTAAACATCGAGCCGCAGCCGAGAAGCTCCCGGCGGCCATTTCCCTGCATTGTCCACGCAAGGGCGGCAACATCAACGGTTCCGCCGCTGATTTCAATCGACTCTGATGACTTTGTTCGTGCTGCTTTTGCGCTCGCTTCATTAACCAAGGTGATTTCAGCTGTTCCCGCCAAACCCTATCAAGGACCTGTCTCGCCTTCAGCGGCGCGAACAATCGTCAGGGCAGGAACCAAATCACGAGCCCGACGGACGAAAACGAAATGGACACCGATGCCGATGATGCTTCGTCGCAGCGCTTCAACCGACGCGACTTCGTCGTGATGGCTGGGGTCGCGGGCATCGCTGCCGGGGCGGCGGCGTCTCCGGCCATGGCGGACGTCAAGGTCCTGGTCTTCCACAACGATGCCTTTGGCGAGGTGAAGTTCGAGCAGCGCGAGCTCGGCAACCCCGAATATGGCACGGCGATCGGCCACATCGACTTCGCGAAATACGCGGAGGCCGTAGGCGCGCGGGGCTTCCGGGCGTCCAGCGTCGACGATCTTCGGCGGGCGATGCGCGCCTGGCTGGCCGCCCCCGGCGCGGCGGTCCTCGATGTGCAGGTGGACGTCGAGGAAGAAGCCAAGACCCCCGACAAGGAAGCGGTCTCAGCGATCTATCACGCTGGTGATTTCGAACCTTTGGAGGAGGACATGAGCATGATCGTCGGGCCGCACCATACCGGAGTGAGGACATTCGACTTGGACGAGTCGCGCGCCTTCTACTGCGGCGCCCTCGGCATGGAGGCGAACCCGGCGAAGGACAACTGGCTGGGCGTTGAAGGTGTCGACCACCAATTCGTCCACCTCATGCCCGCAAACGGCGTCGACCGGCCAAGCGAGAGCGCCCGCGAGAACGCGCGCGACGGCGCGGACCATGTGGCGCTGGAAACCCATGACCTCCACGCCGTGGTGGCGCGCCTGCTCGAGAAAGGATGCAAGCCGTTCCAGACCGAGCTGGACTTCTCGAAGCGCC
>CAXTEP010000261.1:0-3424 GCA_964243125.1 uncultured Lichenihabitans sp. | reverse complement strand
AGATCGAGAAGCCGGCCGGCATCGCCAACCCCAAGGACTTCCGCAACGAGGTCGTCAAGTTCGCGCTGCGGTCGCGGGCCAGCAATTCGGGCCGCAACCCCTCCTGGACCAGCTACGAGAAGATCCGCGACGTGATCGAGCGGCGGATGTTCAGCCAAGTCGAGGAGCTGCTGCCCGTGATCAGCTTCGGGTCCAAGAAGGACAGCGACACCGAGAAGAAGCACGAGCAGTTCGTCGACCGCATGGTGTCGCGCGGCTACACGGAACGGCAGGTGCGCCGGCTGGTTGAATGGTACATGCGGGTGAAGCAGGCTGGCTGATTGGATTTTGGGACGGACCAAACCCGGATGCACATCGTCGATCGTCGATTGAACCCTGGCGGGAAAAGCTTCGCCAACCGGCAGCGCTTTCTCCGCCGGGCCAAGGATCTGGTCCAGAAGGCCGTGCGGGACAGCGCCAAGACCCGCGACATCAAGGAGCTCGAACAGGCCGGCGAGGTCGCGATCCCGCTCGACGGCATCGACGAGCCGGGGCTGCGCCGGCAATCCTCGGGCGGCCGGCGCGACTACATCCTGCCGGGCAACAAGACATACAACGAGGGCGACCGCATCGAGCGGCCCAAGTCCGGCAAGGGCGGCGGCTCGGGGGCGGGCGAGGGCGGGGGCGGCGAGGACACGTTCCGCTTCGTGCTGACGCGCGAAGAATTCCTCAACATCTTCCTCGACGATCTCGAACTGCCCGACCTCGCCAAGCGCCGCCTGTCCGTGACCGAAACGCAAGGGTTGCGACGGGCCGGCTACACGATCTCGGGATCGCCCGCCAACGTGGCCCTGAATCGGACCATGCAGAACGCGCTGGCCCGGCGCCTTGCCCTGAAACGCCCCAAGGCGTCCGACCTCGCGGCCCTGCAGGACGAGATCGACGCGCTCGAACGCGAGGGCGGGGATGCGGCCGGCCGGCGCGACGCGCTCGCGACCCTCAAGGCGCGGCAGGGCCGCACCCCCTACCTCGACCCGCTGGACCTTCGCTACCGCCGCTTCGAGCCCTATCCCAAGCCGATCGCCCAGGCGGTCATGTTCTGCATGATGGACGTGTCGGGCTCCATGACCGAGCACATGAAGGATCTCGCCAAGCGCTTCTTCATGCTGATGCACGTGTTCCTGACCCGGCGCTACCGGCACGTCGACGTGGTCTTCATCCGCCACACCGACAAGGCCCAGGAGGTCGACGAGGAGACGTTCTTCACCAGCGCCGAAACGGGCGGCACGCTCGTGTCCTCGGCGCTCGTCGAGATGAAGCGCATCATCGCCGAACGCTACAGCCCGGCCGACTGGAACATCTACGGCGCGCAGGCATCCGACGGCGACAACTCGTCGAGCGACGCCGAGCAGACCCGCACGCTGCTCCAGGTGGGCCTGCTGCCTCACTGCCAGTACTACGCCTACCTGGAGGTCGGCGACGAGGGGGGAACGCGGTTCGGACCCTCCAGCCAGGGCACGACGCTGTGGCGCACCTACAAGAGCGTGGCGGGCACGAACCGCTTCGCCATGCGGCGCGTCAACCGGCGCGGCGACATCTACCCCGTGTTCCGCGAGCTGTTCCAGAAGCAGGCGGCCGAGAAGGCGGCCGCCCCATGACGCTGATCAAGACCGACCGGCTCCTGTTCACGGGCAGCGACTGGACCTTCGACACCATCCGCCGCATCAACGACGCGGTGGCGGAGATCGCCGAGCGCGACCTGGGGCTCAGCACCTACCCGAACCAGATCGAGGTCATCACGGCCGAGCAGATGCTGGACGCCTACGCGTCGACCGGCATGCCGATCCTGTACAAGCACTGGTCGTTCGGCAAGCACTTCGCCCAGCACGAGGGGAGCTACCGCAAGGGGTTCATGGGTCTCGCCTACGAGATCGTCATCAACTCGAACCCCTGCATCAGCTACATCATGGAAGAAAACTCGGCCACCATGCAGACGCTGGTGATCGCGCACGCGGCCTTCGGGCACAACCACTTCTTCAAGAACAACTACCTGTTCCAGCAGTGGACCGATGCCGAGGGCATCCTCGACTACCTGACCTTCGCCAAGCGCTACGTGACGGCCTGCGAGGAGCGCTACGGGCAGCTCGCCGTGGAGCGCCTGCTCGACGCCGCCCACGCCCTGATGGGGCAGGGCATCCACCGCTACCCACGCAAGAAGCCGCTCGACCTCAAGTCCGAGGAGCAGCGGCAGCGCGAGCGCGAGGATTACGACGAGCGGATCTACAACGACCTGTGGCGCACGGTGCCGGCCAAGGCGGCCCCGAGCGTCAAGGATCAGGCCGAGAAGATGCGTCGCGCCATGCTGGAACTGCCGCAGGAGAACCTGCTGCACTTCCTGGAGAAGACGGCGCCGCGGCTGAAGCCGTGGCAGCGCGAGGTGCTGCGCATCGTGCGGCTGGTGGCGCAGTACTTCTACCCGCAGCGCCAGACCAAGGTGATGAACGAGGGCTGCGCCACCTACTGCCACTACCGCATCATGACCAAGCTGCACGACACCGGGCAGATCGACGATGGCTCCTTCCTGGAATTCCTGCAGTCGCACACCAACGTGGTCCGCCAGCCCACCTTCGACAGCAAGCAGTACGGCGGCATCAACCCCTACGCGCTCGGCTTCGACATGATGAGCGACATCGCCCGCATCGCCGAGCACCCCACCGACGAGGACCGCGAGTGGTTCCCGGATCTCGCGGGCTGCGGTGACGCCATGGGGGTGCTGCGCGACACCTGGGCCAACTACCGCGACGAGAGCTTCATCGCCCAGTTCATGAGCCCAAAACTGATCCGCGACTGGCGGCTGTTCCACATCGCCGACAACCCGGACGCCGAAGACCTGGAGGTCGCGGCCATCCACAACCAGCGCGGCTACCGGGCCATGCGCCGGTCCTTCGCGCGCCAGTACGACGTGGCCTGGACCGACCCGGACATCCAGGTCGTCGACGTGGACCTGGCGGGCGACCGCAAGCTCGTGGTGCAGCACAACGTGCTCGACGGCATCCTGCTCAACCCCGACGATTGCCGCCGCACGCTCCAGCACCTCGCCGACCTGTGGGGCTACGACGTGGTGCTGCGCGAGATCGAGGAGTCCACTGGCACCGTGCGCCACGAGCACCACGTCTCGCCCCGGCCGGCCGTGATCTGAGACAACCGACGCGATGCCCTTCTCCCGCTCGCGGGAGAAGGCAATATGGCGGCCAGCCTGCCACGCTGGACCGGCGCCGCCGATGCGCCTTGCGCCGGGCAGGGGGATTTGTTAGGTGACCGGCCTGCCGAAAACGGGCTTGCCGGTTTTCAGGTCGTGGGCGGCCATGGCGGAATTGGTAGACGCGCTAGCTTGAGGTGCTAGTTGGGAAACCAGTGGAGGTTCGAGTCCTCTTGGCCGCACCAT
>CAXTEP010000260.1:2209-3428 GCA_964243125.1 uncultured Lichenihabitans sp. | reverse complement strand
AGGATCTCCCGGCCCACCGCCTCAGCTCGCCGAGGCCGCGGCCCGCCGGCTCGATGGCGCCACCACGTTGGCGATCACCTCGCCGAAGGGGCCCGCGTTCTTGGCCGGGCCGCGGTCGTTGCCGGTGGTCTTCTTGAGCGGCAGCTTGGGGAAGACCAGTTCGGCGAAGCGGTAGCATTCCTCCAGGTGCGGGTAGCCCGACAGGATGAACTTGTCGATGCCGAGCGCCATGTACTCCTTCATGCGGTCCGCCACCTCGTCGGGGTTGCCGACCAGGGCGGTGCCGGCCCCGCCGCGTACCAGGCCGACCCCGGCCCACAGGTTGGGGCTCACTTCCAGCTTGTCGCGGCGTCCGGCGTGCAGGCGCGCCATCCGCTGCTGGCCGACCGAGTCGTAGCGCGCGAAGGTCTTCTGGGCGGTGGCGATCGTCTCGTCGTCCACGTGCCGGATCAGGTCCTCGGCGGCGGCCCACGCCTCCTTGCTGGTGTCGCGCACGATCACGTGCAGGCGGATGCCGTACGAGAAGGTCCGGCCTCGGGTCGCCGCCACGGCCTTGGCGGCCGCGACCTTCTCGGCGACGTCCTTCGGCGGCTCGCCCCAGGTGAGATAGGTGTCGACGTGATCGGCCGCGACCTGCATGCCGACCTCGGACGAACCGCCGAAGTAGAGCGGCGGGTAGGGGGTCTGCACGGGCGGATAAAGCAGCGATCCGTCCTGGATGCGCAGGTGCTTGCCCGCGAAGGTGGTCGGCTCCAGGCGCAGGAGCTGGCGATAGATGTGCAGGAACTCGTCCGTGACGGCGTAGCGTTCGGCGTGGTCCATGAAGATGCCGTCGCCCTTGGCTTCCAGGGGATCGCCGCCGGTGACCACGTTGACGAGAAGGCGGCCGTTCGAGATGCGGTCGAGGGTCGCGGTCATGCGGGCCGCGACCGCGGGTTCCTGCAGGCCCGGCCGCACCGCGACGAGGTAGCGAAGCCGCTCGGTCAGCGGCACCATGGCGGAGGCGATGACCCAGGAATCCTCGCAGGACCGCCCCGTGGGCAGCAGCACGCCGAAATAGCCCAGGTCGTCGGCCGCGCGGGCAATCTGGCCGAGGTAGGGCAGGGTGACGTGACGCGCGCCGACCTCGCTGCCGAGGTAGCGGCCGTCGCCGTGGGTCGGCAGGAACCACAGGACGTCGGTTTCGGTCGCGGGTGCCGGGAGATCGAGCGATGTCATG
>CAXTEP010000260.1:0-2109 GCA_964243125.1 uncultured Lichenihabitans sp. | reverse complement strand
GAACCACAGGACGTCGGTTTCGGTCGCGGGTGCCGGGAGATCGAGCGATGTCATGCGCATGTCCTCATGGTGGAGCCGCTAC
This sequence comes from uncultured Lichenihabitans sp., assembly GCA_964243125.1. Taxonomy (GTDB): domain Bacteria; phylum Pseudomonadota; class Alphaproteobacteria; order Rhizobiales; family Beijerinckiaceae; genus Lichenihabitans. The sequence goes on along the minus strand of CAXTEP010000260.1, from coordinate 2,027 downwards.
TGCGCGGCCGCGAGCCGAGGGCGGGATTGGACCTCGCCGAGATGCCGGAAGCCGGCGCCCCAGTGCTCCGCGGACAGGCGCGGCCCGGCGCCGAACAGCTTCTCGCGCAGCGTGCCGGCCGCGTAATCGGCCTTGTAGATCCCGCGCCGCTGCAATTCCGGCACGAGGTGGTCGACCACGTCGCTGAACGTCTCGTGGGTGACCGCATAGGCCAGGTTGAAGCCGTCCACGTCCGCATCCTCGACCCATTCCTCGATCAGGTCGGCGACCGTCTGAGGACCGCCCACGAACAGGGGCCCGAGCCCGCCGATGCCGATCCAGTCGGCAAGCTCCCCCACGGTCCACACCTTCGAGGGGTCGTCGGCCGAAAACGCGTCCACGGAGGATTGCACCGCCTGAGTCTGGATATGGCGGAGCGGCTCGTCCAGGCGGTATCTGCCGAAATCGACCCCGAGCCACCCCGACGCCAGGGCCAGCGCGCCGTCGCGGTCGATGTGGGTCTTGTAGTCCCGCCACTTGGCCTGCGCGGCCGCGTCCGTGGCGTCCACGATCACGGTCTGGAGATTGAAGATCTTCACCGACCGCGGGTCGCGCCCGGCTTCGGCGACCGCGCGGCGGATGCCCGCGGCCTGCTTCTTCAGCACGGCCTTGGTGGGGCAGGCCACGAACACGCATTCGGCGTGGCGGCCCGCGAAGCGCTGGCCTCGGCTGGACGCTCCGGCTTGGTAGAGCACCGGCGTGCGCTGGGGCGAGGGTTCGCAGAGGTGGATGCCCGGCACGGTGAAGAAGCGGCCGCGGTGGTCGATCGGATGCACCTTGGCGGGGTCGGTGAAGATGCGTCGCTCGCGGTCGCGCAGCACTGCCCCGTCCTCCCAGGACCCTTCCCACAGCTTGTAGACCACCTCCATGTACTCGTCGGCCACGTCGTACCGGTCCTCCCGCGCGAGCTGCTCGGCCTGCCCGATGTTCTTGGCGCCGCTGTCGAGGTAGGAGGTCACGATGTTCCAGCCGGCCCGGCCCTTGGTGAGGTGGTCGAGCGTCGAGATGCGGCGCGCGAAGATGTATGGGTGCTCGAACGACACGGACGCGGTCAGCCCGAAGCCGAGGTGCTCGGTCACCAGCGCCATGGCGGGGACGAGCTGCAGCGGGTCGTTGACCGGCACCTGCGCGCCGTGCCGCAGGGCGGCGTCCACGTTGCCGTTAAAGACGTCGTAGACTCCGAGCACGTCGGCGATGAACAGGCCGTCGAACCTCCCGCGTTCCAGGATGCGGGCGAGATCCGTCCAGTAGCTGAGGTCCTTGTAGTCCGCCGAACGGTCGCGCGGGTGCGTCCAGAGCCCGGGCGACTGGTGGCCGACGCAGTTCATGTCGAAGGCGTTGAGCCGGATGACCCTGGTCATCAGGCCGGTCTCAGATCGCGCCGTGGCGGGGCGGCCTGACGCCGTTCAGCCAGTAGTCGCCGATGAACTTGTATTTCCACCGCAGGGGATCGTGCACCGTGTGGGTCCGCGCGTTGCGCCAGTAGCGATCGAGATTATGCGCCGCGAGGGTCGCGCTGGAGCCGCCGAGCTCGATCAGCTTGGAGGACACGAACAGGGCCGCATCCGTGGTGGCCACCTTGGCCTCCGCCACCGCCACCGAGGCTGCCGCGACCGTGTCGTCGGTCGGGTCCGCGGTCGCGGTGTCGACGATGCAGCCGGCGCGGTCCAGCAGGGCGCCGGACGCGTCGGCGCGGATCTTCATCTCGCCCGCGAGCGCGATCACGTAGGGGTCGAGGCTCGCCCGGTCGACGCCGCTGTCCCGCGTGGGCCGGCTGACCGTGCGCACGAAGCGCACCGTTTCGGCCAGCGCGGCTTCCGCGATGCCCTGCTCCACGGCGGCGTGCATGATCTGGGCGAAGGGCCCCATCGGGGTCGGCTGCTCGAACAGCGCCGCGAAATCGATCACGCAGGACGGGTCCACCGGCACGTCGTCGAGGACCGTGGTTCCGGAACCGGTGACCCGCTGCCCGAAGCCCGTCCAGTCGT
>CAXTEP010000259.1:0-3463 GCA_964243125.1 uncultured Lichenihabitans sp. | reverse complement strand
ATCGGCCGCGCCATCGTGCGGCAGCCCAAGGTGTTCCTGTTCGACGAGCCGCTGTCCAACCTCGACGCCTCGCTGCGCGTGCAGATGCGGATCGAGATCGCCCGGCTGCACCTCGAACTCGCCACCACCATGATCTACGTGACCCACGACCAGGTCGAGGCCATGACCATGGCGGACCGGATCGTCGTGCTCCGGGCCGGCAAGATCGAGCAGGTGGGCACGCCGCTGGAGCTCTACCACTTCCCGGCCAACACCTTCGTGGCGGGCTTCATCGGCAGCCCCAAGATGAACCTCACCCCGGCCCGGCTCAAGGCCATGGACGGTGGCGGCGCCACCATCGTGCTGCCGGGCGGCCGCGACGCTGTGATCCCCGTGGAGGCCAGCAACGCGGCGTCGCCCGGTTCGGCCGTGACGCTCGGGCTGCGGCCCGAGCACCTGGCGGTGGCCGACGACGGCCCGATGGCCGGCAAGGTCCAGGTCGTGGAGCACCTCGGCGGCGAAACCCTGATTTACGTCGATGTGGGCGACAAGATCCTGGTCAACGTGAAGGCGCCCGGCAACACGCCCGTCCACGTCGGTGAGACCGTGCGCCTCGCCGTCACCACTACCGAGGCCAACCTGTTCGACAAGGACGGGATGGCGATGATCCCCGTGCGCAAGCGCGACTCGGCCATTCTCAAGATGGGAACCCACTGAGCATGTACCTCGACCTGTTCCGCTTGTCCGGAAAGACCGCGCTCGTGACGGGCGGGGCCGGTGCCATCGGGCTCGCGACCTGCCATGCCCTGGCGGAGGCCGGCGCCAAGGTGATCGTGGCGGACCTGTCGGGTGACGCCGCCCGCACCGCGCGGGACGAACTCGTCGCCAAGGGGCACGCCGCCGAGGCGATCGAACTCGACGTGACCGACCCCAAGGCGGTGCGCCGCGCCGCGGACGAGCTCAACGCCACCCACGGCGCCGTGGACGTGCTGATCGCCAATGCGGGCATCGCCCGGTCGGGCGTCAACGGCGAGGACACGGAGGACGAGCGCTGGCTCAACGTCATCGACGTGAACCTCAACGGCGTGTTCTGGTGCTGCCGCGACTTCGGCCGGCACATGCTGGGCCGTGGGCACGGGTCGATCGTCACGGTCGGGTCCATGTCGGGCTTCATCGTCAACAAGCCGCAGCCCCAGGCCTATTACAACGCCTCCAAAGCGGCCGTGCATCACCTGACCAAGTCGCTCGCGGCCGAGTGGGGTCAGCGCGGCGTGCGGATCAACTCCGTGGCGCCCACCTACATCGAGACCCCGATGACGGTTTTCGGCGCCCAGACGCCGGGCTGGCTCGACACCTGGCTCGAGATGACCCCCATGCACCGCATGGGCAAGCCCGCCGAGATCGCCTCCGTGATCCTGTTCCTCGCGTCCGAGGCCGCGAGCCTGCTGACGGGATCGGTGGTCCTGGCCGACGGGGGATATACGGTCTGGTGACGGGTCTCGCCTGACCCGCGGCGTGCTGTCCAGGAAAACACGGCCCTCGTCCTGAGCCTGTCGAAGGACGGCTTGGCATCTCGCGTCCGGCCTGTTCTTCGACAGGCTCAGGACGAGGGGGTTGGGGGAGGGCCGCCGCACCAGTCTACGAACGCGCTGGATTGATCGGCTCGCGGACGTTGCGCCGCGCGGTCCCGCCGCGTTAAGGACAGGCGGCCCGTCCAAGCCCAGAGCTCCCATGCCCGCGCCTTTGCCCGTCCACCTGCGCCGCCTCGAATCCGAGGCGATCCACATCATGCGCGAGGTCGTGGCCGAGTTCCGCAATCCCGTCATGCTCTACTCGATCGGCAAGGATTCGAGTGTGATGCTGCACGTGGCCCTCAAGGCCTTCGCGCCCGCCAGGCCCCCGTTCCCGCTCCTGCACGTCGACACCACCTGGAAGTTCCGCGAGATGATCGCGTTCCGGGACGAGGCGGCCCGCCGCGCCGGCATGGAGCTGATCGTCCACATCAACCAGGAAGGGTTGGCGCGCGGGGTGTCGCCCGTGGCGTCCGGCTCGGCCGTGCACACGCAGGTGATGAAGACCGAGGGGCTGCGGCAGGCGCTCGATCGGCACGGCTTCGACGCCGCCTTCGGGGGCGCGCGGCGCGACGAGGAGAAGAGCCGCGCCAAGGAGCGCATCTTCTCGCACCGCTCCGCCACCCACGCCTGGGACCCGCGCAACCAGCGGCCCGAGCTGTGGAGCCTGTTCAACACCCGCATCAAGCCCGGCGAGTCGATGCGGGTGTTCCCGCTGTCGAACTGGACCGAATACGACGTGTGGGACTACATCCGGGCCGAGGCCATCCCCGTGGTGCCGCTCTACTTCGCCAAGGAGCGGCCGGTGGTGTCGCGCGGCGGCGCCCTGATCATGGTTGACGACGATCGCCTGCCGCTCGACCCGGGCGAGACGCCGCGGCTGGAGCGCGTCCGCTTCCGGACGCTCGGCTGCTACCCGCTCACGGGTGCGGTCCCCTCCGATGCCGCGACCCTCGACGCCGTGATCGACGAGATGCGGGCCTCGACCACCTCCGAGCGCCAGGGACGCCTGATCGACGTCGACGAGGCGGGCTCGATGGAGAAGAAGAAGCGCGAGGGGTATTTCTGATGGCCTCCGACGCGGACCTGCTCCCCCGCGACCGCCGCCCCACCCTGCGGTTCCTCACCTGCGGGTCGGTGGACGACGGCAAGTCGACGCTGATTGGCCGGCTTCTCTACGAGCAGAAGTCCATCTTCGACGACCAGCTGGCGGCGCTGGAGAAGGACTCGCGCCGGCACGGCACGGTGGGCGACGACATCGACTTCGCGCTGCTGGTCGACGGGCTGGAGGCCGAGCGCCAGCAGGGCATCACCATCGACGTGGCGTACCGGTATTTCGCCACGCCCCGGCGCAGCTTCATCGTGGCCGACACGCCCGGCCACGAGCAGTTCACCCGCAACATGGCGACCGGCGCCTCCAACGCCGACCTCGCCATCCTGCTGGTCGACGCCCGCAAGGGCCTGCTGACGCAGACCCGCCGCCACGCTTTCATCGTGTCGCTGCTGGGCATCCGCCACGTGGTCCTGGCGGTCAACAAGATCGACCTCGTGGATTATGCCGAAGGCGTGTTCGACCACATCCGGGCCGATTTCGCGACCTTCGCGGCGCAGCTCGGCTTCCGCTCCGTCACGCCCATCCCGTTGTCGGCCCGCTACGGCGACAACATGTCGGAGCCCTCGGGTCGCATGCCGTGGTACCGCGGCGGCACGCTGCTGGCCTGCCTGGAAGGGGCCGACGTGGAGGAGGACCGCGGCGCCGACCCGTTCCGGCTGCCGGTGCAGTGGGTCAATCGCCCCGACCTCGACTTCCGCGGCTTCTGCGGCACGGTGGCGGCCGGCACGGTCCGGCCGGGCGACGCCGTCACGGTGGCGGGCTCGGGCCAGTCCTCGACGGTGGCCCGCATCGTCGCGGC
>CAXTEP010000258.1:2048-3501 GCA_964243125.1 uncultured Lichenihabitans sp. | reverse complement strand
GCGAGCAGCAGGGGCTCGTCGCCGCAGGTCCGCGCGTCGTGCCGGTCCGGGTCGACGTGAAGCACCTCTGTTGTGCCGGCATGCTCCCGGCCGTAGCCGCGCGACAGGAATGCGGGCTCGTGGCCGTGGGCCTGCAGCAGGCGTGCGACCGCCATGGCGACGGGCGTCTTGCCGGCGCCGCCCGCCACGAGGTTGCCGATGCAGACCACCGGCACGGGTGCGCGGTGTCCGGGGCGGTTCATCCGCGCGGCCGTGACCGCGCCCCAGACCGCACCCAGGGGCTGAAGCGTGCGGGCCGCGAGGCCCGGCACGGACGTCCACCAGAACTCCGGTGCCCGCATCAGTGTGCGGGTTCGCGGGTCAGCACGGTCCGGCAGAAAGGGTCGATGGCGGCCATGACGCGGTCGGTGGCGCCGCCCTGGCTGGCCGCGAAGCGCTCGGCCGCGCGCTTCATTGCGTCGCGTCGCGGCCGGTCGGCCAGCAGAACCGCGAGCGTGTCGGCCAGCGCGGCCCCGTCGGTAAGCGAGACCGCGCCGCCGGCTTCATCAAGTCCCCGGTAGATGTCGGTGAAATTGCCCACGTGGGTGCCGTGCAGAACGGCGTTGCCGAGCTTGGCGGGCTCGATCGGGTTCTGGCCGCCGCGGCTCCCGCCCAGCGACTTGCCCATGAAGACGACCTCGGCGACGCGGTAGAACAGGCCCACCTCGCCCATCGTGTCGGCCACGTAAACGGCCGTGCCGGGCTGCAGCACCGGACTGTCGGACCGGCGCTGCACCGGCAGGCCGAGCGCCGTGGCCCGGTCGGCCAGGGCTGGACCGCGCTCCGTGCGGCGCGGAACCACGATCGTGAGCAGGGTAGGGAAGCGCGCCGCAACGCGACCGTGCGCGGCCAGCACCGCGTCCTCCTCCTCGGCGTGGGTGGACGCCGCCACCCAGGCGGGCCGGTTGCCGAGCCACGACATGAACTCGGCGACGCGGGCCGGTTCGGCGCTTGGTGCTGGGGCGTCGAACTTGAGGTGGCCCGTCACCTCGACTCGCGCGGCGCCGAGCCGGCCGAACCGCTCCGCGTCCGCCGCGGTCTGGGCGAGGCACAGCGCCGTGCGGCCCAGCATGGCGCCGATCAGCGGTCGCGCCCGCCGCCAGCGCGCGTAGGAGCGGGCCGACAATCGGGCATTGACCAGGACCAGGGGGATGGCCCGACCCGCGACCGCGGCCATCAGGTTGGGCCAGAGCTCTGATTCGGCCAGCATGACGAGGGCGGGGCGCCAGTGGTCCAGGAACCGTCGCATGAAAGGTGCCAGGTCGAGCGGCACGAACTGGTGGACGGCGCCGGGCGGCAGCCGCGGGGCCAGCAGCCGGGCCGAACTGACCGTTCCGGTCGTCATCACCACGAAGAACCCGCGCGCCGCGAGCCGCTCGACCAGGGGCAGCACCGCGAGGCTTTCGCCCACGCT
>CAXTEP010000258.1:0-1948 GCA_964243125.1 uncultured Lichenihabitans sp. | reverse complement strand
ACGAGCGCGTAGGCGCGGCGGTGGGCGTCGTTCAACCCGTCCTCCACGGCCCGGCGCGCGGCTTCGAGCGCGGCTCCGTCGGCGTCGCGCGGCACGCGGACGGGATCGCCCAGCACCATGGCGCCGCGGCCGAAGGGTTTTCCGAGGCTGGCCCGGTCCCAGGACGGGAAATCGAAACGCCGGCTCGTCACGACCGCGATCGGGTAGATGGGCCGGCCCGACAGCCGGGCCAGCGTCACGACCCCGAGCCCCGCCCGCCGGGCCACCTTGGGCACGTCGGCCGTCATCACGACCGTTTCGCCCGCGGCCAGCACGCGTGCCATGTCGAGCAGGGCCGCGGCGCCGCCGCGTCGGCGGGCACCCGCGGCCGGTCCCCCCGACCCCCGGATCGGGCGCACGCCGAGACGGCGCAGCAGGACCGCGTTGATCTCCCCGTCGCGGTGCCGGGAAATCAGCGCCGCCACGCGGGCGTTTCGCGGCCAGGCGTAATGGACCATGAAGTGCTGCCCGTGCCACATGGCGGCGATCACGGGAAGCTCGCCCGCGATCGCGTCGAGGAAACCGGGCGGCTCCTGGATGAAGCGATTGGTGGCGCGCACCAGCCGGAGATAGGTGCTGGCGAGGCTCCCGGCCGCTTCCTGCACCGCACGCGCCCGGCCGAGCCGCTTCAGCATGCTCCCGGTCACGCCTTCGGCTGCAGCCCGTTCGCGGCCGCCGCGGCAGGGTCGAGCAGCCGGTGCAGGTGGACGATGAAGTAGCGCATCAGGGCATTGTCGACGCTGGCCTGGGCGCGGGCCCGCCACGCCGTCTCGGCGCTGGCGTAATTCGGATAAACGCCCACGATGTCGAGCTTGCTCAGGTCGCGGAACTCGGTCGCGTCAAGCCCGGTCAACTCGCCGCCGAACACGAGGTGCAGAAGTTGGGTCGACGGGGGCAAGGGGGTGATCGGCATGTCGATGGCTTTCGTCCGGGGGCCGCGGGCGCCGCCGACGTCGCGCCACGCCGTCAAGCCGCCGCGCGACGGCATGGCCCTGCATGCCAGCGGCGCCCGCTTCTGTCGAGGGCCGCCCGGGTTTCGCCGACGCGTCAAGGCCGGGAACCCGGATTTGACGGTCCCGCCGCACCGCCATAGAAGGCGCGGCATAATCTTTCATGCCGCACAAGTGCCGGGACGGAACCATGCGCGTTTATTACGATCGGGATGCCGACCTCAATCTGGTGAAGGGCAAGAAGGTCGCGGTGGTGGGCTATGGCAGCCAGGGCCACGCGCACGCGCTCAACCTGCGCGATTCGGGAGCGCGGGACGTGGTGGTGGCGCTGCGGCAGGGGTCCGCCACGGCGCGCAAGGCCGAGGCCGAGAACCTGAAGGTGATGAGCGTGGCCGAGGCCGCGGCCTGGGCCGACGTGATCATGATGCTGACGCCCGACGAGCTGCAGGCCGACATCTACAACGCCGACCTCGCCCCCAACATGAAGAACGGGGCGGCGCTCATGTTCGCGCACGGGCTCAACGTGCACTTCAACCTGATCGAGCCGCGCCCCGACATCGACGTGCTCATGGTAGCGCCCAAGGGGCCCGGCCACACCGTGCGGTCGGAATACCAGCGCGGCGGCGGCGTGCCCTGCCTGATCGCCATCGCCCAGGACGCGTCCGGCAACGCCCACGACCTCGGCCTCAGCTACGCGTCCGCGATCGGCGGCGGCCGGGCCGGCATCATCGAGACGACCTTCAAGGAGGAGTGCGAGACCGACCTGTTCGGCGAGCAGGCGGTGCTGTGCGGCGGCCTCGTGGAACTGATCCGCGCCGGGTTCGAGACCCTGGTGGAAGCCGGCTACGCGCCCGAGATGGCCTACTTCGAGTGCCTGCACGAGGTGAAGCTGATCGTCGACCTCATCTACGAGGGCGGCATCGCCAACATGAACTATTCGATCTCCAACACCGCCGAAT
>CAXTEP010000257.1:0-3517 GCA_964243125.1 uncultured Lichenihabitans sp. | reverse complement strand
GTCGGCATCGCGGTCGGCACCGAGAAGGGCCTCGTGGTGCCGGTGGTGCGGGACGCCGACCGGCTCGGCTTGGCCGCGATCGAGACCACCATCGCCAATTTCGGCAAGCGGGCCCGCGACGGGCAGTTGTCCATGGCCGAGATGCAGGGCGGCACGTTCACGATCACCAACGGCGGCATCTACGGTTCGCTGATGTCGACCCCGATCCTGAACGCGCCGCAGTCCGGCATCCTGGGCATGCATAAGATCCAGGAGCGGCCCGTGGTGGTGGCCGGCAAGGTCGAGGTCCGGCCGATGATGTACCTGGCCCTGTCCTACGACCACCGCATCGTCGACGGCCGCGAGGCCGTGACGTTCCTGGTGCGGGTCAAGGAAGCCCTGGAAGACCCGGCGCGGCTGATGCTCGACGTGTAGGCGCGGGCGCTCAGGCTGAACCTGAGAGCACCCTGAAGGCCCGCTCCGGATCATCCGCCACGAGCGCGAAGAACGACAGCACGACAGGATCGGGCTTGGTGCGGCCCTGTTCCCAGTTCTCCAGCGTGGCGGCAGGGATGCGGAGGGCCTTGGCAAATGCGGCCTGCGATAGTCCCGTGCGCTTTCGGACCTCGGCGGGACGCACGACCCGTTGCATGCCGGCCAGCGGGTTGTCGGGGTCGAGCCCGTCTTCGATCATGTGCCGGCGCGTGTCCTCTTCCGTGGTCGCCTCGACCACAGCCTTGTTCACTCGGCCTGAGCCTAGGGTTCGGCCGCGCGTTTTTTCCATCGGATCACCTCCTTCTGTCTGCAACGAAAGGCCGAGATGATCCAGCGCACGGCGTCGCGCTGGGTATAAACTGCGGCGTAGAGAAGCCCTTCGATCTCCCCAAAAGCGATTGTGCGTGCCTCGCCGTAGTCCTCCCGGTTATCCTCGAATTCTTCTGTCTCGCCAGCGAAAACAAGAGCGGCATAATTGAAATCGAAGCCTCTTTGCCGGAGGCATTCGTCGCTTTTCTCATCACGCCAATCGAAGAGCACGAGCTCGTTGTACGCTAATAGCGGTGTTTGTACAAGACGAAGGCTTGCCTTCTGCGAAACCGCACTGGGGGGCAGAAGGTCGCATCGGGGACCGCGCCCTGAGCGCAGGTGCTGGGTTAGGGCGCGGGCCTGTCCGAGTTGCTGCTACTGCGCGGCTTCCGACACCGGCGCGGGCGCTTCGTACCGCTTGCCCCCGACCGTCAGGCTCCGCACCCGCAGGGTGCCCCGCGGCTCGAACAGCGTGTCGGGGACGATCACCCGGCCGTCCTCCATGCGCAGGCCGATCAGCGCGTAGGCGGCCGACAGCATGCGGGCCGCCGATCCCGTGTACCAGCTCCAGCCGCCGCGCCCCGCGTAGCCCGGCCTGTCGTAAATGTCGGCGGGCTGCTGATGAGGCGCGAGCCCGTAGGCGGCAAGCGCGTCGCCCTCGGTCTTGCCAAGCGGCGACACGGCCCGCCACACCGCGAAGGCCCGGGCCAGGAGGTCGGCGGCCAGCTCCGCGTCGCCCGCGTCCCGGGCCGCGTCGGCCAGCGCCACGTAGGCGTCCACGGTCCAGGACGCGCCGTGCGAATACTGGCCGCCGTTCTCGCGCACGCCCGGCGGGTAGTCGGCGATGCGGCCGGGGTAGGGCTGGGAATGCTCGTCGAAGGCGGGTGACAGCAGCAGGACGCGGTCGCCCTTGTCGAGCGTCCGCAGCCCGTGTTCCAGCGCCGCCCGGGCCCGGTCGGGGTCGACCGCGCCCGACAGGGCCGGCCAAGCCGCGGTCATGATGCTGGCCGGATCGAGCCTTTCGCCGTCGTCGGTGGTGACGAAGACGAAATGGTCGCCCGTCCAGGCATCCGCGACCGCCCGCCTGAGCGACTGAGCCTCGGCGTCCAGCCGCGCCGCCGCGGCCTCGCCCTCGCGCAGACGGACCAGGGGCGCGAAGCGGCGCAGGATGTCGTGCAGGAAGAAGGCGAGCCACACGCCCTCGCCGCGCCCCTCGGGGCCGGCCGCGTCCACGCCGTCGTTCCAGTCGCCCGTGCCGATCAGGGGCAGGCCGCGGGAACCGCGGCGGGCCAGCGTGTAGGCGATGGCGCGCCCGCAATGGTCGTAAACGTCGCCCACCTCGCGCGAGGGGCGGGGCGCCACCAGCAGGTCGGCGGCTCCGTCCGGCACGGCCGGGCCTTCGAGATAGGCGGCGCGCTCGTCCAACACCGACAGGTCGCCCGTGGCCTCCACGTAGCGAGTGAGGACGTAAGGGAGCCACAGGTGGGGGTCGGAGGCGCGCGTGCGCTGGCCCAGGCCCGTGCGGCCGTCGGGCGCCGCGTGCCACCACTTGAACACGTCGCCCTCGGGGAACTGGACTCCGGCGTGGATCACGATCTGCCGCCGCGCCAGGGCGGGATCGGAGAAGAGGAACGGCAGCACGTCCTGCAGCTGATCGCGGAACCCGGTGGCGCCGCCGCGCTGGTTGGGGCCGCTCCGGCCCCACAGGCGGGCCGCCAGCACCTGGTAGGGGAGCCAGTGGTTGACCAGCCGGTCGAAGGCGGGATCGTTGGTCTCGACCCGGACCCCGTTCAGGCGCTCGGCCCACCAGGCTCGGGTGGCGGTCAGGGCCGCGCGGGCCGCGGCCGGGTCGCGCAAGGCCGCCGCGGTGGCGAGGGCTTCGGCGCGGCTGTCGGCCTGCCCCAGCGCCACGACCACCTCGACCTCGCCCCCGGCCGGCACCTCGACGGTGGCCGCGAAGGCCGCCACGCGCCGGCCGTCGTCCTCTCCCGAAGGGTCCGGGATCCCGTGCTCGACCATGAAGGGGTTCGCGCGGTCGCGTCCGGCGCCGCCGAAGAAGCGGGTCCGCACCGTTTCGGTGGCGGGGCTGGCGAGGCTGGTGGCCGCGAACGCCCAGCCGCGGTGGAAGTCGTTGCGCGGATTGGTGAACAGCAGCGTTCCGGTGGCGGGGTCGCGGGCCGCCGCCAGCCGGCCCGCGCTGTCCTCGGTGCTCTCGTCGAGCGCCATCTCGAGGTAGATCACGACCCGGAAGCGTCGGCTCGCCGCGGCGCGGTTGCGGATCGTCAGCACGCGCAGGTCGGCGGGCGCGTCCGGCAGCACGAAGACCGCGAGGCTCAGCTCGGTGTCGCCCCGGACCTTGGTGAAGGTGGCGACGCCCGGCGCGTACGCGACAGCGTGGCGGGCGTCGGAGCGCCGGAACGGGATGAAACCCGGCGTGTCGGCCTCGCCCGTGTCGAGGTCCACCACGTAGACGAGCTGGCCCGGATCGGCGGTCGGCACGGAATCGAAGCGGAACGGCGTCAGGGCGTTCTGGCGGGCGTTGGCGTTGAAGCTGTGGATCTCGCCCTCGTTGGACACCACCGCGCCGAACCCGCCGGCATTGGCCAGCACGTGCGCCCAGGGGCGGGGTGTGCGCTCGGTCAGGACGAGCTCGTCGCCTTCCGGGCTGAACCCGAACGGCCAGGTCGAGGCCGGTTGCGGCGGCCGGGGCTCGATCGCGCGGGTGCGGCGCCAC
>CAXTEP010000256.1:0-3592 GCA_964243125.1 uncultured Lichenihabitans sp. | reverse complement strand
TCGTGCAGGAGATCAACGTCGGCATCACCGAATGGGGCACGAAGATCCAGTCCTCCGTGCAGTCGGCCCTGCTGGCGCACCCCGACGTCGACTACGTGTTTCCGATCTACGACAGCATGTCGCAATTCGTCGTGCCCGCCATCACGCTGACCGGGCGCAGCGGCAAGGTGAAGATCGCGACCGCCGACGGCACACCCTTCGTGCTCGACCTGCTGCGCGAGGGCAAGATCGAGATGGACATCGGCGAAAGCCGCGACTGGCTCGTCCGGGCCACGATCGACGGCTACATGCGCAAGATGTGCAACCTGCCCATGCCCACCGAGCTGAAGATCCCCTACTACATCTTCGACGCCAAGAACGTCGCGGATGCCGGCGTGCCGGCCCAGTTCAGCCAGGGTTACGGCGGCCAAAGCTACAAGGACGACTTCAGGAAGCTCTGGATGCTGAAGTAAGCCCGTGACCGCGGCCGCACAGGTCGCGCCGGTCGAGGCCGCGGCGCCCGTCCTTCCCGCATTGTCGATCCGCAACCTGGCCAAGACGTTCGGTGGCGCCCGCGCCCTCAAAGGCATCGCGTTCGACGTGGCGCAGGGCGAGGTCCACGGCCTCCTCGGCCAGAACGGATCGGGCAAGTCGACCTTCGTCAAGATCATGGCCGGGTTCCACGCGCCCGACCCGGGCGGCGAGCTGGCGCTGCATGGCCGGACGGTGCCGCTCCCCCTCAAGCCGGGCTCGTTCCGCGACCTGGGGCTGGCCTTCGTCCACCAGCACCTCGGTCTCGTGCCGTCGTTGACGGTTCTGGAGAACCTGCGCATCAGCAGCCTGACGGCGCACCGCAAGGCCGTCATCCGTTGGGCGGCGGAGCGACGCGCCGCCACCGACGCGCTCGCGCGGTTCGGCATCCGCATCGACGTGTCGGCCCGCGTCGCCGACCTGTCCCAGGTCGACCGCGCGCTCGTGGCGATCGTCCGCGCCTTCGAGGAGCTCCGCGACGGCGCCAGGACGTCCAGCGTGCCGGGGCTGCTGCTGCTCGACGAGCCCACGCCCTTCCTGCCGCGCGAGGGCGTGGACAAGCTCTTCGCGCTGGTCCGCCAGATGACCGCCCACGGGGCGAGCGTCCTGTTCATCTCGCACGACATCGACGAGATCCTGGAGATCACGGACCGCGCGACGGTTCTGCGCGACGGCGACGTCGTGGGCCAGCTCGTGACGCGCCAGGCCAGCAAGGACGACTTCGTCGAGCGGATCGTGGGGCGGCGCGTGGAACGGCTTCGCGTCGACCGCGAGCCCACCGCGATCCGGAAGGTCCGGGCGCGCCTCGACCGGGTCTCGGACCCTCGCCTGCAGCCGACCTCGCTCGACCTGCACGAGGGCGAGATCGTCGGCCTGACCGGCCTGATCGGCTCGGGCTACGAGCGCGTGCCCTACCTCGTCTTCGGCGCCAACCCGGCCGGGGGCGGCACGCTGACGCTCGACGGGGTCACCCACGACCTCACCCGCATGTCGCCCCGGACCGCCATACGGAACGGCATCGCCCTGCTGCCGGCGGACCGGCAGGGGGCGAGCGGGGTCGGCGGGCTGTCGGTCGACGAGAACCTGGCCGTGCTCGCCCTCGACCGCTTCTTCGGCTGGCTGGGGCTCGACCGCACCGCGCTGGGGCGGCGCACGCGCGAACTCTGCACCGCCTTCGAGGTGCGCCCGAACAACCCTGGGCTGCCCTTGTCGGCGCTGAGCGGGGGCAACGCCCAGAAGGTGCTGATCGCGAAATGGCTGTCCGAGCATCCCAGGCTGCTGATGCTGGACGAGCCGACGCAGGGCGTCGACGTCGGCACGCGGCAGCAGCTGTTCCGGGCCATCCGGGCGGCGACGCGGGCCGGCACGACCGTGCTGTGCGCCAGCACCGATTTCGAGCAGCTGGCCGACCTCTGCGACCGGGTCGTGATCTTCGCGCGCGGCAGGGTGCACGACGTGCTGGTCGGCGCCGACATCTCCAAGGACACGATCGCGGAGCAATGCTATGCAAGCGTCAAGCTCGGTACTGACTGACGGGTCCGATCGCGCGCAGCGCCGCGTCGCCCGGTTCCGGCTCTTCGAGCGGCTGGCGCTGCTGCTAGCCTGGGCCGTGGTCATCGTGGGCTTCGGCCTCGCGATCCCCAACGGCACCTACCTCACCTGGACCAACTTCTCGGTCCTGTTCACCTCCCAGGCCCCCGCGGCGCTGCTGGCCCTGGCCCTGATCGTGCCCCTGACGGCGGGCGACTACGACCTGTCGGTGGGCGCGACCGTCACGCTGGCCGCCATGGTGATCGGCGTGCTGAACGCGCAGGCCGGCTGGCCGCTCGCCGTCGTGCTGCCGCTCACGTTGCTGGCCGGGGCCGTCGTGGGACTGGTGAACGCCTTCTTCATCGTCTACGTCCGCATCCCCTCGCTCGTGGTCACGCTGGGAACGGCGTCGCTGATCACCGGGCTGGTGCAGTGGATGAGCGATTCTTCCACGATCAGCGGCATCTCGCCCTGGCTGCAGGACATGGTCGGCGGCGGGCAGCTGTTCGGCCTGGCCTACGCGTTCTATTACGCGCTGATCGTCGCCGTGGTGATCTGGTTCGTGTTCGAATACACGCCGGTCGGCCGCAGGCTGCTGTTCGTCGGGCGCGGGCGGGAGGTGGCGCGGCTGTCGGGCATCAACGTCAACCGGGTCCGGGCCGGGTGCCTCGTGGTGTCCGGGCTGCTCGCCTCCTTCGCGGGCATCGTCTACGCCGGCATCCTGGGGGCCGCCGACCCGTTCTCGGGTCTGAACTTCCTGCTGCCCGCCTTCTCGGCCGCCTACCTCGGCGCCACCAGCATCGTGCCCGGCCGCTTCAATCCGTGGGGAACGCTCGTCGCGGTCTACTTCCTGGCGAGCGGCATCGTCGGCCTGACGATGCTGGGCATCCCGATCTGGGTCACCAACATCTTCAACGGCGCGGCCCTGATCCTGGCCGTCACGGCCTCGCAGTTCGCGCGCGGCCGCGAGGAGATCGACTTTGGCTGAGCGGTCCGAATGGCGGATGACGCCGACCCCCGGCCGCACGGTTCTGGTGGTGGTCGACATGCAGAATGCCTTCTGCCGCGACGAAGGCTCGACCGCCCTGATCGGCCTTGACGCGGCCCGGCTCAAGGCCGCGGTGGCGCCCTGCCTGCGCCTGCTGGACGGGGCCCGGAGCTTGGGCCTGCCGGTCGTCTTCACGCGCTACGCCTACCGGCCCGACTACGCGGACGGCGGCGTCCTGGTCCGCTACCTGGTGCCCGCGCTGGGGCGGGCCGACCATCTCGCGGCCGGAACCTGGGACGCGGCCATCCTGGACGAGTTTGCCCCGCGTCCGACCGAGGTCGTGATCGACAAGAACCGGCCCAGCGCCTTCTACGCGCCCGCCATGGAGGCCGCGCTCGCGAGGCTGGACGTCGACACGCTGGTGGTCTGCGGCGTGACCACGAGTTGCTGCGTCGAGAGCACGGTGCGGGACGCGAGCCAGCGCGACTACAAGGTGTTCGTGGCCAGCGACGCCGTGGCCGAGATGGACGAGGCCCGCCACGACGCCAGCCTCGCCACCATGGG
>CAXTEP010000255.1:0-3633 GCA_964243125.1 uncultured Lichenihabitans sp. | reverse complement strand
TTCCAGGCGAACCAGAGTTCCGAACCCTCCTTGCGGATGGTCGGCACCAGGATGTCGAGGGAGCGCTGCGAGATCGTGTCGGCCTCCTCGACCCAGGCCACGTCGATACCCTCCATGGACTTGATCTGGTCGGGGTTCTGGCCGAGTCCGGCGAACAGGAACAGCGAACCGTTGCGGGCCCTGATCTCGGTTTCGGTCGACGCGAAGGCCCGGCCGAGGCCCAGCGCCGCGATGCGGTCGTCGAGCAGGCGCTTGGACGAGTCGCGAATCGACTTCTGCGTCTCGCGCGCGGCCAGCACCCGCAACGGCGCCTGGGCGGCCTTGAGCACCAGGGCGGTGGCCATGGAATGCGACTTGCCCGAGCCGCGGCCGCCGTAGAACGCCTTGTAGCGGCACGGTCGGAACAGGTCCCGGAACGCGTCGGGAAGCTCGATCTCAAGTTTTCGGAGCCGGCGGCGCGACGAAGCGGACCGTGATGCCATGCTGGCCGTCATCCCCCTCGGTCAGGTCCTTGAGGCGGCCGAAGCCGCGGTCGATCAGAGCATTGATGGCCGCGACCCGGGCAGTCTCGCTCGACGCCTCGCGGGCGAGCCGCGCCAGTTCGGCCACCGCGGCCGGCACATGGGCCCGGATGGCGTCGCGGATCAGCGCCGTCGCCTGGTCGGCCGCAACGGCACGGCGTCGGGGCGAAGCGCGGGGCGGCATGGGGCGGGTCCGGGTCGGAAAATGAAAACGCCCGGCGGCTTGGAAAGCCCCGGGCGTCAACCGCATTTCTGCAGTGAAACGATATACACCATAATAGCCGCCCAATGTCAATCGGAAGTTGCATCATCCGGCGGGACCAACGGATCAGTCGGCCGACGACGCGTTTCGGCGCCGATTCCCATGGACACGGATGCGCCACGGCCCCGGGTCAAGTAGACAGACTGGAACGATCACGCGGGTGGCAGGCGATGCAGCAATGGCTTGAACTGAGATTGATGGAAGTCCGCGCCACGATCGCGGCCGGCAACGTGCGCGTAGTCGAGCGGCGCTATTTTCCGGCCGCGGTGCTGATCGGCATGGTGCTGGGCGCGATCCTGGCCTCGCTGTCGGCGCTGCCGGGCGTGATCCTGTTCGTGGCAGGCGGCATGGGGATCGGCTACGCGCTGCGGTCCTACGTGTCCTACCAGCGCCGGCAGCGGTTCTCGCGTCAGCGCCGGTTCTGAGCAGCCCCGGCGAGGTTCAGTCCTTCGCCATCCGGCTGCGCTCCGCTTCGGCGATGTCGTCGAGCGGCGTGGGCCGGGCCGACTCGGCCGAGAACGCGCCCATGTCGGGCACGTCCAGCCCCGCCCCTTCCCCCTCGTCCACCAGCACCTCGTCGGGCGCCGCGGCGCCCTCCCCCGCGGATTTGAGGCTGTCCACGCCCGGCGCCGCGGGGGCGCGGCGGCTTTCGAGCGGCTCGCTTTGCGGGTTGCCGGGTTCCACGCCCTTGCTGGCCATCGGTCCTCTCCTGGGTTATGCGGACCAACACGGACGGCGGCCCGCGGTTCCGGCCGCCAGAAGAAGGACGACAAGCATGCGGACGCTCGCGGTCGCCGAGCTCACGCCGACGGGCTTCGCACCCTACGGCGAGGTGTTCCGGCCCACCGACACGACCGGCCGCCTCGACCGCGTCGCGCGACTGGAGAACCACCGTTCCGGCGCGGGCCCCAATTTGTTCCTGGCGCGCACCGGGCTGGCGGCCCTGCCGCACCGCTTCGCCCGCATGGAACGGCACCCGCTGTCCAGCCAGACTTTCCTACCTTTCGCGGACGACCTCATCCTGATCGCCACCGCCCTGCCCGGCCCCGAAGGTCGGCCCGACCTCGCCACGCTCACGGGCTTCGTCGGTCGGGGGCTCGGATTCAGCTACAGGGCGGGCGTGTGGCACCTGCCAGCCGCGAGCCTGGGCGCGACCGTGCCGCTCGCGGGCTTCATGTACGAGGACGGTTCGGCGGAGGATTGCGTGTGGGCCGAGGTCGATCCCGTGACGCTGGTCGCGGGCTCCGCGGATGCTCAGTCCTTGGCGCGCTCGACGTAGGACCCGTCCTCGGTCAGGATCACGACCCGCGTGCCGGCCTGGACGTGGGGCGGCACCATGGTGCGGCCGCCGTTCGACAGTTTTGCGGGCTTGTACGACGAGGAGGCGGTCTGCCCCTTGAGGGCCGGCTCGGTTTCGGTGATCTCCAGCGTGACGCGCGCCGGCAACTGGATCGCGACCGGCAGCTCGTTGAAGATGCTGAGCAGTACCTTCATACCTTCCTGCAGGTACTGCGCCTGGTCGCCGATCACGTCGTTGGGCACGATGACCTGGTCGTAGGTTTCCGAGCTCATGAACGTGTAGCCCTCGGCGTCCTCGTAAAGGTAAGAAAACTCGCGGTCCTCCACGAAGGCGCGCTCGACCTGCTCGGTGGTCTTGTAGCGGTCCGTCACCTTCACGCCGTCGCTGATCCGGCGCATGTCGATCTGCGTCGTGGGCGTGCCCTTGCCGGGGTGGAAGCTTTCGGCGCTGAGCACGATGTAGAGCTGGTTGTCCTTTTCGACGACATTGCCCTTGCGGAGCGAACTGGCGATCACTTTCACGAAACTTGTCCCTGGTGCATAGAAGTCGAAACGGCCGAAGGCGCCCGCCCACGAAGGACGGCCGCGTTTGCCCGGCACCATAGCGGGTTTCGCCCGCTTGACCAGTGCGGCGCGTGCCCCCGGCAGCCCCGCGGAGACCCGTGCATCTTGGCCCAAGCCTCACCCTGGTGGGATCGCGACAGCTACGCGGACCGCCGCCCCTTCCTGCGGCAGCGCGCCCGGATCACGGCCGCCACCCGGGCCTGGTTCGCCGGGCACGGTTTCGAGGAGGTCGAGACCGCGATCCTGCAGGTGTCGCCCGGCAACGAGACGCACCTGCACGCTCTGGCCACGGTCGTGCGGGCTCCCGAGGGCACCTCCCGGTCCCTCCACCTCCATACCTCGCCCGAGTTCGCGATGAAAAAGCTGCTCGCGGCGGGGGAAACCCGCATCGTCACCCTGGCGCGCGCCTTCCGGGACCGGGAACGGGGCCCGCTCCATCATCCCGAGTTCACTATGCTGGAATGGTACCGCGCGGACGCGCCCTATGCGGACCTCATGGAGGACTGCGCGGCCTTGCTGCGGGTCGCGGCCGATACGGCCGGCTCGCACGTCTGGTCGTTCCGGGGCCGCGACGCCGATCCCCGTGCCGAGCCCGAGCGCCTGTCGGTGGCCGAGGCCTTCGACCGCCACGCCGGTATCGACCTGGGCGCGACGCTCGGCGACGGTGGCGCCATGGCCGCCGCCGCGGAAGCGGCTGGCGTGCGCACCGCCCCCGACGACGACTGGTCCGACATGTTCAGCCGCGTGCTCGTGGAGAAGGTCGAGCCGCATCTCGGCCTGGGCCGCCCCACGATCATGGATCGCTACCCGGCCGCCGAGGCCGCGCTGGCGCAGCCCTGCCCCGACGATCCCCGCTTCGCCGAACGGTTCGAACTCTACGTTTGCGGCGTGGAACTCGCCAACGGGTTCGGGGAGCTCGTCGATGCCCCCGAACAGCGACGCCGGTTCGAGGCCGCCATGCGCGAGCGGGACCGCCGCTACGGCGAG
>CAXTEP010000254.1:0-3635 GCA_964243125.1 uncultured Lichenihabitans sp. | reverse complement strand
ACGAACCGCTCGGCTCCGGCACGCTGGCCCTGACCGACGGGCGGATCGCGATCGACGCCGAGCGCCGCACCTCGCTGCCGGGCGTTTGGGCCGGGGGTGACTGCGTGGCGGGCGGCCAGGACCTGACGGTCGCGGCCGTCGAGGACGGCAAGCAGGCGGCCCTGTCGATCGACCGCATGTTCCGTGACCAGGCGCTCGCGGCCCCGCACGCCACCGGAACGATCGCGGCCGCGGCCCACGCGGCCGCCTCGCTGGCGGCGGCGGCCGTGGCGACCTTGTCCGACACGCTGGAGCGCTGAGCCATGGTCGACCTGTCCACCGCGTTTCTCGGCATCCGCTCGCCGAACCCGTTCTGGCTCGCATCCGCGCCGCCGACCGACCGGCTCACCAACGTGGTGCGCGCCTTCAAGGCCGGATGGGGCGGCGTCGTGTGGAAGACGCTGGGCGAGGACCCGACGATCGTCAACGTGTCGGGCCCGCGTTACGGCGCGATCCACGGTCCCGACCGGCGACTGATCGGCTTCAACAACATCGAGCTGATCTCCGACCGGCCGCTCGACGTGAACCTGCGGGAGATCGCCCAGGTCAAGCGCGACTTCCCGGACCGCGCCATGGTGGTATCGCTCATGGTGCCCTGCACGGAGGCGAGCTGGAAGGCCATCCTGCCGCGGGTGGAGGAAACCGGGGCCGACGGCATCGAGCTGAACTTCGGCTGCCCGCACGGCATGTCGGAGCGTGGCATGGGGGCGGCGGTGGGCCAGGTTCCCGAATACATCGAGATGGTGACGCGCTGGTGCAAGCAGAACACGCGCATGCCCGTGATCGTCAAGCTGACCCCCAACATCACCGACATCCGCCACCCCGCGCGCGC
This sequence comes from uncultured Lichenihabitans sp., assembly GCA_964243125.1. Classification (GTDB taxonomy): domain Bacteria; phylum Pseudomonadota; class Alphaproteobacteria; order Rhizobiales; family Beijerinckiaceae; genus Lichenihabitans. The sequence continues at coordinate 2,764 of CAXTEP010000254.1, read as the reverse complement.
CGCCCGGGCGGGTGGCGCCGATGCGGTGTCGCTGATCAACACGATCACCTCCATCATGGCGGTCGACCTCGACCGCATGGCGCCGTCGCCGCACGTTGACGGCTACGGCACGCACGGGGGCTATTGCGGCCCGGCCGTGAAGCCCATCGCGCTCAACATGGTGGCGCAGATCGCCCGCGACCCGGATACGCGCGGGCTACCGATCTCGGCCATCGGCGGCATCACGACCTGGCGGGACGCGGCCGAGTTCATCGCCATGGGGGCGGGCTCGGTGCAAGTCTGCACGGCCGCCATGACGTACGGGTTCAAGGTCGTCGAGGAGATGATCTCCGGCCTGAAGACCTGGATGTCCGCCAAGGGCTACGCGAGCCTCGACGCGTTCCGGGGCGCCGCGGTCGGCAAGGTCACGGACTGGCAGTACCTGAACCTCAACTACGTGGCCAAGGCGGAGATCGACCAGGACCTCTGCATCAAGTGCGGCCGCTGCCACATCGCCTGCGAGGATACGTCCCACCAGGCCATCACGGCCGTGGTCGACGGCCGCCGCAAGTTCGTGGTCAAGGACGAGGACTGCGTGGGCTGCAACCTTTGCGTCGAAGTCTGCCCGGTCGAGTCCTGCATCACGCTGGTGCACAGGACCGAGGGCGTCGACCCGCGCACGGGCCTGGGCTACGACCGCCCTTACGCCAATTGGACCACCCACCCCAACAATCCGGCCGCCGCCATGGAAGAGGCGGCGGAGTAAGCGCGCGCTATCGGGCGCACGGTCCGGCCGCGGCTCATTGGACCGGTAGCAGGTCCAGGTTGATCTGCGACACGGTCGCGTCGCTGAGTTCGATCAGCATGGGCCCGGCCTCCAGGTTGAAGCGGACGCTCTTGCGGACGCCGGGACAGTTCTCCTGGCCCGTGAAACTGTCCGACTTAAGGGCCTTGCCGTTCTGCACGACGTCGATCCATACGGGTTCCGAGACGGTGATCTGGTAGACGCCCTTGGCGGCCAGCGGCGGCGCCGTCACCACGGCCCCGAATGCCGTAGGCGCCTTCGGGGCGCGGGCGGGCGGCACCGGGTAGGTCACCTTGGCCTGCGGGTCGAGCATCACGGTCACGCCCGACATCACGCCGGGATAGTCCGCGCCCGACCTGATCGTCGGCAGCTTGCCCTTGAACGCGTCCCGCTCGCGATCGATCGACCATTTGAACTTGGCGCAGGCGTCGGCATCCTGGGCTTGCGCGTGCGGCGCGCCGCACAGGCCGAGAACCGCCGCCGCGATGGTCGGGAGAAGCCAGGCGCGCATCAGTCCACCGCCACCATGACGTCGGACGCTTTCACGACCGCGTAGGCCTCCATGCCGGCCTTGAGGTCCAGGTCGTCCACGGCCTCGTTGGTGATCGACGACGTCACCACGGTGCCGTTCACGTCGATCCGCACGTGGGCGGTGGTCTGGCCCTTGCGGACCTCGACGATGGTGCCTTTCAGCATGTTGCGCGCGCTCAGTCTCATCGACCCTGCCTCCCGTTGCGGTCCGTCTTCATGCCAGGCGGATGCCCGCGAGTCATCACCCGCGACCCTCGTGGTCTCCGGACGGCGCCACGCCGTCCAGGATGGTGGCCGCGACCTGGCGCTTGATGCTCTCGAACTCTTCCGACGTCGGATCAGCGCCGCCGTTCAGCGTCCTGATCTGGTGGGCGAAATCGGCGTAGTGCTGGGTCGCGGCCCAGATCATGTAGATCAGGGTCCTGGGCTCGACGGGCCGCAGGGACCCGGCCGCGACCCAGCCACGGATGACCTCCTCCCGTTCGGCCAGCCACGCCCGCAGCGTGGTTTCGAGGTAGTCCTGAAGCAACGGCGCCCCGCGCATGATCTCGCTCGCGAAGATGCGGGACGCGAGCGGGTAGCGGCGGGCGAGATCCATTTTGGCCTCGACGTAGGCCCGCAGGGCGTCCCTGGCGGGCGCATCGCTGCGCAGCGAGGTCGCGGCGCCGAGCCACGCGTCCAGGACCTTGGCCAGCACGGCACGGTACAGCGCCTGCTTGGTCGCGAAATAATAGTGGAGGTTGGCCTTCGGCACCCCGGCCAGCCGCGCGATCGCGGCCGTGGTGGCGCCCCCGTAGCCGTGCTCGGCGAAGATGGATTCGGCGGCCGCCAGGATGGCGGATTCGGTTTCGGCCCTGGCTGACGTTTTCTTGCGCTTGCGCGGTGGGATCGCGTCCATGAAACCGGCACCATGCGTGTCGCGCGGGCAGCTTTGAACAAGTTTGACCGGGTGGTCAAACTCACGATAGCTTCGCGCCTCAATCCGCAACCGCAAAGCTCAAGGGAGCCTCAGGGAATGGTCGACCTGTCCAATGTCCGCGTGGATCCCGCCCGGCTTTGGAACAGTCTGATGGAGATGGCCAAGATCGGCGGGACCGAGAAGGGCGGCTGCAACCGCTTGACCCTGACCGACCTCGACCGGCAGAGCCGGACCCTGTTCACGGGCTGGTGCGAGGACGCGGGCCTGACCGTCACGGTTGACGCCATCGGCAACATGTTCGCGCGGCGGAACGGCCGGGACGACAGCCTTCCCCCCGTGATGATGGGCAGCCACCTCGACACGCAGCCGACAGGGGGCAAGTTCGACGGCGTGCTGGGCGTGCTGGGCGCGCTCGAAGCCGTGCGGTCCATGAACGATGCGGGGATCGCGACCCGCCACCCGATCGAGATCGCCAACTGGACCAACGAGGAGGGGTCGCGCTTCGCCCCCGCCATGGTGGCGTCGGGCGT
>CAXTEP010000253.1:1894-3637 GCA_964243125.1 uncultured Lichenihabitans sp. | reverse complement strand
TGGCACCCCATCGGCCAGAACGACGCCGTGTCCTGGGTGGAGTTCGCGCCCCTGTTCCGCCGCCGCGATCCCGGCGCCGTGGAGGCCCATCTGGCGCGGCTCGCGGCCTCGGGCGTGACCTGCCTGCGGTTCATGCTGGAATACGCGCAGGTCCGGCACCGCTACATCGAGAAGCCGGCCGGGCGGTTCGCGCCCCACATGGTGCAGATGTGGGACGACCTGTTCGCCCTGTGCGAACGGCACGGGTTGCGCATCCTGTTGACGCCCTTCGACACGTTCTGGACGTGGCTGCACTTCCGCCACCACCCCTACAACCGGGCCAACGGCGGCCCGCTCGCCCACCCGTCGCGCACCCTGCTGTGCGGCGAAACCCGCCAAGCCATCAAGGCCCGGCTGACCTTCGCGGTCGAGCGCTGGGGCGGCAGCGGCGCGCTGTTCGCCTGGGACCTGTGGAACGAGATCCACCCGGCCCAGGCCGAGGACAGCCCAGAACCCTTCGCCGAGTTCATCGCCGACCTCAGCGGCCACGTGCGCGGCCTCGAGCGGCGCCTGTACGGCCGCGCCCATCCCCAGACCGTGTCGATGTTCGGGCCCGAACTCAGCTGGCACCCCGACCTCGGCATGGAGGCGACCCTGTTCCGCCACCCCGACCTCGATTTCGCGAACCTCCACATCTACGAGCAGGGGACGATCGACGATCCCGCCGACACGGTCGACGCGGCGGTCGACATGGGCCGCATCGTGCGCGAGTCGCTGGCCGAGATCGGCGACCGGCGGCCCTTCTTCGACAGCGAGCACGGGCCGATCCACCGCTTCAAGGACCACAAGCACACGCTCGCCGAGGCCTTCGACGACGAGTATTTCCGCCACATGCAATGGGCCCACCTGGCGGCGGGCGGGGCGGGCGGCGGCCTGCGCTGGCCCAACCGCAAGCCCCACGTCCTGACCGCCGGCATGCGCGCCGCCCAGAAGGCGATGGCCGACACCCTGCCGCTGATCGACTGGCGGCGCTTCGACCGGACGAACATCAACGACGAGATCGTGCTCCGCGACGAAGCCGGCCGCGTCGTGGGGCCGGACCGGGTCGCCCGCTTCGGCTGCGCATCCGCTGACCAGGCCGTGCTCTACCTGCTGCGCCGCGACGCGCTCGGGCCGGACGGGCGCGTCGACGGGACGGGCGCGCCGGTCACGCTGCGCCTGGACCTGCCGGGGCCGGCGGGGGCGGCCCTTCGCGCCACGGCGGTCGACACGGTGACCGGCCGCGCGGTCTGGCACGGTGTCACCCGGGCCGGGGACGGCCCGTCATTCTCCCTGCCGGGCCTGCGGAGCGACCTCGCGGTCATGGTCGGGCCCCTCGGCTGAGCCCGCCGAAGGGGAGCGCCCGGCCAGGCGCGCCACGAGCCGCCAGCACAGGAGGATCACTAGCCAGGTGAACAGGCCGGCGAACAGGCTGTCGGACAGGAAGTGGCCGCCGAACGCCATGCGCAGCAGGCTGGCCGCGACCCCGAACGCCACCGCGGCCCCGACCGCCGTGGCCCGCCAGGGCGGGGGGGCCAGCAGGGCGGGGGCCACGGTCCAGAACGCCGTGCTGCCCTCGCCCGACACGAAGGAGCAGTTGCGTCGGCAGGCGCCGTCGAAGCGGTAGAAGGGCCGGAACGGCGCGTCGCCGCCGAACAGGTCGACCTGATAGGGCCGGGGCCGGTGCGAATGCTCCTTGAGCAGCGTGTTGACCAGCAGGCCGGG
>CAXTEP010000253.1:0-1794 GCA_964243125.1 uncultured Lichenihabitans sp. | reverse complement strand
CGATCGGCAGATGTCTCGCCGGGGGAGCGCCGGGTCACGGACGCGGGAGGAACGCGACGGGCGTGGTCCGCCGAGGGGCCGCCGGATCGCGTCGGGACGGGTCGGTTCAGGCCGCCAGCAGCCGCTGCACCTCGCCCACCAGATCCTTGAGGTGGAACGGCTTGGACAGGATCTTGGCTTCCTTGGGGGCGTTGTTGTCCGGGTTGAGCGCCACGGCCGCGAAGCCCGTGATGAACATGACCTTGATGTCGGGGTCGAGTTCGGTGGCGCGGCGGGCCAGTTCGATGCCGTCCATCTCGGGCATGACGATGTCGGTCAGCAGAAGTTCGAACGGCTCTTCGCGCAGGCGGTGGTAGGCCGACATGCCGTTGTCGTAGGACGACACGGTGTAGCCCGCGTTCTGCAGGGCCTTGACAAGGAACCGACGCATGTCGTTGTCGTCCTCGGCGAGCAGGATCTTGGTCGAGGGGACGTCGTTCGAATCCATCGTGAAATCCTTGGGTCCGCTTATCGAACATGAAACCGGGTCATGGTAAACAATTTGTTTATCGCCCGGCGGAAAACCCGCGGTGTCGCGCGCGGATCACGCCCGAACGGCGGCGTGCGCCGGCGAGGGACCGGAGGTGGGGATACAGGAATGTTTCTCCGCGTCGGGCAGGGGCCTTCAACCGCGCCGGTGCCGCGCCCTAGAGCGTGATGGTCTCGTCGAAATGCTCGATCGGGATGTGCAGGAGGAACTGGACCGCCAGGCCCCGCTCGATCCCGCGCGTCACGCGGCTCGGACGCGAGCCGACCGTCACCAGCGTGCCGGACTCCAGGTTCACGGCGCAGTGGAAGGCCGCGCCCGAAACCGACACGTCGACCAGCGCGATCGGGTAGCGCCGCTTGTCGGGCAGTTGCAGGGTGGATGACTTGTTGACCGGGATGATCCGCTGGTGCTGCCGTCCTTCCGGCACCCCCAGCGCGTCGCGGTTGGCGTGCCAGGTCAGCTTGTCGGCCAGCTTCTCGCGCTTGCCGGTCGGCACGTTGAAGGCCAGCGCGAACCCGCCCTCGATGTGGCGCGCCACCTGGCCCTCGATGCGGCCGAACTGGTCGAGATAGCAGATCACGCGTTCGCCCACCGCACCCCGGCTGGGGGCGATCAGGGCGACGCCGCCCGGCGAAATGTCGAGGGTCTGGCAGGCGTGCTCCTGCTGGTCGGCGAGCATGTAGCGCCCCAGGAACGACAGCCTGACCCGCTGGTGGCGGCGCCGGTCCATCCTTCTCGCTTCGTCGAGTTTGAGCGCCGCTGCCATGGCCCGCCAATCCACCGTCCACCGAACCGCAGACTGCATGCAAATCCTTTAAGGCGAGGTTGCCCGCCGGGCACCTTCGCGGGCATGATCGTCGGAGCTGAATCAAATCTTCTCTTGCCGCCCCGCCCGGAGCCCGTCGCTGATCCGACCCCGCCGACCAAGCCCGGGCCCAAGCGCCCGGACCTCCCGCGGCGGATGGCTGTCGGCGGCCGCGCTCTGCCTCGTCCTGGCGGGAGCGGCCCTCGGGGACCGGACGGCGTCGGCCTGGGCCGCGGGGCTACCGGTCCAGGTCAGGACCGTCGCGGCGGCCGTCACGGCACTCGGCCTGTCGAACTACATGCTAGTCGGATCGCTCCTGGTCGCCACGACGGCGTGGCGGGGCTGCGGGTCGACCCGGGACACCCGCGCCGACGCCAAGCTGGCCCGCGTTTTCGACGCCGCGCTCCTCTTCTTCGTCGCGGTCGCCACGTCCGGGCTGCTGACCCAGGCGATCAAGCAC
>CAXTEP010000252.1:0-3673 GCA_964243125.1 uncultured Lichenihabitans sp. | reverse complement strand
CCGATCTTGCCGCCCAGCTCCCGGCCGTGGTCGCGCTTCTGGGCCGCAAAAGTTTGCGGGCGCTTGACCTCGTCGGCCCGGGCGAGGCCCTCCAGCGCGCCGCTCCGGTCCGACAGGGTCGCCAGCATGGGGGACAGGTCGGCCAGCGACTCGGCCACGAGGTGCGTCACCCCGCCCTGGATCTGCAGCCTGCCCGTCACGCCCACGAAGCGGGCCGCGATCACGGCCGGGCGGAAGCGCTCGAACACCTTTGGCCGGACAATGACGTTGATGACCCCCGTCTCGTCCTCGATTGTCATGAAGATGATGCCGTGGGCCGAGCCCGGCCGCTGCCGCACCAGCACGAGGCCCGCCACCGTGACGCGGCGGCCCGCGAGCGGGGGCCCGAGGTCAGCGCCGCGCAGGATGCGGCGGGCCCGCAGCGCGTCCCGCAGGAAGGCGACCGGGTGGGCCTTGAGCGACAGCGACAGGTGCCGGTAGTCCTCGACCACGTGCTCGCCGAGCCGCATGGGCGGCAGCGCCGCCTCGGCCTCGACCGCTCCCCCGGCCTCGGCAAACAGGGGCAGGTCGTCCTTGTCGCCCGCCCGGTTCAGGCCCCGCACGGCCCACAGGGCGTCGCGGCGGTCGAGGCCGAGCGAGCGGAACGCGTCGGCCTCGGCGAGCCCTTCCAGCGCCGTCGCTCCGAGCTCCGCGCGTCGCCACAGGTCGCGCACCGAATCGTAGCCCCCGCCCCGCTTGTCCACGAGCCGGTCCATGTCGGCCTGCCGCAAGCCCTTAACCTGGCGGAAGCCGAGCCGCACCGCCCGGTCGCCCAGGACCGCGTCCCGCATGTCGGCGTGGTGCTCGTGCAGGCGCCCGCCCACCTCCGGGTCGCCCGGCTCCAGCGCGTGGTCCCAGGCCGACGCGTTGACGTCCACGGCGCGGATCTCGACGCCGTGGTCGCGGGCGTCGCGCACGAGCTGGGCGGGCGCGTAGAACCCCATGGGCTGGGCGTTCAGCATCGCGCAGGCGAACACGTCCGGGTAGCGGCACTTCAGCCAGGCCGAGGCGTAGACCAGCAGCGCGAAGGAGGCGGCGTGGCTTTCGGGGAACCCGTAGGTGCCGAACCCCTCGATCTGCTTGAAGCAGTTCTGGGCGAACTCCTCCGGGCAGCCCTTCGCCACCATGCCGCTCACCATCCGGTCGCGGAACGTGCCGATCGTGTCGACCCGCTTGAAGGTCGCCATGGCGCGGCGCAGCTGGTCGGCCTCGTCGGGCGTGAAACCGCCCGCCACGATGGCGATCTTCATGGCCTGTTCCTGGAACAGCGGCACCCCCAGGGTCCGGCCCAGCACGGCCTCCAGCTCGGGCAGGGGATAGGTGACAAACTCCTTCTTTTCCCGCCGCCGCAGGTAGGGGTGGACCATGTCGCCCTGGATGGGGCCGGGTCGGACGATGGCGACCTCGATCACGAGGTCGTAGAATTCTTCAGGCCTCAGGCGCGGCAGCATGGACATCTGCGCCCGGCTCTCGATCTGGAACACCCCGAGCGTGTCGGCGCGCTGGATCATGGCGTAAACGCAGGCCTCCTCGGCCGGGATGGTGGCGATCGTCAGGTCGCGCTTGTAGTGGGCTTTGAGGAGGTCGAAGCCGAGCTTCATGCAGGACAGCATGCCGAGCGCCAGCACGTCGACCTTGAGGATGTTGAGCGCGTCGAGGTCGTCCTTGTCCCATTCCACCGTGGTGCGCTCCGCCATGGCGGCGTTGGCGATCGGCACCACCTCGTCGAGCCGGGAGCGGGTGATCACGAAGCCGCCCGTGTGCTGCGACAGGTGGCGGGGGAAGCCCGCGAGCTCGGCCGCGAGCCGCAGCACGGCCGCGACCCGGGGCTCGTCCGGGTCGATGCCGACCCGGCGCGCTTCCTTGGCGTCCACGCCGCCCGACCAGTAGCCCCAGACCGTGCCGGTCAGCGCCGCCACGGTGTCGTCCGACAGGCCGAAGGCCTTGCCGACGTCGCGCAGGGTCGAGCGCGTCCTGTACGTCACCACGGTCGCGGTCAGCCCCGCGTGGAGGCGGCCGTAGCGGCGGTAGATGTACTGCATCACCTTTTCACGCCGACTGTGCTCGAAATCGACGTCAATGTCGGGCGGCTCCTGCCGCGAGGGCGAGATGAAGCGCTCGAACAGGAGCTTGTACTTAACCGGGTCTACCTCGGTGATGCGGAGGCAATAGCACAGCACCGAATTGGCCGCCGAGCCGCGCCCCTGGCACAGGATGCCCTCGCTGATTGCGTAATGCACGATGTCGTGCACGGTCAGGAAATAGGCCGCGTAGTCGAGCTCCCGCACGATGGCGAGCTCGCGTTCCAGCGTGTCTGTGACCTCTGGCGGAACCCCGTCGGGAAAGCGCCACGCCGCGCCCGCCCTGGCAAAGGCTTCGAGCGCGTCCTGCTCGGTCGCGTAGCCTTGGCGCAGCTCGATCGGGTACTCGGATTTCACGTCGTCGAGGCTGAACGCGATGCCGTCCAGGAAGCGCCCGGTCTCCGCCAGGGCCTCGGGCAGGTCGTGGAACAGCCGCGCCATTTCTTCCGGCATCTTGAGGTGGCGCTCGGCATTGGCGGCGAGCCGGAACCCCGCCTCGTCCAGGCTCACGCCGTAGCGGATGCAGGTGATGACGTCGCCGAGCGGCCGCCGTTCGGGGGCGTGCATGGTGACGTCGTTGGTGGCGATCAGCGGTAGACCCGCGGCGCGGGCCAGCGCGACCTGCCGCCCCAGCCGTTCTTGCGGGGCATGGCCGTAGGTGAGGGTGGCGGCCAGCCACACGGCCCCGCCGGCCCTGCGGAGCGCGCCCAGCAGGGCGGGCACGCCGGCGTCGGCCTCCGCTCGCGCCCCGCGCTTGAACGGCAGAACCGGCGCCGCCTCGCCCTCGCGCGACGGGGCGGATCCGGGCTGCAGCCGCGATGCGGCTTCGGGCAGGAACACGACGCGGTCGGATGGCTCGGCCTCGGCGATCCTGTCGGCGAGTTGCGGCCAGACACGGGGGCTACGGGCCGGACCGTCGGCGGTGGCGGTCGAAGCCTCGGTGACGATCAGCTGCAGTCCCGCCGCCACCGCGAGCAGGTCGGCGAGAAAGAGCCGGCACCCGCCCTTTCCGGCGCGCGAGTTGCCCGAGGTGAGCAGCCGGGTCAGGCGCCCGTAGGCGGCCCGGTCGACCGGGTAGGCCAGGATGTCGGGCGTGCCGTCGGCGAACACCAGCCGGGTGCCGGTCACGACCCGGAACGGGCTGTCGGCGGGGATGCGGTGGCGGGCGTAGGAATGGGCCCGCACCACGCCCGCCATCGAGTTGCGGTCCGCGATGCCCAGGCCCGACAGGCCGAGCCCGTGCGCCTGCGCGACCAGCTCCTCGGGGTGCGAGGCCCCGTGCAGGAAGCTGAAATTGGTGGTGACGCCGAATTCGGCAAAGGCGGGCGCGTCCACGGCGCCGGTCAGCCGAACAGGCCGTGGATGAACCAGCGCGGCTGGGGCGGGGCGTCCGGCTCGCGGGCCGGTGCCGCTCCGGCGACCTGGGCGGCCGGAACCCCGGTGGTTTCCGCCGCGACCGCGCGTTCCGCCACAACTGCGGTTTCCGCCGCAACCGCGATCCTTGCGGCGAACAGGCCTTCGCGGAACAGCCAGTAGCGGCGGCCCTCGCGATC
>CAXTEP010000251.1:0-3694 GCA_964243125.1 uncultured Lichenihabitans sp. | reverse complement strand
CCGTTCGCCCTCGCGGGCCGCCCGGCGCAGCTGATCGCCGAGGCGGAAGACAGCGTGGCGCTCGGGCCCGGCCTGCTGCGGAGTGTTCTCGGCTACCGGACCTGCCGCGCGCGGGTCGAGATCCTGGGCGGCGACGCCGACATCGTGGTGAACCCCGCCCACGGCTACGGGGCTGCCGCCATGATCCCGCGGTCGGGCTACCGCGCCCTGGCCGGGATGGGCCACATGCTGCACCATTTCCGGCCCGACGCGGTGGTCGAGGCCGTCCGGCGGGTCGGGGCTCCCGCGGCGTGACGCGAGCCCCGGCCACGACGGAGCGAATGCGCCCTACCCGCAGGCCGGCGCCGCGGCCTTGCAGGCGCCGGCGAGTTCGGGGGGCGGATCCTTCTTGAAGACGGTCTTGTAGCCTTCCAGCACGTTGGCCTGCACGACCGGCAGGGACTGCACCCCGACCCAGGCCGGCGGGGTCTTGCCGATCAGGGCGCCCATCATGGCGAGCGCCTCGGCCACGCCCTGGTCGTAGGGCCGCTGCGAGCCCGTCGCCTTCAAGGGTCCGCCCTTGGCGATCTCGATGGAGGATTCGAGGCCGAGATCGACCGTGGTGACGGGGATCGTGACTCCTTGGGCCCGCATGGAGGTCAGCGCGTCGAGCGCCGGCTGGTCCCACACGGCGAACAGGCCCTTCACGTCCGGGTTGGCGGTGAGGAAGTCGCCCGCGATCTGGGCCACCTTGGACGGATCCGTGAAATCCACCTGCTTGGTGGCGATGTCGGGTCGGTTCTTGGCCAGCCAGTCGCGGACGCCCTTGGTGCGCTCGTTGGTCGAGAAATAGTCGACCCCGAAGTTGACCAGCCCGACCGTGCCGCCCTGCGGCACGCAGGAGGCCAGCACCGCGGCCGCGACCTGGCCGTTGCCCTGGCTGTCGGCCGAGATCATCGACGCGTACTGGTCGGGATGGGTCAGCCCGGGCGGCACGTTGTCCATGAACACCAGCTTGATGCCGGCTTCGGAGACCTTCTTGTAGGTCGCGGCCGTGGCGGTCCCGTCGACCGGGATCGAGATGATGCCGCTGGGGTGGCGCTGGATCGTGTTCTCGATGTCGGCGATCTGCTTGTCGACCTGGTACTCGGCCGAGGCGACGCCGATCACGTCCACGCCGTACTGCTTCAGCGTGTCGGTGACGCCCTGCACCTGCAGCTGCGACCAGTCGAGGTTCACGGTCTGCATGGTGATGCCGACCGTGAAATGTCCCGCCTTGACCTTGGCGGCCTCGTCGGGCGTGAGCTGAAGCGTGTCGACCGACGAGGCCTTCTCGCCGTTGGGGCCCTGGCCGATGATGGTCTTGGGACCCAGCGCGTTCAGGTCGAGACCCTTGACGCAGCCGCCGGGCGTCTGAGCCAGGGCGGTGCCGGCCGTCAGCGCCGCCGCACCGACCGCCGCCACGAACGCGATATGCCTCTTCGATCGGACCATGGTTTCCTCCTCCTTGTTCGCCGGTAACCGGCTTTCTTGTGCGACGCGACCCGGCCGACTCACCAGCCCGGGCCGCTACCGGCGGGTGAACGCGACCGCCGCCACGATGATCGCTCCCTTGATGACGAGCTGGAGCGAGGAGCTGACGCCGATCAGCACCAGCCCGTTGTTGAGCGTGCCGATGATGAGGCTGCCCAGCAGCGTGCCCAGGATGAAGCCGCGCCCGCCGAACAGGCTGCAGCCGCCCAGGATCACGGACGCGATGACGTCGAGCTCCATTCCCTGCACCACGTCCGGCCGCGCCGCGTGGGCGCGGGCCGAGAGCACCAGGGCCGCGAGCCCCGCCAGGGTGCCGGTGAGCACGAAGGCGAGCGTCGTGACGCGCTTGATGTCGACCCCGGAATAAAGCGCCGCTGTGGGGTTGCCGCCCGCCGCGTAGACCTGCCGGCCGTAGATGCTGAAATGGAGCAGGAGGATGCCCGCGACCGTGGCCAGGATCGTCCAGGCGATCGGCACCGGGATGCCGGCCAGCGACGCTTCCCCGAAGATGGCGAAATAGGCCTCGTTGGTGATGATCACGGGCTTGGTGTTGGTCACCATCAGGGCGAGCCCACGGGCCGCGCTGAGACTTCCGAGCGTCACCAGGAACGAGGGGATCGCCAGCCGGGTCGTGAGGAGGCCGTTGACGAGCCCCACCAGGGCGCCGGTGCCCAGGCCCGCCGCGGCGCCGACCAGCCAGCTGTTGCCGATGTGCGCCATCGCCAGTCCGGCCGCCATGCCCGACAGCGCCAGGGTCGAGCCGACCGACAGGTCGATCTGCCGGGCGATGATCACGAAGGTCATCCCCATCGCGATGATGGACACCAGGGCGGTCTGCCGGCCGATGTTCAGGAAATTGTCGACCGACAGGAACCACGGCGACGCGACGCTGAAGACGACCAGCAGGACCGCGAAGGCCACGTAGATCATGTAGGGCCTGTCGCCCCGCACCAGGAGGCGGGCGAGCCGCTGCAGGCGGGGCGTCGGCGGGCCGACCGGGAACGCGGCGGGCGAGGGGGCGGCCGACGGCGTCACGCCGCCTTCTCCGTGACGGGATGGGCGGTCTGGATGAGGTGGTGGAGGTCCTCGACGCCGCCCAGAGCATTCCGCTCGACGCAAGCCACGACGCGGCCGTCCGCCATGATCGACACGCGGTCGCACAGCAGCAGCAGTTCGGCCAGGTCCGAGGACACGACCAGGACGCCGGTCCCGCCCTGCGCGGCGGCGCGAACCAGCCCGTAGATTTCCTCGCGCGCCCCCACATCCACGCCGACGGTCGGCTCGTCGAGCAGGAGCACGCGTGGCCGCGGGCGGTCCCACTTGGCGAAGACGACCTTCTGCTGGTTGCCACCCGACAGGTTCTTGACGATCGTAGCGGGGCCCGGCGCCTTGACGGCCAGACGGGCCATGGCGGCGCGGGCCCCTTCGAGGGCGGCGCGTCGGCGAAGCCAGCCCCATCGCGACAGGAGCCGCAAGCGCGGCAGGACGAGGTTGCGCTCGATCGAGTGGTCGAGCACGAGGCCCTGCACGTGACGGTCCTCAGGCACCAGGGCGACACCCCGGTCGATGGCGCCGGCCGGGGTACAGCGTTTCAGCGACGCGCCCCCGACCGCGACGGCGCCGCCCTCCACGGGACGCAGGCCGAAGATTGTCTGCAGGACCTCGGTGCGCCCGCTGCCCACCAGTCCCGCCAAGCCGTGGATCTCTCCGGCCGCAACGCTCAGGTCGACGCCGCGCAGCCGGTCGTTGACCACGCCCGCCAGGGTCAGCACCGGGACGCCCGCCCCGCTCGCGGCAGGACGGGGGGCCTCGGTCGGCCCCGGGGTGTCGCGCTCGAGGAGCGTCCGTTCGGCGCGCGCCAGGGAATGCCCGGGTCCGACGATCGCGGCCACGAGCTGCTTCATGTCGGTGTCGGCGGTCGTGAACAGCCCGGCGTTCAGGCCGTCGCGGAACACCGTGACGCGATGCGCGATGCGGAATACCTCGTTCAGCCGGTGGGTCACGTAGATCACGCCGACGCCGCGCGCCGTGACCCGCCGGATGGCGTCGAACAGGATCCGCTCCTCGTCGCCCGTCAGCGCCGAGGTCGGCTCGTCCAGGATGAGGAGGCGGACGTCACCGATCAGCGCCTTGCAGATTTCCGTCATCTGCCGGTAGGCGAACGGCAGGGCGTCGACGGTCG
>CAXTEP010000250.1:0-3708 GCA_964243125.1 uncultured Lichenihabitans sp. | reverse complement strand
GCGACGCCGGGGGCAGCACGCCATCGGCCACGCCCCGCCGCAGCACCCGCGCCCGCGCCGCCGCGGCGCGGCTGTTCGCGCGGTCGGGCCGGACCCGGTTGGGGTCGCGCGGCAAAGCGACCAGCAGGGCGGCCTCGGCGTCGGACAGCTGCTCGGGCTCCTTGCCGAACCAGGCGAGGCTGCCGGCCCGCACGCCCTCGATGTTGCGGCCCATGGGGGCGAGGGCGAGATAGGCGGCGAGGATCTCGCGCTTGCTCCAGTGCGCTTCGAGCTGCAGGGCGCGCCCGATCTCGATCAGCTTGGACCGCAGGGTGCGCGGGCGCGGCTCCAGCAGGCGGGCCAGTTGCATGGTCAGGGTGGAACCGCCCGACACGGTGCGGCCCAGCGCGACCCGCTGAACCGCGGCCCGCGCCAGGGCCACAACGTCGATGCCCGGGTGGAGGTAGAAGCGCTTGTCCTCGCAGTCGACCAGCAGCCCGAGATAAGTGGGCGACACGCGCGCCGGGTCGGCCGGCAGCCGCCACAGGCCCGCGGGCGTCGTGAACACGCGGAGCGGGACCCCGGTCCGGTCCGCCACGACTACGGACACGTCGGCGAAGCGGCCGAGCGCGGGCGGGAACAGCCGGTCGAGCAGGATCGCGCCCAGCCCGGCGCCCACCAGCACCGCCCCGAGCGCAACGGCCACCCACCGCAGGGTCGTCACCCCCGGCGCGCCGGCTTGACCGTGAGCGTGCCGGACTCGCTCCGGGCATGGTAGGCGGGCGCGTACATGTCTTCCACCTGCACGCCGGGCGCCGCGTAGGTGCCGGGCGTCACGGCCCGGACCACGTAAGCGAGCTTGAACGTCTTGGCGGCCTCGCCGCCGAGATCGAAGCCTGCGAGATAGCGGTCGTCGCGCACGGCCGTGAAGGCCGGCTCGGTCAGGTCCTTGAGCCAGTCGAACCCGCCCGCGTCGGTCGAGCCCGAAAGGCCGATCGTGTCCGGCTCCAGGCCGGCCGGCAGCATGTCCACCACCAAAACCTTGCGCTGCGCGTCCGCGTCCGTGCTGCCCTCGACCACCGCGACCAGCTCGTCGTTCTGGTGCAGGTCCGCGAGGTCGACCGGGCTGCCATCGAGGTGGAACAAGCTCCGCTTGACCGTGAACCCGTTCGCCTCGGGCGACGCCGCGCCGGCCGGCACGCCCGTGGTGGCGAGCGACAGATAGACCGGATCGTGCCCGGCGTTGGAAACCGCCACGCTGCGGCCCCGGCCGAGCGGGATGCTCGCGGCGGCCCGGGTCGGCCCGGCCACGGGCTTGCCGTCGAGCACGACATCGAGCGCGCTCCCGCCGGACAGGCCCGCGGCGCCGCGCAGCAGCCAGGCTTCCTCCTGGGTGCTGAGCAGACCCGTCCCGCCCGCGGAGTGGGACAGGTCGGCGGCCTGCGCGATCAGGGCCCGTTCGGGCAGCAGCTTCTCCTCGCTCGCCAGGGCCAGCGCCATGGCGCGGTCCCGGAACGCGCTCCCGTAGTCGTTGAGGTAGACCTTGGGATCGCGGGTCACCGGTCCTCCGTCCAGCAGCCTCGCCGCGAGCGCCCGGTCGCCCACGTGGGTCAGCGCCGCGGCGAGCTGCACGCGGGCGATCTCGCTCGGCAGGCTGGCCCCGTCGCGGGTCGCCACGTAGCGCAGCTGCGACAGGTCGAGCATCCCGGCCCGCGCCAAAACCACGGCCGCGTAGGCGTTGCCCGCGACCTCGGCCGGGGCCGTGCCGGCGCTGGCGAACCGTCCCGCGAGCCAGGCCAGGGCGCGGGTCTTCAGCGCGTCGGGCACCGACAGCCCCTGCTTCTCGGCGTGCTGGAGGAAATCGACCACGTAGGCGGTCAGCCAGACGTTGTCGCCGTCGAAGGCCGACCAGTAGCCGAAGCTGCCGTTCGCGGCCTGAAGCGAGAACAGCCGGGCGACCGCGCCCTGGGCGGTGGGCACGCCCGCCACGGGCGCGGCCGGGGCCGCGCCGAGAACCGCGGCCTGGAGCTCGGGGAAGGCGCGGCTCACCGTCTGCTCGGCGCAGCCGTAGGGGTAGCGCCGCAGGTCGGCGAGCAGGCCCGGCACGTCGAACGCCGGGGTGGTCGACACCGCCACGTCGAGCGTCGCGGTGCCCGGCAGCATGTCGGCCCCGAGCGCGTCGCCGGCCGACAGCGCACTGCCCGGCTCCAGGCCGCGCAGCTGCCGCACCGTCACGTAGGGATTGGGCGACCGGATGCCGAGGTCGAAGTCGCGCTCGGCCACCGTGCCGTCGTCGCCCTTGACCACCATGCGGATGCGGGCCGCCCCGGGCGCGCCGGTGGCGGTCAGGGTGCGATCGGCGAAGCGGCGCTTGTCGCGCTTCACGTCGCGGAAGTTGACGTCGGCGCGGTCGAGGCTGACGGGACCCTCGGTGGCGAGGCTGACCGCGTAGCTCTGCTCGGGCGCTTCGAGGTCGGTCAGCATCACGCGCACGCTGGCCTTGTCGCCCGGCGCCAGGAAGCGCGGCAGGCTCAGCTCCGCCAGCAGGGGCGGCCGCACCGTCACGGTTCCCTCGGCGCGGCCGTAGCGGTCGGCCGTCCAGGCCACCGCCATCAGCCTGAGCTTGCCGCTGAACTCGGGCACGTCGAACCCGACCGTGCCGTGCCCGTCGGGATCGAGCGCCACGGGCCCGGAGAACAGCGCCACGGTCTTGAACGTCTTCACGTCCAGCCCGCCCATCTGCTTGACGGCGCGCGCGTCGCCGCCCTCGACCAAGCGCCCGGGCTGCCCGTCGGGGTCGATCAGGCTGCCGTAAACGTCGCGCCATTCGATCCCCGGCTCGCGGCGGCCGACGAAGTGGTCGGCCGGGTCGGGGCTGTCGAAATCCGTCATCCGCAGCACCGCCTCGTCCACGGCCGCCACCGTGACGTAGGCGGGCTGGTCGCGGGGCGCGCCCGCAACCGTCACAGCGACCACAAGATGGGTCTTGGGCGCGATCCTGTCGGGCGCCGCGAGGCTGACGTCCAGCCTGTGGGTGGCGGCCGCGCCCGCCACCCAGGCGGCGCCCACGGCGCGGACCGGCAGCCGGGGCAGCACCGCGCCGGCCGGGGCGATCACGACCGCCAGCACGTAGGCGCCGGCGGCCGGCACGTCGCCAGCCGTGAACGTGACCGTGCCGCCGCCCTTCGGCATGTCGAATTCCTGCACCTGATGCAGGCCGTCGCCGTCCAGCATGGCCAGGACCCGCCCCGCGAAGGCCGTCTCGATGCGCGCCCGCACCGTGCCGGGCGGGCCCGCGGGGTCGACCGTCACGGGCAGGACGTCGGGCTTGCGGTTCTCGGCCGAGGCCTGCCCCCACCAGCCCGCCCCGAAGCGCAGGCTGCTCGCGGTCCGGCCGTCGGCCGCGTAGACTTCCAGCCGGTAGCGGCCGGTGCCGACGTGGACGGTCAGCGGCGCGCGGCCGTCCGGCCCGGGCGAGAGCGCCCCGCCGTCCACCCGCGCGTCGTTGACGATCTCCTCGGACTGCCAGCGGCCGTCCCGGAAAAAGGTGTTGTAGGTGTAGTCCTCGGAAACGAGGTCCCACTTGACCGGCGCGGCGCCGGCCGGGCGGCCGTCACCGTCGAGCAGCGCGAGGTCGAAACCCGCCTCCGCGTCGGCGGCGACCCCGCCGCCCCCGAAGGCCGGGCGGATGCCGACGTAAAGGTCGCCGCCGTGCAGCGTGCGGGTGAG
>CAXTEP010000249.1:0-3721 GCA_964243125.1 uncultured Lichenihabitans sp. | reverse complement strand
AGTCTGGAACCCGTAAGACGTGGCATCGCGGGCGCGAACGGACCTGTGCATCGTCGGAGAGTTCCAGCATGGCGACATGCAAGGATCCCGAAGAGCTCGCAAGAAGAATCCTTGCGATGTTCGCCGACAATCAGCTGCAGTTCGGGGAGAGCCTCATCCGCGGCAACATCATCGCCTAATTGCGCGAGGACGGTATGACCGAGCAGGAGGTCGACGCAGGACTGTTGTTCGGCCAGGAGGGCGGGTGGTTCGACCGGGCCGCGAACGGTTCCACCTGCCTGACCGAGGCCGGCTTCTCCGAAACCTGATTGCCTGCTGCCCGCGTGAATCGGGTCGGCGGGGATGGCTGACCCAATGCCCGCCACGATCTCATTACCCAAGTGGCGCTCCGGTCGGACCGAGCGCCCATGATCTTGATGACGCGTTGGCGAAGCTCTACTCGGCAGGCGAGACGCCGTAAACGTCAGTACGCTCTGCTCCCTGGAAAAGAGCAGCGACGTGCAGTAACAGAACGGCGTCGTCGACCGCGACCTAGCCGTCGGAGCTTCTTGAATGCCACGTCAGTCCGCCGCTACATTCAAGCCGGCGGCAGAGCCGGAACAGCCTGCCGAACCGAATGCGATATTCGTGTCGGTGACGGAGAAGATCGAACTCGAAGCGGCGCGAACACGCCGCGAGCACGACCTGCTGGGCGAACGCGACATCCCGGCCGACGCGCTCTGGGGCATCCACACGATGCGGGCGGTCGAGAACTTCCCCATCACGGGCGTGCCGGTCGGCCACTTCCCCGATCTCGTCCGCGCGCTGGCGCTGGTCAAGCAGGCGGCCGCGCGGGCCAACGCCCGGCTCGGCTTCCTCCCACCCGAAAAGGCGCGGGCCATCGAGGCCGCCTGCCAGGCCATCGTGGCCGGCGAGCACCACCGCACCTTCGTGGTCGATGCCGTGCAGGGCGGGGCCGGCACCTCCACCAACATGAACGCCAACGAGGTGATCGCCAATCTCGGGCTGGCCGCCATGGGGCAGGAGCCCGGCACTTACGGGGCGCTCCATCCCAACGACGACGTCAACATGGCGCAATCCACCAACGACGCCTACCCGACGGCGCTGCGCCTCGCCGTGATCCTCGCCTCGGCCCCGCTCGCCCGCGCCCTCGACGACCTCGCCTACGCGTTCAAGACCAAGGCGGTGGAGTTCTCGACCGTGGTCAAGATGGGCCGGACCCAGCTGCAGGACGCCGTGCCGATGACGCTCGGCCAGGAGTTCGACGCCTTCCACGACACCATCAAGGAGGATGTGGCGCGGCTCGGCGAGGCCGCGGCCCTGTTCCGCGAGGTGAACCTCGGCGCCACCGCGATCGGCACGGGCATCAACGCCGACCCGCGCTACGCCTCGCTGGCGGTCGAGGAGTTGGCCCGCCTGTCGGGCCAACCAATGGTGCTGGCGCCGAACCTCATCGAGGCGACGTCCGACATGGGCGCCTTCGTGCTGTTCTCGGGCGTCTTGAAGCGGGTGGCGGTAAAGATCTCCAAGATCTGCAACGACCTGCGCCTCCTGTCGAGCGGCCCGCGCACCGGTTTCGCCGAGATCCGCCTGCCGCCCGTGCAGGCCGGCTCCTCGATCATGCCCGGCAAGGTCAACCCGGTAATCCCCGAGGTGGTGAACCAGGTGGCTTACCTCGTGATCGGCCACGACCTGACGGTGACGCTCTGCGCCGAGGGCGGGCAGCTGCAGTTGAACGCCTTCGAGCCCACCATCGGCTATTGCCTGCTCAACTCCATGCGCATGCTGACGGCCGCGCTCAGCACGCTCACCACGCGCTGCGTCGAAGGCATCGAGGCCGATCGCGAGCGCTGCCAGAGCCTCGTCCGTAACTCCATCGGCCTCGTCACGGCGCTCGGCCCCGCGCTCGGCTACGAGGCTACCACGCGCATCGCCAAGCGGGCGCTGGCCGAGAACCGCAGCGTCGCCGAACTGGTGCTGGAGGAGGGGCTGCTCACGGAGGCGGAGCTCGACGGCCTGCTGGAACTCGAGGCCATGACGCGCCCCTCGCGCCCCCGCGTGATCCCCGACAAGCGGGGGCTGCCGAAAAAGCTCTGAGTATCCGGCGTCCCGTGCGAAGCGGGTGGTGCCGGTATGTCGGTGCGGGTCGAACCAAGGGGTGTCAAAGCGACCTTGCGAAGAACTTGATGCAGTTCACTCCCGTTTTGATGGATGGCACACACGACAGTCGCCCTGAACTTCTGACCTAGTCCAACCATGAAGTCGAACCAGCATGGAACTCTCCTTAAGGAGGCAGCCTTGACACTGGAGGGTTCGTCGCACTGAACGTGCTTAGAGCGCACTTCGCGAACCTTGCCCGCACCGTCCAAGAGCTTTGACTTGGTTGATGCAGCCAGGGACGCCTGTGCCTAGAACGGTTGCGTTTCAAACGCGAGCACCTAAGCTATACTATCTCAAGGCTGCTGAGCATCGCGGCCACACGTCGATGGACGTCGGCAGATCTGGGTTGAACTGGCCCGTGCCATGAACCTGGACTGGTCGCTTGTCTCGGGAGAAGGATCATGTCGGCAGGTGGAGAGCGACGCGTCGTGACAACTATCTTGCATGCGCTCGGATCATGGATCAGCTTACGATTACTAGGAGGCCCAGGCGGCGTTGACGGGGATTCAGGTCGCGCCGGACCTTGCCATCCCACGATCTACAGCCTCGGCTGCGCCACGGCGTCGGCCCGATGGCCTAGGGCCGATGAGGGTTCCGCGCCGAAGCGGAACCGGAGCTGAAGGTGCACTCGTTTGGACCGTGAGTGCTCAAGCGCCGCTTGAAACGTCGGATCAACGATCCGCGAAGGCAAGCGTGTCAAGCCCGAGGATGCCATCGGCCAAGCGGCCGGCGATGGCGACCCTGAGCCACGGAGCGGCTGCCAATAGGTCGAGAACATCGTCGCGCGCCCGTTGCGGCACGACCATGTCCGCACGGTCGAAGGTCGTCGCCAGCCTTTTCTCGCCCGGGTGCAATTGCCTGTTGGCGGCGAACGGAAGGTCGAAGTAGCTGGCCAGGAATGCCGCGCACCTGTGAGTGCTGGCGATGGCATCATCACGCTCCGCCGCGGTTTCCAACTGCGCCAGGAACGACGCAGGGGCGCGCCCCGTATCATTGGGGCATTGAGCGCCCAGATGGAGTGCACCAGCCTGTCCGGAAAAGGCGATCCGGCCAGCAGCTGCAGCCGCTTGAACCAGCCTCGATGGTCGACGATCACCCTGCTCGTGGCGACGTTGTGCCAAAGGCATGTCGAATAACCAAGCTGCGCCTCCGCACGGTCGATGACCGCGGACAGACGATCCTCAATCCAGGCTGACCTGCGGTACATGACGTCGACCGCCATCCCATCTCGATCGAACCAGGCGTCTCCCGGCTCGAACCGACGGTCGTTCAGAAGCGCGGTGCCGGGCACGGCACGCGAGGTCACGAGCGCCTGTCTCGCCGCGACGGGCGGCTCGTCGCGGGCCTACACGTAGAGGTCCAGGTCGGAGCCGGCATCGCGGCGGCCCAGAGAATGCGATCCGCCAAGGGCCACGGCTTCGACGCGGGGCAAGCCGCCAAGAAGGTCGGCTACCTTCTCTAGCGAGGTCGCGACCGGTAAGGGCGTCATATTGCACTCCGCATAAAAAGTTCGACTCGCTCATTAGGGTGTGGTGACGATTTAACTATTTGAGCCAGAGCG
>CAXTEP010000248.1:0-3814 GCA_964243125.1 uncultured Lichenihabitans sp. | reverse complement strand
GGGCCGTAGCCGTATCGGAGGCCGTTGCGCTCCAGGAAGGCCGCGAGCGCGGCCGCGCCGGACGTTTGCGCGACCGGCGGCCGGCGCCAGGACCGGCTGTCGGTCGCGACGCCCGCCATCACCATGCCGCCCGCCATCGCGGCCGCGATCCACCGCGCGCCCGAAAACGTGGGCAGGCTCGACAGGATGCAGGCCAGCATCAAGGGCAGCAGGACGTAGACGTTCAGGAAGAAGCGCCCGACGAAGAGCCCGAGCGGCAATCGCCCGATCAGGAACGCCGCCGCCACGCCGCCGCACGATAGGCTGCCCGCGGCGAGAAGGAAGCGCAGGTCGGTTCCCATGTCGCCGAAGCCGCGCGCGACCGCGGCCACCGCGGTCGCGGCGAGGACCCCCAGCGCGAGCCACACGGTCGCACCCGCGAGCGCCCCGGGTTCGGGGAGGCCGGGAACGGGGTCGAACAGCACGGGCACGACCCGGCCCAGCATGGCCAGGTTGGCCGCGAACCCCGCCCGGTCGGTGACGTCCACGTGCGCGTCCTCCACGAAGCCGAGCAGGCCGAACAGCCGGGTCCATGCCAGCCAGCCGGACGCGACGCACGCGCACAGCAGTTTGCCCAGGGCCCCACGGGTGCCCGGCGGAGCCGGCAGCGGGATCAGCACCGCGCAGGCCAGCACCATCGGCAGCAGGAACGCCGCCGCGGCCCACGGGTCGGACGCGACGTCGACCACCAGCGCGAACCCGACGACCAGCAGCCATCCGGGACGGCGGCCCGTGATCCAGCGCAGGGCCGCGCCCATCGCCAGCAACCCCCAGGCCACCGACACGTTGTGGGTGACCGGATAGGTGAGGAAACCGGTGGTCCCCAGAACGGGCGGGCCCGGCAGGAACAGCACGGGGGCGAGCCAGAAGGCCGCGGTGCGGCCGGACACCTGCAGCGCCAGCAGCACCGCGAGCGCCGCGCAGACCACGAAGATCAGCCACCCCGTTCCCACCATCAGGGCGGGCGCCGTCCCCAACGCGGCGAACAGGGCGGCGTCGAGCGGCGCCAGCGACAGCAGCCAATTGTCCGGCGTGAAGAACCAGGACCGCACGAACGCCCAGCCCGACTGCCGCCACCCGTCCCACAGCAGGACCGGGGTGGCGATGTCGCTGTCTGCTTCCCAGAGCGCGAAGGTGCGGCGGAAGCTGATCCAGGCCCCGCACAGGACCAGCAGCACCGAGGCCGCGGCCCCCAGATGCGGCAGGCGGGCCGCATGGGCTGCGGTGCGGATCAGGTTGCGCATGGCGGGAACTTACATGGATGGCGGAGCACGCGTATAGTCGGCCCCGCAGGCCGCGCGGGAATGCCTGCGGGGCGGGAACCACCATGTCGAGCACGGAGCCGGCCGAGCAGCAGGCCGCGGCCGGAACCCCGCCGATCCTCTCGGTCGTCGTGCCGGCCTACAACGAGGCAGGGGGGCTGGCCCTGTTCCACGCGCGGTTGCGGCGCGTCATGGACGGGATCGGCCGGGCCTGGGAGGTGATCTACGTCGACGACGGCAGCACCGACGGAACGCCGGGCTTGCTGGCGGCGCTGCACGGCGCCGACCCCAACGTCGCGGTGCTCGGCCTGTCGCGCAACTTCGGCAAGGAACGCGCCGTCACGGCCGGCCTCGACCACGCGCGCGGAGCCGCCGTGGTGGTGATCGACGCCGACCTGCAGGACCCGCCCGAACTGATCGCCGACATGGCGGAAGCGTGGCGGCGAGGCGCGGACGTGGTCTACGCGGTGCGGCGCAGCCGGACCGGCGAGACCTGGGCCAAGCGCGTGACCGCGGACCTGTTCTACCGCGTGATCGGGCGCCTGGGCCACGTGCGCCTGCCGCGCGACGCGGGCGACTACCGTCTCATGAGCCGCCGGGTGGTCGATGCCGTGCTGCTGCTCCGGGAACAGCACCGCTTCATGAAGGGCATCTTCGCCTGGGTCGGGTTCCCGTCGGAGGCGATCGCCTACGACCGGCAGCCCCGCGCGGCCGGAACCACGAGCTGGACCTACTGGCGGCTATGGAACTTCGCGCTGGACGGCATCACGGGCTACACCGTCATGCCGCTCAAGGTCGCCACCTACCTGGGTCTGCTGATCGCCCTGCTGGCCATCGGCTACGCGGGCGTGATCGTCATGCGCACCCTCCTGTTCGGCAACGGCGTGCCCGGCTACCCGAGCCTGATCGTCGTCATGCTGTTTCTGGGCGGCGCGCAGCTCATGACGCTCGGCATCATCGGCGAGTACCTGGGCCGCGCGTTCGACGAAACCAAGAACCGCCCCCTCTACCTGGTGGCTCGCCACCTGCGGCCGCACGGGACGGCGTCGGCCACCTCCGGGCCCGAGCCGGGTCATCCGGCCGACCCCTAGCCGGGCGCGGTCGCCCTGCTGGCGCGCCTTGCTCGACCCTTAACAAACGTCGTTAGCGGAACGTTAACCGAGTCGCGCCTAGCCTGGCGTCCCGAGAACAGCGCCGCCCGACCGTCGCGGCGCAACCGGAACCAGGTGCGCGGGCCATGCAGGTCGCTTCCGTCGTTCAAGCCGCCGAACCCGTCGACCCCCTGCTCGGGGATCGGCACGAGTTCATCGAATGGGCCGAGCCGATCATCGCCGACCGGGTGTTCGACTTCTACAGCGTCGCCACCGAGGAGCGCGAGGCCGACGCCATGGCGGTCAGGCACTGCCAGCTTTGGCGCAGCGTCATCCTGGCCCAGAGCGCCAGCGTGGCGGTGTCGCGCAAAGATCTGCGACGACTGGGCACCGCGCTGGGCCTGCCGCTGGCCTTCATGGACGCCGTGGACCAGGAGGTCATGGAGGAACTCCTGGACGTCGTGCTGACGCGCTACGGGGCCTCGCGCAGCAAGTCCAAGCGGTTCAGCCTGATCCTGATGGCGGTCGCCAACGACCTCGGCGCTGCCCGGGCCACGGCGCGCGCCACGGCCCACTGAAAAAGCGCCGGCGCATCGCCTTGCCTTGACTCGGCCCGGAACCCGGCCGACAGGCTGGCGCGGGGGTTCCGGCACATCCACGGATCGGCATGGCGGTCGAGTTTGGTCCCGAAGCGCTGGCGGACGTCGAGGCGGCGGTACGTGCCGCCCTGGCGTTCTGGGACCTGCCGCCCGACGCGGGGGTGACGCTCCTCAACGTGTCCGAGAATGCCACGTTCCGGGTCGACGATCCGGAAAACGGGCGGGCCGTGGTGCTGCGGGTGCACCGGCGCGGCTACCACGCGGCCGCCGAGATCCGCTCGGAGGTCGCCTGGATCGAGGCGTTGCGCCGCGACCGGATCGTGGACACGCCCGAGCCGCTGCGCGGGCGCGACGGCGAATACCTGCAGGTTCTGCCCCCTTCGGGCCGGCAGCTTCCCCGCCACGCCGTCGCGTTCGCGTTCGCGCCCGGGGCCGAGCCCGCGCCCGGCGCCGACCTGCCGGGCTGGTTCCGCGCGCTCGGGTCGCTCACGGCCCGCATGCACGCCCACGGGCGCGGCTGGACGCGGCCTCCCTGGTTCCGGCGCAAGACCTGGGATTTCGACGCCATGTTCGGTCCCCGCCCGCTGTGGGGTGATTGGCGGGCCGGCGCCGGGCTCGACGCGGCCGGGACGGCGCTGCTCGGCCGCGCCCTGGACCTCGTGGCGGCGCGGCTGGCCCGTTTCGGCCGGGCGCCCGGACGGTTCGGCCTCGTCCACGCCGACCTTCGCCTCACCAACCTCCTGGCCGACGGGCCAAACCTGCGCGTCATCGACTTCGACGATTGCGGCTTCTCCTGGCACCTGTACGACTTCGCGGCCGCGGT
>CAXTEP010000247.1:0-3825 GCA_964243125.1 uncultured Lichenihabitans sp. | reverse complement strand
CTCGACGGGCGCGTCGGCGCCAAGTTCCTGCACGCGGGCCCGGGTTACGGTGGCTCCTGCTTCCCCAAGGACACGGTGGCGCTGGTCCGCACGGCGCGGGAGGCCGGGCGCCCCGTCGCGCTGGTGGAAACGACCGTTCGGGTCAACGACGCGCGCAAGAAGGCCATGGCCGATCGCGTGCTCGCCCTGTTCGGCGGCGACGCGGCCGGCAAAACCGCGGCCGTGCTGGGACTGACGTTCAAGCCCAACACGGACGACATGCGCGATGCCCCGAGCCTCGACATCGTGCCGGCCCTGCTGCGGCACGGCGTGACGGTCAGGGCCTACGACCCGGAGGGCATGAGGGTCGCGCGCGAGCTGCTGCCCGGCGTGATCTTCGCGCACGACCCCTACGCGGCCGCCGAGGGGGCCGACGTCCTGGTGATCGTCACCGAGTGGGACCAGTTCCGCGCCCTCGACCTCGACCGCATGAAGCGGGTCATGCGGGTTCCCGCCCTGGTCGACCTGCGCAACATCTACAATCCGGCCGAGGTGAGGGACCTTGGCTTCACCTACGTCAGCGTCGGACGCGCGTGACGCGGGGCACGAGCTCCTAGCGGTACCGCGCCCTGAAGCGCGCGTCCGCGCCGTTGCGGAAAGGCCCGCCGTGCCCGAAACAGGCCATGTCGAACGTCAGCGCCGCGAGCTTGCGCTGGCTATGCTCTCCCTCGGACCGGTCCTCGTAGCCGATCGGCGGACTGAGGCCCATGATGTTGGAGCAGGCATCGCCCGCGAACAGCACGCCGCGGTTCTGCCAGAGCAGGGCAACCTGCCCGGCGCAGTGGCCGGGGCAGTGGACGACGCGCAGCCCTCCGCCGATCGGCAGCACGTCGCCGTCGCTGATTGGCTGGTCGACGCGCGCCGGCTCGACCCGCGTGTCGGCGCGCACCAGCAGGCGGAACATGAGGCCGGCCAGCAGACCGGGCGCTGCCGTCATGGGGCGGAACGGACCGCCGCTTCCGGCCACCGGGATGTCGAGGGGGTGCATGTAGGTGCGGGCGCCCGTCGCGCGGACGATCGCGGCCAAGCTGCCGACGTGGTCGGGATGGGCATGGGTGAGCACCACGTGCCGCAGGTCGCCCGGGGCGCGGCCGAGCGCCTGGATGGCCTGCAGGACCTTGGCGTCACTCTTGGGAAGACCGGCGTCGACGAGCGTCAGGCCCTCGGCGACGTCCAGCAGGTACATGTTGACGAAGCCGGACAGCATGTAGAGCCCGTCCGCGATCTGCTTGAACGCCATCTCGTGCTCCGTTGCCAGTTTGCGATGGTATGCGGCCAATGCACCGCCTCGGCCCGCGATGACCCCCGCGGCCTTGACCAATATGGTGCGCGGTCCATCCTCACACTCATCGCGGTCCAGGATGAGGAATGGCACATGAGCACGATCAAGGTTTGGGGCTTCAACGGGTCGACCTTCGTCCGGACGATCCGCATGGTTTTGGCCGAAAAGGGCGTGACCGATTACGAGCAGGTACCGGTGAACGTCCTCAAGGGCGAGCCGAAGAAGCCCGAGCACCTGGAGCGGCACCCGTTCGGCAAGGTCCCCGTGGTCGACATCGACGGGTTCCGGGTCATCGAGACGCCCGCCATCGCGCGCTACCTGAACGCCGTGCTGCCGGGCAAGAACCTCGTGCCGGCCGATCCGAAGGACGAGGCCCGGATGAACACGGCGGTCAGCATCATCGACAGCTACGGCTACGGCGCGATCCTTGGCGGCGTCTCGGCCTACCACCTGTTCCCCGATTTTGTGGGCGGCAAGAACGAGGACGCGCGACGCAAGGGGCTGGACCTCGGCGGCAAGGTGGTGGACTATCTCATGACCGCGAAGGGCGCTTCTCCCTACCTCGCGGGATCCGCCTTGAGCATCGCCGACCTTTACGTCGCGCCCGTGCTGGCCTACGCGACGATGACGCCCGACAAGGACGCGTTCCTGTCCCGTCCGGGCGTGGAGGCCTGGTGGTCTCTCGTGTCCGGTCTCGACAGTTTTCGGTCCACGAAACCCTGAGCGTGTCACCGGTAGCCTGATGCCTGCAGGTCGAACAGTTCGGCGTAGCGGCCGCGGGCCGCAACCAGGTCCGCGTGGGTGCCTTCCTCGACCACCCGGCCGTGCTCGATCACGACGATCCGGTCGGCCATGCGGACCGTCGAGAAACGGTGCGAGATGATCACCGCGGTGCGACCCCGGCTCAGGTCCTTGAAGCGCTCGAACACCTCGTATTCGGCGCGCGCGTCGAGCGCCGCCGTGGGCTCGTCCAGGATCAGCACGTCGGCGTCGCGCATGTAGGCGCGGGCGATGGCGATCTTCTGCCATTCGCCCCCCGACAGGTCGACGCCGTTGTTGAACCGGCGTCCGAGCGGCTGGTCGTAGCGCAGCGGCAACCGGTCGATCAGCCGGTCCGCGAGGCTGCGCGACGCCGCATTCACGACGCGCGGCCGGTCGCCGAGGTCGCCGACCCGGCCGACCCCGATGTTCTCGGCCGCGGTCAGGTGGAACCGCACGAAATCCTGGAAGATGACCCCGATGCTGGCCCGCAGGGCCGCGAGGTCATAGTCGCGCAGGTCGCGCCCGTCGAGCAGCACGCGTCCCTCGGTCGGGTCGTAGAGCCGGGCCAGGAGCTTGACCACCGTGGTCTTGCCGGCCCCGTTCTGGCCCACCAGCGCCAGTACGCCCCCGCTCGGCACGGCGAGGTCGAGGTGGCGCACCGCCCAGGCGTCCGACCCCGCGTAGCGGAACCCGACGTCCTCGAATACGAAGCCGGTGGCGATCGGGTGCGGAACCGGCAGCGGGTGAGGCGGCGACACGATGGCGGGCCGGAGCTCGAAGAACGAGAACAGGTCGGCGAGGTAGAGAACCTGCCCGGCCAACTGCGAGAAGCCGAGCAGCAGGCCTTCGAGCAGTCCGCGAAGGCGCAGGAACGACCCTGTCAGGAAGCTGAGGTCGCCCAGGCTCAGGTGCCCCGACACGGTGCGCCAGACGACGATGAAGTAGGCGAGGTAGTAGGCCAGCGAGCCGAGCCCCGCGAAACCCGCGCCCCACAGCGCGCGCTTGGCCGAAAGTCGCGTGTTGTCGGCGTACATGGCATCCGCGAAGCCGCTGAACCGGTCGGCCAGGAACCGGCTGAGGCCGAACAACTTGATTTCCTTGGCGGTCTCGGTGCTGGAGCCGAGATAGCGCAGGTAGTCGAGCTGCCGCCGCTCGGGCGTGCGGAAATAGTCGAGCCGGTAGCTCTGCGCATTGAAATGCTTCTCGCCCAGAAAACCCGGCACCAGGGCCGCGAACAGGAGCGCGATGAGCCAGGGCGCGTAGGCGATCAGGCCGCCCGCGAGCGACGCGGCCGTGAGCACGTCCTGCGCCTGCCCGAACATCTGCACCAGCAGGGTGGTGCGCCCCGTGACCTGGCGGCGCGCCCGGTCGAGCCGGTCCTGCTCGCTGCTGCTTTCCAGCTGCTCCAGGTCCAGGGTCGCGGCGTGGTTCATCAGCCGCACGCTCGCGACGTTGCTGTAGCGTTCGGACAGCAGGCCGTCGACGAGCGAGCTGGCTCGCCCGAGCGTGTTGGACAGGAGCGCCAGCCCGAACTCGAGGGCCAGCAGTTCGACGAGCGGATCGAGGCGTCCGGAGCCCAACCAGGCCGACAGGGTCGCGCCGGGCGGCGGAAGCCGCGTTTGCGCCACGACGGCGTCGACGATCAGCTTGCCGACGTAGAGCACCAGCACCGGCAGCACGGCGCGCGCGAGCCGCAGCCCCATGCTGCCGAGCGTCAGCGACGGGCTCGCGTCCCACACGAG
>CAXTEP010000246.1:0-3828 GCA_964243125.1 uncultured Lichenihabitans sp. | reverse complement strand
GGGCCGGAGCCGTCGAGCGTGAAGGTCAAGTGCCGGTCGGCCGCGCACTGCGGGATCAGCCCGACGGGTTTCGAGGCCGCGTGGCAGGGAAAGCTCCGCACCTTCACGTCGACCACCGTGGTGAGGCCGCCGAGCCCCTGGGCCCCGATGCCGAGCGCGTTGACGCGGTCGTAGATTTCGAGCCGAAGCTCTTCGAGCTTCGTGGCAGGCCCCCGGCGCAGGAGGTCGGCCATGTCGATCGGCTCGAGCAGGGCCTGTTTCGCCATGATCATGCTTTTGTCCGCCGAGCCGCCGACGCCGATGCCGAGCAGCCCCGGCGGGCACCAACCGGCGCCGAGCGTCTCGACGGTCGACACGACCCAGTCGGCCACGCTCGCGGCTGGCGCGAGATTGACAAATTTCGCCTTGTTCTCCGAGCCGCCGCCCTTGGCGGCGACGGTGATGCTCACCGTCGCACCCGGCACGCTCTCGACATGGACCACGGCCGGGGTGTTGTCGCCCGAATTTGCCCGATCGAACAAAGGGTCGCGGACGATGGAGGCGCGCAAGGGATTGGCGGGGTTGGTATAGGCGCGGCGCACGGCGTCGTTGACCAGCGCGTCGAGCGGGCGACTGGAAGCGATGCGCGCGCCGATGCCGAGCTTGATGAAGACGTTGACGGTGCCGGTATCCTGGCACATCGGCCGCTGTCCGAAGGCCGCCATCCGTGAATTAACGAGGATCTGGCCGATGGCATCCCGCGCCGCCGGGCTTTCCTCGACCGCATAGGCTTCGGCCAGGGCTCTGACGAAGCTCGGCGGATGATAGACCGCGATATATTGCAGGGCGTCGGCCATGGAAGCGACGAGGTCGTCCTCGCGGATGGCGTTGGTCATGGTTCGTCCTCCCGCGGTGCTCCCGTTCTTCCGCCCGAGCGGGAGAAGGGAGCCCACGACGTTGGGCCGGATGAGGGTCGCCTCGGCATTGAAGGGCAGCGCCGGCCCTCCTCCGCCCTGCCGGGCCCCTTCTCCCGTTCGCACGGCAGCAAGACAATCACTGAAGGCGCCGCCGGATCTGCTTGGCGCGCAAGCGCACGGGGGCATCCACGGCAGGGCAAGGGTGTGAAGCACGTGGGGCATGGGATGAGGATGGGGCTTCCAGTGACGTCCGTCAGGTTGCTGCAAGAGGCCGCCAGCGTCCAATAGGCTTTCACGACGGCCGACATCCCGAAGTAGAACGCCGCCATAGCCCGGCTCTATGCGGGCCAGCGCAAAAAGGTCCTTGCCGGGCTGGTCCCCTGGCGCGAGATAAGGGGCTACCGACGGGCGCAAGGCCTGCAGTCCAGGGATGAACGCGCCGGGCTACAGGAGCATGGGTTCTGCTCAGCGGCGCAGGGAGCGAAGCGAAGCCATGAACAAGCCAGTCGTCACGAGCGCCGCCCAGGGCGTCTTCATCAACAATAAGTGGCAGCCGGGCGCCTCGGGCAAGACCATTCCCGTGGTCGCGCCGGCCGAGGGCCTGGTCTTCGCCGCCATCGCGGCCGGCAATGCCGAGGATGTCGACCGCGCCGTCAAGGCCGCGCGCGCAGCTGCCGAGGGCGGCGCCTGGAGCCGGATGAGCGCCACCGAGCGCGGACGGCTGCTCTCCAAACTCGCGGTTCTGATCGCCGATCATGCCGAGGAGCTGGCGCTGCTGGAAGCCCGCGACACCGGCAAGCCGATGAAGCAGGCGCGCAACGACATGATCGCCACCGCCCGCTACTTCGAATATTACGGTGGCGCGGCCGACAAGGTGCACGGCGACACCATTCCTTTCCTGCCCGGCTATTTCGTGACCACCGAGCACGTGCCCTACGGCGTCACGGCGCACGTCATTCCGTGGAACTACCCGGCGCAGATGTTGGGCCGCACAGTGGCGCCGGCGCTCGCCATGGGCAACGCCTGCGTGGTGAAACCCGCCGAGGACGCCTGCCTGACGCCCCTGCGTCTTGCCGAACTCGCGGCCGAGGCGGGGTTGCCCGAGGGTGCCCTCAACATCGTGCCCGGCCTCGGCGAAGAGGCGGGCGCGGCGCTGTCATCCCACCGCGAGATCGACTTCATCTCCTTCACGGGCAGTCCCGAGGTCGGCATCCTGATCCAGACCGCAGCCGCCCGGAACCACATCGGCTGCACCTTGGAACTCGGCGGCAAGTCACCCCACGTGGTGTTCGGCGATGCTGATCTCGACACAGCCGCCGCCGTGATCAGCACGTCCATGGTGCAGAATGCCGGGCAGACCTGTTCGGCCGGCTCGCGCGTGCTGGTCGAGAAGTCGGCTTATGACAAGGTCGTCCAGGCGCTCGCCGACAAGTTCTCGAGACTCACCGCCGGCACGCCGGAGATGGACCGCGACCTTGGGCCGGTGATCAACGCTACGCAGAAGAAGCGCATCGAAGGGTTCTTCTCGCGCGCCGAGGAGAAGGGCGTGCCGGTGCTGGCTTCGGGCCAGATCGCAGACGGGGTGCCGGATGGTGGCTTCTTCATCGGGCCGCGCGTCTACGGGCCCGTGCCCCGTTCCAACGAACTTGCTACCCAGGAGGTCTTCGGCCCGGTGCTCTCCGTGCTGGCGTTCGACGACGAGGCCGATGCCGTGCGGCTCGCCAACGGCACCGATTACGGCCTTATGGCCGCGGTGTGGTCACAGGACGGCAACCGGGCGTTGCGCGTGTCGCGCGGCATCAAGGCGGGCCAAGTCTACATCAACGCCTTCGGAGCGGGCGGCGGCATCGAGCTGCCCTTCGGCGGCATGAAGAAATCCGGCCACGGCCGCGAGAAGGGCTTTGCGGCGCTGCACGACTGCTCGCAGATCCGCACGACGATCACCAAGCACGGGTGAGGAGCGGTCGCATTCGCGCATCCTGAGGGTCGATCCCTTTCCGGGACGCGGAACGCGTGTCTCGACCTCGATGCGGAGCAAGGACGCCGCGTCGCCGAGATCGGTCCGGCCGCCACGCATATCGGCGGCAACGTCGCGGTGCGGGCCGGTATCGGTCGCGTCGTCGACGCCGCCGTGACGCATGGCGGCCGGCTCGACGCGCTGGTCAACAATGCCGTCTGAACCCACGGCAACAGACCGCTCGCCGAGGTGACGGAAGACGAGTTCGATTGCGCCTTCGCGGTCGACGTCAGGTCGATATCCGACGCGGTCCAGGTTGTCCTGCCGATCTTCGAACGGCAGGACACCGGCGTTATGCTGAACATCGGCTCGACAGCGGGTTGTTCGCCCGCGCCGCCCTGTCCCTCCCTTCGGATGGGAGCGCCTTCGTCAACGGTGTGATCCTCGAGCACGATGGCGGCCGGACGATTTGGCGCCTGTCTCCAGGCACGGTCCCTTCCGTCCTCGCCGGCCGCACGGGTGGTCGGTCGTGTCCCGCGTTCCCATAAAAATCCGCGATGCCGGTCCGACAGAAACTGTCTTGGCATCTCCCGGCTGCTCCGCATCACAGTGGCCGAAACAGAAAGCCGCGCAACGACGCTGCCTCCGAGGAAACGTCCCGTGATCACCACCTTCTACATGCCGACGCGGATCGTGGCCGGCGCTGGATCGCTCGCCACCATCGGCACGCTCGCCCGCGACCTGCGCATGAGCCGCGTGCTGGTGGTTTCCGATCCCGTGATCTCGGCTCAGCCGTTCCACGCCGACGCGCTTGCGGCGTTGCGGGATGCCGGCTTGGACGTGGCGCGCTTCGACGAATGCGGCATCGATGCGCGATGCTCGCACATCGACCACCAGGGCGCGCGGGTGCGGCGCGACGGCATCGACGGCGTGATCTGCATCGGCGGCGGCTCGGTGATGTGCACCGGCAAGGGC
>CAXTEP010000245.1:0-3841 GCA_964243125.1 uncultured Lichenihabitans sp. | reverse complement strand
CGGATGCGGTTGCACCAGCCCGCCAGCCGGACGGTCTCGCCGGCATCCGCGGTCCGGAGCGCGCCGCAGGTGTGGGAACGGTAACGGTGCATCGTCGTCTCTTGGGAAGCGCCCGGACCGGAAGGTCGGCGAGCGGCGCGGAACAGGCCACGCCGCCCCCGCGATGTCAAGGAAGCCGCAAGCCGCGTGAGCCTCGGATCGGATCGCCTGCAAGTGCCGGTGTTCCGCGGACAAATCGCGATCGTCGGGCCGACGCGCGGGGTAAGCGGCCTCGCGTTGCGGCCTGTCTTGTTCTATTGACGCCACCATGAGCGTCGTCACCACCACCGCCGATCTCGCCGCCGCCTGCCGTCGCCTAGCGGCCCATGATTTTGTCACCGTCGACACCGAGTTCCTGCGCGAAACGACCTTCTGGCCAAAAGTCTGCGTGATCCAGATGGCGTCGGACGACGAGGCCCTGGCGATCGACGCCCTGGCGCCCGGGCTCGACCTCGCGCCCTTCTTCGACCTGATGCGCGACCCTGCGGTGACCAAGGTGTTCCACGCGGCCCGCCAGGACCTGGAGATCGTGTGGAAGCTGGCCGGCATCATCCCGGCGCCCCTGTTCGACACCCAGGTGGCCGCCATGGTGTGCGGGTTCGGCGACCAGGTCTCCTACGGCGAGCTGGCCCAGGCCATCTGCAAGGTCACGATCGACAAGTCGTCCCGGTTCACCGACTGGGCGCGGCGCCCGCTCAGCGACGCGCAGGTCACCTACGCGATCGCCGACGTGACGCACCTGCGCACCATCTACCGCACCCTGAAGGCGCAGCTTGAGCGCACGGGCCGCCTGGCGTGGCTCGGCGACGAGATGCGCACGCTCACCTCGCCCGCCACCTACGAGCAGCATCCCGAGAACGCCTGGGAGCGGTTCCGGTCGCGCATCCGCAAGCCGCGCGACCTCGCGGTGATGATGGAGCTCGCCCGTTGGCGCGAGGAGGAGGCCCAGTCGCGTGACGTGCCCCGCTCGCGTGTCCTGAAGGACGACGCCCTGCTCGAAGTGGTGTTCGCGGCGCCCCGGACGCCCGACGCGCTGGGCGAGCTGCGCGCGGTGCCGCGCGGCATGGACCGTTCGCGCGCGGGCGCGGACGTGGTGGCGGCCATCGAGCGCGGGCTGAACCGCGATCCCAAGACCCTGCCGCGGATCGAGCGCGAGAAGCGCAACAGCGCCGCCTGCGGGGCCACGGTGGAACTCCTGAAGGTGCTGCTGCGGCAGGTGGCCGAGAGCCACGGCGTGGCCCCCAAGATGATCGCCACGGTGGACGACCTCGAGGCCATCACCCAGAACGACGCGGCCGACGTGCCGGCCCTGCAGGGCTGGCGCCGCGACCTGTTCGGCGGCAAGGCGCTCGAACTCAAGCACGGGCGGCTGGCCCTGACGGTCGAGCGCGGCCGGGTCGTGACCCTGGAATGGCAGGACGAGGAAGCCGCCCCGTCCTGAACGGGGAGGCTCAGGCCACCATCACGTCCACGTCCCGGTCGAGCAGGCGGCCCAGCTGCTTCAGCCGGTTCTGCAGCCGCACGGTGGCGAGGTCGGCCAGATCGGGCGGCACCGTCAGGACCGCCTTGGCCCGGTCGCAGCGCAGCGAGGTTCGTGGCAGCACGCCGCCGGACGCGGCCGAGAGCTGGAACGCGACCCGCATGGCGGCGCCCAGCAGGCGGGCCCGGTCCAGGCCCGCCGCGCTCAGCAGCGCGCGAAGGCGCGGGTTCACGTTGGTGTCGGCGCCCTCGTAGCGGTAGCTCAGGGCGAGCGACAGGAAAGCCCGGCCGGGGTGGTCGATGCCCACCAGGGCCGCGTCCGCCATGGCGCCAGCGGCTTGGTGGCTCCGATGCTCGGGCAGCGCGCGCCAGGCGAGATCCGACAGGAGGCAGGCGGCGTGGCGCAGGCGCTTCTGGTCGGGCGTTTCCTCGACCTGGGCGGTGCCGAGCAGCGTGTCGGTCCAGGCGCACAGGTCGTCGCCGTGGCGGGGATTGCGGGCGCGCAGCACGTTCATCTGCGCGGCCGCTTCGAGCAGCGGGTCGGCTTCCCGCTCCCGCACGGTCAGCTGCTCGTAGAGCATGCCCTCGCGCACCCCGAGGGTCGAGATCATCACGTCCTTGGGCCGGCCCTGGCGGATGATCTCTTCCAGCACCACCGCCCCGAAGGCGAGCAGCGGCCGGCGCGCCGACGAAACGGAGGCGAGCGAGGGGGGGGTCTCGCCGCCGGTCCGCTCGATCAGGCCCGTGAAGATGTCGGGGTTGTCGCCGGCGATCACATAGCCGTGCATGATTTCGAGCGGGTAGCCGCGATGGCTCATGTGCAGCTTGGCGAGGGCGCGCCAAGTGCCCCCGACCGCGTAGAAGGTGCGGCCCCGCAGGCTCCTGAGCGGCACCGCGTCCGCCACGGCATCCCGCACGATCTTCACGGCGCGCTTGGGCGAATTGCTCGACAGGTCGCTGAGCGCGAGCCCGCCGATGGGCAGCGACACGCCCGGGCCGATCCGCGTGCCGAGGACGTCGATCAGTTCGAGCGAGCCCCCGCCCAGGTCGCCCACGATGCCATCGGGCCGGTGCAGCCCGGAAATGACGCCCTTGGCCGAGAGTTCGGCTTCGCGCAGGCCGCCGATGAGGCCGATATCGGTGCCGATGGCGTCGCGCGCGGTCGCCAGAAAATCGGCCCCGTTGCGGGCGTCGCGCGTGGCCGCGGTCGCCAGCACGATCACGTTGTCGACCCCGAGATTGCGGCACAGCACCCGGAAGCAGCGCAGCGCACCCAGCGCCTTGTCCATGGCGTCCCGCGCCAGCAGGCCGGTGGTGGCCACGCCGCGGCCGAGCCCGCACAGGACTTTCTCGTTGAAAAGCGGCGTCAGGGCGCGCCCGAGCCGCTCGTAGGCGACCAGTCGGACCGAGTTCGACCCGATGTCGACGATGGCGATGGGCGCACCGGTCAGCCGGCCCGGCCTGGATGGATCCACAAGCACGATGTCTGCCCCGTTCAGCCCGTCCCGGCCTTAACGCGCATCGAGGCGCTTGAGGAGCGTCTTGGGACTTGAATCTTTGAGCGACTTACCCCGACCCGACAGGCTCGGGTTGGTCATGAAGTAGTTGTGGGCGTTGAACGGCTCCTCGCCGGGTTCGCAGGCGACCCGCCGGCTCGCCCCGTCGGGCAGCACGCGATAGCTCTGCTGGTTGTCGATCAGATTGGCGATCATGATCTGGTTCAACACCTGGTCGTGCACGGTCGTGTTGCGGATCGGCAGCAGCACCTCGACGCGCCGGTCCAGGTTGCGGGGCATCAGGTCGGCCGAGGAAATGTAGACGTGGGCCTTGGAGTGCGGCAGGCCGTAGCCGCCCCCGAACGCGAACACGCGCGCGTGCTCCAGGAAGCGGCCGATGATCGACTTGGCCCGGATATTCTCGGACAAGCCCGGGACGCCCGGCCGCAGGCAGCAGATGCCGCGCACCACGAGCTCGATCCGCACCCCCGCGCCGCTTGCCGCGTAGAGCGCGTCGATGATCTCGGGATCGACCAGGGCGTTGCACTTGATCCAGATCGCGCCGGGCTTGCCAGCGCGGGCGAAGTCCGCTTCCTCGGCGATGTGGTCGAGCAGGCGTCGCTTCAGGTTGATGGGCGAGACCGCCATCGCCTCGAGCCCGACCGGCTCGGCATAGCCGGTGATGAAGTTGAAGATGCGCGACACGTCGACCGCGATCACCGGGTCGGCCGTGAAATACGAGATGTCGGTGTAGATGCGGGCCGTGACCGGATGGTAGTTGCCGGTGCCGATGTGGCAGTAGGTGACGAGGTTGCCGGCCTCGCGCC
>CAXTEP010000244.1:0-3860 GCA_964243125.1 uncultured Lichenihabitans sp. | reverse complement strand
CGCAGCCATCATCTGCTTCCGAGCACTCTCGCCCGAGTTTTGTTAGGTGCTCTTAGGCATCATGGGTTTGGGCCTATATTGGTGCACTTACCGGTACACGCTGAAGCCGCAACCGACGCAATACGCATAATCGGGCGCTTGACGTTCACATTCTTGCGCGTTAATGCATGTTTATGCCGACGGATTTGCCGCTCTTCCGAAGAGACCTCATAGCGAGGCGGCTTGTGTCAGGGGAGCCCGTCGTTGCGGCTACGCTGGCGCAGGAGTTCAGCGTGTCGGAAGACGCGATCAGGCGGGACCTACGTGCGCTCGCGGCCGAAGGACGTTGTCGCCGTATTTATGGAGGGGCGCTGCCGCTTTCTCCGGCCTCAACCACCATTTCCTCACGCATGAAGGAAGCGCCTGAGAGGAAGCGCAATTTGGCCTCCGCGGCCGCCACTCTCGTCTCGCCCGGAGAACTGGTGTTTCTCGACAGCGGAAGCACGAACGTCGCGCTGGCTGCCGAATTGGCGTCCGTTGCCGGTATTACGGTGGTCACGAATTCCTGCGCCATCGCCGCCGCGATGGCCGGCGAGACAGGACCGCAACTGGTTGTAATCGGAGGATCGGTGGACCGGAAAGTCGGAGGGTGCATCGACGCCCAGGCGATGCTCGAACTTCAGCGGTTCAACGTGGATCGATGCTTCCTCGGCGCATGTTCCGTCTCGCTGTCCGGTGGCATTTCGGCCTTCGACCATGCGGACGCGGTTTTCAAGCGGGTGCTGGTCGAAGTCAGCAACAAGGTGACGATCCTTGTCACGACCGAGAAGCTTGGCACCCGTGCACCGCACCAAGTGGCAGCGCTGGACCAGATCGACCAGCTCGTACTCGAAGCTGACGTTCCTGAGACGTCGCTTGCCTCTTTCAGGACGGCCAACGTGGAACTGCTTGTGCCCAAGGCAAGCCCGTGAGTCCGCTCGAACAGCTGCGGACCGATGGTGCTTCCGTTCGATCTGCCAACAGTCCGGCTACCCGCTTCGCGACGAGGTGCGCGTTTCTGGCGGCGGGGTTCGGGTTGGCATGTTGGGCTCCTCTGGTGCCCTACGCCAAGGCACGGTTGCAGGTTGACGACGGGACGCTCGGCATCCTCATGCTGCTTCTCGGCATCGGCTCGGTCGTAGCCATGCCGTTAACGGGCATCCTAAGTGCGAGACTCGGCAGCAAGTGGATCATAATAGGAAGCGCGCTAGGCATAGCCGCGACGCTGCCCTTCCTCGCCATCGCGGGGACGTCGACGACGCTCGGCTTGGCCCTGTTCGCGTTCGGCGCCTCGCTGGGGTCGCTCGACGTGGCGATGAACGTCCATGCGGTCGAGGTTGAGAAAGCGTCGCGTGACCCGCTGATGTCCGGCTTCCATGCGCTGTTCAGCGTGGGGGGCTTCCTTGGCTCGGCATCGGCGACGGTCCTGCTCTCGGGGCACCTGGATCCGGGGCAGACGGCCATGTGCGACGCCGTGGTGGTGGCCGTCTTGACCGCAGCAGCTTGGCCCTTCCTACTGGTTCGGAACTCCAGTGAACAGAAACCGCTGCTCGTCATGCCGCACGGCATCGTGCTCCTGCTGTCGGCGCTCTCCGCAGTCGTCTTTCTCGTCGAGGGTGCCCTGCTTGACTGGAGCGCCCTGCTCATCATCGACTCGCGTTTCGTGGCACCGGCCCAGGGCGGTCTTGGCTACATGCTGTTCACCGTGGCCATGACTTTGGGCCGGCTCACGGGCGACCGTCTCGCTTCGCGCTTCGGTGGGCGACGCCTCTTGGTTTGGGGTGGGATCGTGGCCATAGCAGGCGTGGCCATCCTTTTGGAGGTCCCGATCCCGAGCGTTGCCATGGCGGGTTTCGTACTGATCGGTTTGGGGGCGGCCAATATCGTTCCCGTGCTCTTCCGGCAAGCCGGAGCGCAGACGATCATGCCCCCTGGCCTTGCTGTAGCAGCGCTGACGACGGTCGGGTACGCCGGCGTGCTCGCCGGTCCTGCGTCCATCGGCTTCGTCGCGCATTTGACCGGCCTGCATACGGCGTTCTGGCTGTTGGCAGGGTTGTTGTGCCTGATTCCGATGTTCGCCCGCGCCGCAACTCCGAACGGTTGATACGAAGATGTCCACCATAGCCCACGTAGCCCTTTGGACCCGCGACTTGGACGCTGCGGCCACGTTCTGGCGCACGTACTTCGACGCCGAGGTCGGGGAGCAGTACCACAGCCGCCGACAGCAGGGTTTTGTGTCGCGCTTCGCGACCCTCCCGGGGAACACGGCCCGGATTGAATTGATGGCCGCACCCTGGGTCGATGATGCCCCCGTTCGCGACCGTATCGGCTGGACGCACGTCGCCGTCGGGCTCGACAGTGAAGAGGCGGTGGATCGCTTGGCCGCACGGTGCGGCCTCGACGGGTGCCTGGTCGCGGCGCCGCGCACCACCGGCGACGGCTTCTACGAGGCGATCATCGCGATGCCGGACGGCACACCCATCGAAGTGACGGCCTGATACGCGAGTTCCCTTATCTCGCCGACCTTGCGCTTCCGACGCGTACAGCTGCCCTGATCCGCCGTGCGTTCCATCCAACCGCGACCGGTACGAATGAGTATGGACGCTTCGCTGTGTGGTGACGTATTCATGGCGGATGACGACCCTGATTAAACGGTCGCGACTCAATGGGAGTTTGGACGATGCATCGACTGCCTGGCGCCCTCGCGATCGTGGGCTTGATGACGATCTCCGGTTCGGCGAAGGCACAGGACCAGCCGCCGATCAAGCAGGTCGTCGTTTTCGGCGACAGCCTCGCAGACGCCGGAACCTACTGGTTCCGATTCACAACGAACCCGGGCCTGACGTTCGCCCAGCACCTCACGCTCCACTACAGCGGCCAAATTCCCATGCCCAACGAACATATCGACAGCTATGACGACGTGTATAAGGGCAAGCACGGGATCCCTGGGCCCGGCGGGCTCAACTACGCGGAGGGGGGCGCCAAGGCCAACAGCCCCTATTCGAGCAGTTCCGACGATCCCGAGGGGCTGCCTATCTCGGCAACGGTCCAGTTGCGGCACTTCCTCGCGCAGCATCAGACGTTCTCGCCCGACCAGCTCGTGATTCTCTATATCGGCACCAACGACGTCGCGTACCACTACGACCCGGACAAGGCGCCGGAGCTGGCGCAGCAACTGCGGGACAACAAGCCAGCCTCCCCCGAGATCATGGGGAAGGAAGCGGAACGCGTCTCGAAGGCCGCCGACGACACGGCCGAGATCGCGAAGGACGTGCTCACGCACGGCGGCAAGCGCCTCGTCGTCCTCAAGCTCGCTGACATGGGCAACCTGCCCTGGTTCCACACCCCTGCCGCTCGCGCCTTCGCGACGGAACTCTCGGGCGTCTTCAACAAGCGCTTGTCGGAGAAGCTGCCCAGCGATCCGACGCACCTGCTCGTCATCGACACCCAGGCCTTCGTGGACGACCTGATCAAGAACGCCGCTGCCAACGGGTTCAAGCACGGCGCTCATGAGGACGCCTGCCAGCAGGAGGACCAGGACTACTGCTTCCCCGGAAGCCTGAAGGAGCCCGATGCCGACCGGACCTACATCTTCGCCGCGGGCGAACACATGACCACCCAAGCGAACCAGCTGCTGGCGGACTACGTGCTGCGGCAGGTGGGCGCAAGCCCGCTCAAGTAGGTCGAAAGCGCCCCGGTCGACGTGGGTCCGGGCGATCCTCCAAGCGTACGGTCGTGCGCTTGGCAAGGATGATCTCCCGTCGTCCAGCCCCGAGCGGTCTCGCAGGCCGGGGCACCCCAGGTCGGGTCGCCCGGGCCGTCATGGAGGTTCGGTCGCACGC
>CAXTEP010000243.1:0-3861 GCA_964243125.1 uncultured Lichenihabitans sp. | reverse complement strand
GGCGCGGGTGGTCGAGCTCCCGCCACAGTCGGATCCGCTCGGTCCGCTCCGCCTCCTTGTCCCATTCGGCCGGGTACATCGAAATATACTGCGCCATGCGGACCCGGTTGTCGGGATGGTTCGGCCGCACGCCGTGCGCCAGCAGCGAGTTGAAAATCATCAAATCGCCGGGGTCCATGTCGATGTTGATCACCTCGAACCCCGTCATATCCGGGTGCATCGGGTCGC
Organism: uncultured Lichenihabitans sp.; assembly: GCA_964243125.1. GTDB lineage: Bacteria > Pseudomonadota > Alphaproteobacteria > Rhizobiales > Beijerinckiaceae > Lichenihabitans. Next base: position 3,633 of record CAXTEP010000243.1, on the reverse strand, counting down.
GGTCGGCGGCCTGGGTCGCGACCCATTCGTCAAAATGCTTGAACAGCCCCGGCACTCACTGGAAGCCGCCCACGTCGCCGTCCTGCTTCTGCAGGCTGAGCACGCCCTGCACCCCGACCGGCAAGGGGCGAAGGGACGTGTCCACGTCCCAGTGGATGAAGCCGTCCGGGTTGCCCTTCACCCGACGGGGCGGGTTGAGGTTGGCCCGATCGATCGTCACCCACAGGTCCTCGCGGTCCCAGATGTCGACGAAGGCGTCGTAAACCCGCGGCTCCATGCGGTTGTTCCACAAGGCCTGGTGATTGTAGATTTCCAGCATTCCGGTGTTGTTGAGTTCCTTCATCTTGTGCTCGCGCCGCTGCGGCGCGTACCAGGTCGACGGGTCGGCCGGGTCCTTCTCGTCGAAAGCCCAGAGGACATCGACGAGCCGCGCGACGCGATCGGCCGGAACGGCCTGGCGCACCACCACGTAGCCCTTCGTGGTCCAGTGGCGCCAATCCTGCGCCGACAGGACGCGGAGCGTCAGGCGCTTGCGGATGTCCTTGAGCTGGATGGCGGCCGCGGCGGTCGGATGAGCGTCGCGTTTCAGGGCCGTTTGCATGCAAACCTCCTTGGTTCTCGTCCTCCCGGCGGGCGAGGTCGTCCGGAATATTGCGCTCGCGCGACGCCGGCATGTTGTCCCGGCTCGGCCGATTCCGATACGATTCCGGCGTTTGGTCCCGCAGGAGCAGCATGATGCGGCCTTTTCTGGAACGGCTCGCGGTCGAGGCGGACGCGTCCTGGAGCCTGCTCAACAGGCGTCTCGACGACGCGATCCCCTTCGAATGGCATCACCATCCCGAGTTCGAGCTCACCCTTACGCTGAACTCGCGCGGCCAGCGCTTCGTGGGCGACCACGTCGGCAGCTACGGCGATGCGGACCTGGCGCTCATCGGGCCGAACCTTCCCCACACGTGGTCGTCGGACGCCAAGATCAATCCGGCGCGTCCCCACGCGGCCCTGGTGTTCTGGTTCCGGCATGACTGGATCGAGCCCCTGCTGGGCTCTGCCGTGGAGTTCCGCGCCGTGCGGTCGCTGTTGGGCCGGGCCGGCGCGGGCCTGAGCTTCGCGCCCGACACGGGCCTGGCGGTCCGCGCGCAATGCGAAACCCTGTTCGACCTTGCCCCGCCCGGGCGCCTGATCGGGCTGCTGCAGGTTCTGAGCGCCATCGCGGCGCGGGATCCCGGCATCGCGCTCGCCAGCACGGCCCGTGGCGCCGCGTCGGCGCAGGACGGCCGCGAACGCATCGACCGCGTGCTCACGCATATCCACGCGTCGTACACGCGGAGCCTCAGGCTGGACGATCTGGCCGCCATCGCGGCCCTGAGCGCATCCGGCCTGCACAGGATGTTTCTTCGACACACGGGTGCAACCGTGTCGGACTACGTGGGCAAGCTCCGGGTCGGCGAAGCCTGCGCGCGCCTGTCGGGCACCGAGGCGCCGGTCCGCCACATCGCGGAAGCGGTGGGATTCGCGTCGCTCGCGAACTTCAACCGGCAGTTCCGGCGCGCCCGGGCGATGACGCCGCGGCAGTACCGCGAAAGGTTCAGGCCCGGACGGCCGCGGCCGGCGGCGCGCGAACCGTGACGCCGGCCGTTGGACGGCCGGATCAGTTGGTGACGGCGGTCCCGGCTACCAGAACGGGAGTGGCGCGGTACAGGTCCGGGTAGAGCCGCTTCAGGGCTTCGACCTTCGGGATGTCGTTGTACGCGATGTAGGGGTAGGTCGGGTTGCGGGCCAGGAAGTCCTGGTGGTGCTCCTCGGCCGGGAAGAAGTGCTTGCCGGGCTCGATCGTGGTCACAAGCGCGGCCCCGTAAACGTGGGCCTGGTTGATCTGCGCCTTGTAGGCGCGGGCCACGCGGGCTTGGTCGTCGGTGGTCGGGAAGATGGCCGAGCGGTACTGCGTGCCGGAATCGGGACCCTGGCGGTTCAACTCGGTCGGGTCATGGGCGGCCGAGAAGTAGATCTGCAGCAGGCGCCCGTAGGTGATCTGGTGGGGGTCGTAGGTGATGCGCACCGATTCGGCGTGGCCCGTGATGCCCGTGCTGACCTCGTCGTAATGGGCGGTGTCCTGCTCGCCGCCCGCGTAGCCGGACACCGCCGCCGTCACGCCCTTGACGTGCTGGAACACGCCCTGCACGCCCCAGAAACAGCCTCCCGCCACGATCGCGACCTCGCTCGCGGGTGCATTCGCGACCTGCTCGTCCACGGCGGGTGCCGGCACGGGCCGCACGTCCTCGGCCGAGGACCGGGTCGCGGCGAAGACCGCGGCGCCGGCGAGCAGGACGACCGCCAGGGCCGCCGGACGCCGCAGGCCGGCGAGGATCGTCTTGGAATCAGCCATGGTGGTCTCCAATCTCAACCGAACGTGAATGCGTAGGCCTGAACCCCGGGATCCAGGAAGGTGATCTCGACCGTGTGGTCCTCGACCGCGCCGCTCTGCCGCACCAGTTGGTACAGCCGCTGGTCGGTCACGGTGCCGTTGCCGTCGGGATTGACGTCGGTGCCGTGGTTCGGGCCGGGCCCGGCGCCGTCGATCGTCAGGCGGAACCGGACGGGCTTGCGGTCCGCGCCGGGGCCCAGCACCAGATGCAGGTCGCGGGCGTGGAACCGGTAGGTGATGCCGCCGGCGGCCTTGTCGAGGACCGCGTGCTCGCCGTCGACCGTCCAGTCGCCCGACAGGCCCCATTCATTGAGCCGCGGCGTGCCGGGCATGTAGCCGTGGCTCGCCCCCAGCACGACGCCGCCGGGCGACACGAAGTTCTCGGCCCGGTCGGCCCCGATGTAGGTTTCGGGGGACTTGACGTTCCGTGCGTCGGACGCCGCTTCCGTGCCGTCCGCCTGCACCGCAACCGTGGTGGCCGGAAGCCCGGAATGGCCGGCTTCGGCCAGCAATTGCTGGATGACGCGCTCCGATCCGTCGTAGTCGCCTTCCCCGAAGTGGTGGTGGCGGATGCGGCCCTGCGCGTCGATGAAGTAGTGGGCCGGCCAGTACTGGTTGTTGAAGGCGCGCCAGATCGCGTAATCGTTGTCGATCGCCACCGGATAGTCGATCTTCAGGTCCGCGACCGCCTTGGAAACGTTGCCGACCTGCTTCTCGAAAGCGAACTCGGGGGCGTGGACGCCGATCACCACGAGGCCCTGGTCCTTGTACTTCTCGGCCCAGGCGCGGACATACGGGATGGCGCGCAGGCAGTTGATGCAGGAATAGGTCCAGAAGTCGACCAGCACCACTTTGCCCTTCAGTGCCTCGGCGGTCAGCGGCGGCGAATTGAGCCATTGCGTGGCACCCGCGAAGGACGGGGCCGCACCCTCGACCGGCAGGATCTCGGCGGCGGGCTTGGCCACCATGGCGGTGCCCGGGCCACCCTTCATGGCCGGCGCGCCCGTCATGGCCGCATCGGTCGCCTTCATGGCCGGGGCGCTGTTCATGGCGGGAGCGTCGGCGCCCATGGCGGTGGCGGAAGGCGGCAGCGAAGCCGGGTGCAGCTTGTCGAGCAGGCCCTGCTCCAGGGTGGTGGTGCTGGCGAGCGACACCCGCGTGAGCGTCCCGGTGTCGAGGCCGAGCGCGATCACCACCACGCCGGCCAGCAC
>CAXTEP010000242.1:0-3864 GCA_964243125.1 uncultured Lichenihabitans sp. | reverse complement strand
CTTTTTAGCATTATCAACTGGTAAGAGGTGGACTACGGAGATATGCCATATAGAGGTAGGTGTATGATCTCACGTAGTGGTTGCGCGCAAATTTTCGACCAAAGAGCCTCTATTTAAAGTCTAACGTCTCAGGGCCGAGCAGGCGCATGCCCCGACCCTGACGTGGCTTTTAATGTCACCCCCTCATCTGTCCGCAAAGGGGCACGCCTGTTCCTGATTGGCCTTCTTACAAGTGCCGGAAGCGCGGTCTATATCCCAGGTTGGCACGGCACACGTCCGTGCCTTGTTTCCTGATAGAGACATACGCCCATGGCGACCCATCGCACCAAGGTCCTGATCATCGGCGCGGGCCCGGCCGGCTACACGGCCGCGGTCTACGCGGCGCGCGCCAACCTGGAGCCGGTGGTGATCCAGGGCCTGCAGCCGGGCGGGCAGCTCACCATCACCAGCGACGTGGAGAACTGGCCGGGCGAAACCTCCATTCTGGGTCCGGCCCTGATGGACAACATGCAGGCCCAGGCCGAGCACGCCGGCGCGCGCCTCGTGTTCGACATCGTGTCCGAGGTCGATTTCACGAAGCGTCCGTTCACCTGCCGCACCGACGGCGGCGACACCTACCTGGCCGACGCGGTGATCATCGCGACCGGCGCGCAGGCCCGCTGGCTCGGGCTGCCGTCCGAACAGGCGCTGCTGGGGCAGGGGGTCAGCGGCTGCGCGGTCTGCGACGCGGCCTTCTTCAAGAACAAGGACGTGGTGGTGGTGGGCGGCGGCAACACGGCGGTCGAGGATGCGCTCTACCTGACGCGCCACGTCCGCAGCGTCACCGTGGTGCATCGGCGCGACCGCTTCCGGGCCGAGAAGGTCATGCAGGACCGCCTGTTCGCCAATCCCAAGGTGCAGGTGCGCTGGAACACGACCGTGGACGAGATCCTGGGTGACGGCACGCCGCGCCGGGTCACCGGCATCCGCCTGCGCGACGTGGCGACCGACGCCCTGGACGAGCGCCCGATCGACGGGGTCTTCGTGGCGATCGGCCATTCGCCCGCCACGGCGGTGTTCGTCGGCCACGTCCCCACCGACCCGGACGGCTACGTCCTGACCGCGCCCGACTCGACCGCCACCGCGGTGCCGGGCGTTTTCGCGGCCGGCGACGTGAAGGATCGCATCTACCGGCAGGCCGTCACGGCGGCCGGCATGGGCTGCATGGCGGCGCTGGAAGCCGAGAAATTCCTGGCCGAGCACTCCGCCGATCCCGTCGAACGCCGGGAAGAACGGCGCGAGGAGCAGATGATCGGCGCCTGGGATTGAACCGTCGCCCGGAAACGGCGATCATCCCTGCGCCGGAGCTCGCGAACCGCGAAACCTGAACCGGCATCGGGCCGCAGACGAAAGGCCCCGGGGGGACGGCTGTGGATTGGGATCGATTGCGCGTGTTTCAGGCGGCCGCCGAGGCGGGTTCTTTCACCCACGCGGGACAGAGCCTCAACCTCAGCCAGTCGGCCGTCAGCCGCCAGATCAGCGCGCTGGAGCAGGACCTCGAGGTGCCGCTGTTCCACCGGCACGCCCGCGGCCTGATCCTGACCGAACAGGGCGACCTGCTGCTGCGGACCGTGCAGGACGTGATGCTCAAGCTCGACGTGGTGAAGACGCGGCTGACCGACAGCCGCGAGAAGCCCAACGGCGAGTTGCGCATCACCACCACCTACGGGATCGGCACGTCCTGGCTGACGCCGCGGATCGGCGAGTTCATGGAACTCTACCCCGACATTCGCCTGCACCTGATCCTCACCGACGACGAGCTCGACCTTGGCATGCGCGAGGCCGACATCGGCCTCCGGCTGCGCGAGCCAGTGCAGCCCGACCTGATCCGCCGGCGCCTGTTCACGGTGCGCTACCACGCCTACGCGTCCACCAGCTACCTGAAGCGCCACGGCCAGCCGAAGTCGACCGACGACCTCGATAAGCACCGCCTGATCGGCTACACGGGCGGCGCCGCCAACTATCTTACGCCCATGCTGAACTCGCTGCAGGTGGCTGGGCGGGAGCAGCGCGCGCCCCGCTCCTCGGCGCTCACGGTCAACAACATGGTGGCGCTGCACGCGGCCGTGCAGAACGGCTCGGGCATCGGCGTGCTGCCCGACTATTTCGTGGCGCCCGAGGACGGGCTCGTGCAGCTGCTCCAGCACGCCGACATGCCCGAGCTCGACTGCTATTTCGTGTATCCCGAAGAGCTGAAGAGCGTGGCGCGCGTGCAGGTGTTCCGCGACTTCCTGGTCGCCAACGCCCAGCGCTGGCGGTTCTGACACCCGCGCTCCCTGACGGAGGTGATGATCTTGGCATTGACCCTGGAAACCGCGCAGGCCCTGGTGGAGGGCGCGCTGGTGCACGCGGGCCGGGGACGGTTCAAGCCGCTGGTCGTTGTGGTGCTCGACGCCCGCGGCGCCGTGAAGGCCGCGGCCGCGCAGGACGGCACCTCGCTCAAGCGGTTCGAGATCGCCCACGGCAAGGCCTACGGGGCCCTGGCACTTGGCCTCGGGTCGCGCTCGATCGGCAAGCGCGCCCAGGATCAGGGCTACTTCGTCGCCGCGGTGACGCACGCGGTGGGCGGGGCGTTGGTGCCCGTGTCGGGCGGCGTGCTGGTCTACGACGCCGACCGCACCTTGCTGGGCGCGGTCGGGGCCTCGGGCGACACGTCCGACAACGACGAGGCCGCGGCGCTGGCGGGGATCGCGGCCGCGGGACTGGTGGGCGAGCCGGGTCAGGATTGAGCGGGACGCCAAGCCGCTCGCGAGTTCTATCTGCTGCGCGTCCTTCGTGGTGTCGAACCAGGATGACGCCGCGTATCGTCTTCTCCTCCCCACGGGTGGGAAGAAGCCAAGGGACAAGGCCGAGCCGCACGCTCGACATTGCCGGCCCGAGCCGTCATGGTCGGACATTGAGATTCTGCTTTCGTTCTCATCCATGCCGGAGCGTGACGTGTCCGAAATTTCCGCCCCCGCCGGCCCGTCGCCTCGCGCGGGCGGCATCGCGGCCCGGGCGCGCGCCGCTGGTGCGCCGGCGCCCGCCTATCTGGCGGGCCTGAACCCGGAACAGCGGCGGGCCGTGGAGGCGTTGGACGGCCCCGTGCTGGTGCTGGCCGGGGCCGGTACGGGCAAGACGCGCGTGCTCACCACCCGCATCGCCCACATCGTGGCGACGGGACGCGCCCGCCCGCACGAGATCCTGGCCGTGACCTTCACCAACAAGGCGGCCCGCGAGATGAAGGAGCGGATCGCCACCCTGATCGGCCCGGTGGCCGAGGGCATGCCCTGGCTCGGCACCTTCCACGCCATCTCTACCAAGATCCTGCGCCGCCACGCCGAACTGGTGGGGCTCAAGTCGAGCTTCACCATCCTGGACACGGACGACCAGATCCGCCTGCTCAAGCAAGTGCTGCAGGCCGAGAACGTGGACGACAAGCGCTGGCCCGCCCGCGCGCTGTCGTTCCAGATCGACGCCTGGAAGAACCGGGGGCTCGGCCCCGCCCAGGTGCCGCCCGGCGAGGCCGGCGCCTTCGCCAACGGCAAGGGCGGGCTGCTCTACGCCGCCTACCAGGCACGGCTGAAGGCGCTCAACGCCGCCGACTTCGGCGACCTGCTGCTCGAATCGGTGCGGTTGTTCCGCGAGTACCCGGACGTGCTGGCCCAGTTCCAGCGCCGGTTCCGCTACATGCTGGTCGACGAGTACCAGGACACCAACGTGGTGCAGTACCTGTGGCTGCGCCTGCTGGCCCAGGGCAATGCCAACCTGTGCTGCGTGGGCGACGACGACCAGTCGATCTACGGCTGGCGCGGCGCCGAGGTCGACAACATCCTGCGCTTCGAG
>CAXTEP010000241.1:2060-3879 GCA_964243125.1 uncultured Lichenihabitans sp. | reverse complement strand
CCCACAACCCCCGGTTTTGGAGACCGGTACTCTAGCCGATTGAGCTACACTCCTGAGTGCCCGCCCGCGCTCTCCGAGCGCCACGGCGGACAAGCTATATTTGCCCCATCCCGGCCTGGGACGCAACCCATGGACGGGTTTCGCGCCACCGCATTGCGGCGGGGTCGACGACGAGCGATGTTCGAGCTGACCGGGCGGAGGACACGGCGTGAGCGGCACCTGCACCCTGAGGATCGCGACGCCCGCTGACGCCGATGTGGTCAGCGAGGTCCTGGGCAACGCCTACCCTGCCCTCATGGCGGCGTCCTACGATCCTCAAACGCTCGCGCTGATCCTGCCCGCGATGACGAGAGCGAACCCTGCCCTGCTCGCGTCCAGGTCCTTCTACGTCCAGGAAACGGCCGGCCGCGAGATCGTCTCCTGCGGGGGATGGACGCGGGCAGCGCCGGGCACCGGCGGCATCGAGCCGGGCGTCGCTCACCTCCGCCACTTCGGCACGCGCGTCGACTGGACCGGACGAGGGCTGGGCAAAGCCATCTTCGAACGGTGCGAGCGGGATGCCCTGGCCGGGGGCGTACGGACGTTCCGCTGCTTTTCCAGCCTGAACGCCGAACCGTTCTACCTCGCGCTTGGGTTCGCGTCGGTCGGCCGCATCGACGTCGACATGAGAAACGGGGCGACGTGCCCCACGGTGGTGATGACGCGGGCGCTGACCCGACGCCCCGCCTGACCCGGTCGCCCGCGTCGAGGTCGCCGCGGCCGAGCCCCGGGCGCGAGGCGCCCCGGCCGGGGCACGAACGGCGACAAACCGCCCGCTTGCAATCGCGGGCCCGTTCGGCAGTGTCCGCGCCGGGCGGGCGGCCTGATTCGGAATCCAGGGTTGATCGATCACGACCTCCCCGACCTGCGGAGCGCGCACGTCATCGTCGTGGCCAACGAGAAGGGTGGCACCGGCAAGTCCACGCTCTCCATCCACATCACGGTCGCGCTGCTCAAGGCGGGCCATCGCGTCGCCACCATCGACCTCGACACGCGGCAGCACACCCTGACCCGGTTCCTGGAGAACCGCCAATCCTGGGGGTCCAGCCGGGGGATGGCGATCGAACTGCCGTCCCACCACGCGCCGGACCGGGGCCGGTCCACCGACGTGATCGAGAACGAAACTCAGGAGTTCGCGGCCTTCGCGGCCGCCATCACGGCGGTCGAGCACGACTACGAGTTCGTCGTGGTCGATACGCCCGCCAGCGACAGCTACCTGATGCGCCTCGCCCACTCGCTCGCCGACACGCTGGTGTCGCCCATCAACGACAGCTACATCGACGTGGACGTGTTCTCCCGCGTGCACCACGACCGCTCGCGCCGCGGCGCCGTCGCCCAATACGCCGACCTCGTGCTCGACGCGCGGCGCAAGCGCCGGCAGGCCGACGCCGGGCTGATCGACTGGGTACTGGTCCGCAATCGCATGGCCACGCTGCAGTCCAACAACGCCCGGCAGATCGCGGGCAGCCTGGGCCGGCTCGCGCCCGAACTCCTGTTCCGCACCGCCGAGGGTCTGCACGACCGCGTCATCTTCCGGGAACTCTTCCCCATCGGGCTGACGGCCCTCGACGCGATCGAGGAAGGCACCAAGACCGGCACCCTGACGGCCTCGCAGCTCGCGGCGCGCCAGGAGATCCTGTCGCTGGTGGACATGCTGCAACTGCCCGTCGCGGTTGCCGGGCGGCCCCACCTCGACGCGCGCCACCTCTGGTTCGAGCGCATGGCGGCCTTCTACGCCGAGCTCGCCACCGCGAGCCGGCGATCCGGAGCGTGACGCCCC
>CAXTEP010000241.1:0-1960 GCA_964243125.1 uncultured Lichenihabitans sp. | reverse complement strand
GGCGAGCCGGACCGCAGGGTGCGGTTCTGCAGCAACGCCGACCACGACGTCTGCAACTGGCTGGTGCCGGCCGAAAGCCGGCATCGCTTCTGCCGCGCGTGCCGGCACAACCTCGTGATCCCCGACCTCGACAGGCCCGACAACCTCGGGCGCTGGCGCCGCATGGAAGTCGCCAAGCACCGCCTGTTCTACACGCTGATCGAACTTGAACTACCGCTGGTGACCCGCACCGACGATCCGGACGAAGGCCTCGTGTTCGAGTTCCTGGAGGATGGCGTGTCCAGCCCCAAGGTGCTGACCGGCCACGACAGCGGGCTGATCACCATCAACATCGCGGAAGCCGACGATGCCGAACGCGAGCGCCGACGCGCCAGCATGCACGAGCCCTACCGGACGCTGCTGGGCCATTTCCGGCACGAGATCGGGCACTGGTACTGGGATCGGCTCGTGCGTTCCGAACCGGCGCTCGCGGCCTGCCGCACCGTGTTCGGCGACGAGCGGGACGACTACAACGCGGCCTTGAAGCGCCACTACGCGAACGGACCGCCATCCGACTGGCGCGACCGCTACGTCAGCGCCTACGCGACGAGCCACCCGTGGGAGGATTTCGCGGAAAGCTGGGCGCATTACCTCCACATCGTCGACACGCTGGAGACCGCGCGCACCCACGGCGTGGCGATCCACCCGCGCGGCGTGAAGGACGCCGACGCCTTGTCGACCGACATCGAGGTGGACGCCCCCCACGCGCCGAGCATCAAGCCGCTGATCCAGGCCTGGCTGCCGCTCACCTTCGCGGTGAACAGCTTGAACCGCAGCATGGGGCAGGCCGACCTCTACCCCTTCGTGCTGTCGCAAACCGTGGTCGACAAGCTCGGCTTCATCCACGACCTGATCCACGGCGAGGTCGGCAGCGAGGCCAGGGCCCAGCCGGCCGTGGAACCTTCGGCCAAGCCGCCCGCCGACGCCGCGACGACCTGACCGCGGCGAGGGCTGTGCCGAGCCACCGCGGACGACCCTCCTGCCGGCGGCGGACTTGCCGGGAGGGCACGCAATTTGCAAAACCTCCGCCCGAGTGCCTGAGGGGCGCCCGACCCGCGCGAGCGGGTTCGCACCTTCACAGCCGCCGCTGGACGAGATCGCCCCATGAATGCTCCGACCGTTCTGCCCATCCCCGCCGAGGCCGACCCGTCCGACAAGGACCAGCCCCTGATCAACGACATCAGGCTGCTGGGTTCGCTGCTCGGCGACATCATCCGCGAACAGGAGGGCGTGGCCGACTTCGAGCTGGTCGAGCACATCCGCCGGCTGAGCGTCGCGGCCCAGCGAGGCACCGACGCCGGCGCCGGCCACGAGCTCGAACTGCTCCTGCGGGGGCTGACCCCGAACCAGGCCGTGTCGGTGTCGCGGGCGTTCAGCTATTTCTCGCACCTGACCAACATCGCCGAGGACCGCCACCATGTCCGGCGTCGGGCGCTGCGGGAACGCGGCGGGCCCGAGGTCCAGCCCCAGGACGGCACCCTGGCGCGCGCCTTCGAACGCTTCGCGGCAGCCGGGATCGACGCCGGCACCATCGCGGCGACCCTCGAACACGCCTGGGTGTCGCCGGTGCTGACCGCGCACCCGACCGAGGTGCAGCGCAAGAGCCTGCTCGACGCCGAGCGCGCCATCGCGGACCTGCTCGCGGGTCGCGAAACGGTCGGCAACGAACGCGAGCGCGCCGCCAACACGGCCATGCTGCGCGTCCGCATCACCCAGCTCTGGCAGACCCGTCTGCTCCGCTTCCGCAAGCTGACCGTGCGAGACGAGATCGAGAATGCGCTGAGCTATTATCGCACCACCTTCCTGCGCGGGCTGCCGCAGCTCTACGGCGAACTGGAGCAAATGCTGGGCCGGCGCGTCGCGCCGTTCTTCCGCATGGGCAACTGGATCGGCGGCGACCGCGACGGCAATCCCAACGTCG
>CAXTEP010000240.1:0-3881 GCA_964243125.1 uncultured Lichenihabitans sp. | reverse complement strand
AGCGCAACATCGCCCAGGTGTTCCAGTTCCCGGTGATCTACGACACCATGACGGTGGCCGAGAACCTCGCGTTCCCGCTCAAGAACCGGGGCATGGCGCGGCCGCAGATCGAGGCCCGGGTGCGCGAGGTCGCGGCCATGCTGGACCTCACCCGCGACCTCGGGCGCCGAGCCCGCGGCCTGACCGCGGACGCCAAGCAGAAGATCTCGCTCGGCCGCGGCCTCGTGCGCTCGGACGTGTCGGCCGTGCTGTTCGACGAACCCCTGACCGTGATCGACCCCGCGCTCAAGTGGGAGCTGCGCTCCAAGCTCAAGGTCGTGCACCGCTCGCTCGACCTGCTGATGATCTACGTGACGCACGACCAGGTCGAAGCGCTGACCTTCGCCGACAAGGTGGTGGTGATGAACGACGGCCGCGCCGTGCAGATCGGCACGCCGGCCGAACTGTTCGAGAAGCCCGAGCACACGTTCGTGGGCTATTTCATCGGCTCGCCGGGCATGAACTTCCTGTCGGGCCGGGTCCATGGCAGCCGCGTGACGGTCGAAGGACAGGAGATCGCGCTCGGCGCCGCCTATCCGACACTCGCGCCCGACAGCGCCGTCAAGCTCGGCATCCGCCCGGACTACGCGGTGCTGACGGCGTCGGGCGGCCTGCCGGTCCGGGTGCGGCGGGTCGACGACCTCGGCCGCAAGCGCCTGGCCCACGTGAGCCTCGGGGCGCAACCGCTGGTCGCCACCGTGCCCGACGGCATGAGCATCGAGGGCGGCGAGGCGCGGGTCCGGTTCGACCCGGCCCGCACCCACGTCTACGTCGACGACCGTCGCGTCGAAGGCCAACGCCTCGGCGAAGGGAAAGCCGCATGACCGACACCCGCATCTGGGACAACCGCGCCTGGTTCTTCGTGCTGCCGGTGCTGGTCTTCGTGCTATTCTCGTCGCTGCTGCCGATGATGACGGTCGTGAACTACTCGGTTCAGGACTCGATGGGGCAGAACAACTTCTTCTGGAACGGCGCCGGCTGGTTCCAGAACCTGCTCGACCCGACCACGGAGGTCGGCCGGCGCTTCGAGGGCGCCCTGGTCCGCAACCTCGCCTTCTCGTTCCTGGTGCTCGCCATCGAGGTGCCGCTCGGCATCGGGGTCGCGCTGTGCATCCCGAGGGCCGGCTGGAAGGTGGGCGCCACGCTGGTGCTGATCGCCCTGCCGCTGCTGATCCCCTACAACGTCGTGGGCGTCATCTGGCAGCTCGTCACACGCACCGACATCGGCCTGCTCGGCGTGCTGCTGAAGCCGGTCTGGCCGAGCTTCGAGAGCCGGCTCGACGCGCCGTCGGCCTGGGTGACGATCGTCATCATGGACGTCTGGCACTGGACCTCCATGATCGCGCTCCTGTGCTACGCGGGCCTGAAGGCGATCCCCGACGCCTTCTACCAGGCGGCGCGGATCGACGGGGCGAGCCGCTGGTCCGTGTTCCGCAACATCGAGCTGCCGAAGCTGCAGAAGGTGCTGGTGATCGGCATGCTGCTGCGCTTCATGGGCAGCTTCATGATCTACACCGAGCCCTTCACCATCACGGGCGGCGGTCCGGGCGAAACCACGAGCTTCCTGTCGATCGACCTCGTCAAGATGGCGCTGGGCCAGGTCGACCTGGGCAATGCGGCCGCCTATTCGCTGGTCTACAACCTCATCACGCTGACGGTCTGCTGGGTGTTCTTCACCTACACGACCCACGCGGCCCAGAAGGGAGACGCGTGATGACGAGCATCGCAACCGGCACGGTCGCGGCGGCGGGCACGGCCGAACGCAAGGTAGCGGCCGATCGCGCCTGGGCGCGGCCCGTCGGCATCACCCTCTACATGCTGTTCCTGATGGTGCCGGTGTACTGGCTCATCAACACGAGCCTGAAGAGCAATAGCGACATCCTGGCCGGCTTCTCGCTCTGGCCCCACCACCCGACGCTGGAGCACTACGCCAAGATCTTCACCGATCCCGAATGGCACGCGAGCTTCGTCAACTCGATCCTCTACGTGTGCATCAACACGGTCATCTCGGTGACGATCGCGCTGCCGGCCGCCTACGCGTTCAGCCGTTACCGCTTCGTGGGCGACAAGCCGCTGTTCTTCTGGCTGCTGTCCAACCTGATGGCGCCGCCCGCCGTCTACGCCCTGCCGTTCTTCAACCTGTATTCGGCGGCCGGGCTGTTCGACTCGATCTGGGCCGTAGCCCTGGCTCACTGCCTGTTCAACGTGCCGCTCGCGGTGTGGATCCTGGAAGGCTTCATCTCGGGCGTGCCGCGCGAGATCGACGAGACCGCGACCATCGACGGCTACTCGTTCCCGCGCTTCTTCGTGAAGATCTTCCTGCCGCTGATCGCCAACGGCATCGGGGTGGCGGCATTCTTCTGCTTCATGTTCTCCTGGGTCGAGCAGCTGCTAGCCTCGACGCTCACCACGGTCAACGCCAAGCCGTTCGCGTCCATCATGCTGCGCGCCTATTCGGTGGCGGGCCTCGACTGGGGCCTCCTGTCGGCCGCGGGCGTGCTGACCATGGTGCCCGGCGCGGTCGTGATCTGGTTCGTGCGCAACCACATCGCCAAGGGCTTCGCCCTCGGGCGCGTTTGAGGGCTGGGGCACCGTGGATCACCTGCTCGATCACATCACCTGGATGGCCTGGACTTGGCAGACGGTCCTGTTCTTCGGCGCGATCGCCCTGGGCCTTGCAGTCATGACCGTGCTCGCGGTCGCCCGGCCCGAGACCCCGCGGCGCGGCGTCCTCGGATTTGCGACGACGCGCGGCGACCGGTTCTTCGTGTCGCTGCTCATCGCCGCCTTCACGTTCCTGATCTTCCTGAAGGTCGGGACCGAGAACCCGCTCTACCCGGCCGCCACCGCGGTGCTGCTGGCCGGGATCATGTTTCGCTTCGCGTGAAGCGTCATACGGGGACCGGATGAAATCCGGCGCCGGTTTGCAAGGAGGAAACCATGGTCGATCGTCGTACAGTGTTGAAAGGCGCGGCCGCGCTCGGCGTCGCGGGCGCGGCCGGCATCGTCAAGAGCACGCCGAGCTACGCCCAGAAGGTGGACGCGGCCAGCAAGTGGATCGACGCCGAGTTCACGCCGTCGACGCTGAGCAAGGACCAGCAGATGGCCGAGCTCGAATGGTTCATCAACGCCGCCAAGCCGTTCGCGGGCATGCAGGTTAACTGCGCGTCCGAGACCATCGCGGCGCACGAGTACGAATCCAAGGTGCTGACCAAGGCCTTCGCGGAGATCACCGGCATCGAGGTCAAGCACGACCTCACCGACGAAGGCACGATCGTCGACAAGATCGGCGTCGAGATGCAGTCGGGCCGGCCCGTCTACGACTTCTGGATGAACGACTCGGACTTCATCGGCACGCACCCGCGCTACAACGACATCGTCGAGGGCTCACTGACCGACTTCATGGCGGGCAGCGGCAAGGACGTGACGAGCCCCCACCTCGACCTCGGGGACTTCATGGGCCTGAGCTTCGGCACGGGGCCGGACGGCAAGCTCTACCAGCTGCCCGACCAGCAGTTCGCGAACCTGTACTGGTTCCGCTACGACTGGTTCCAGCGTCCGGAGCTGAAGCAGCGCTTCAAGGCCAAGTACGGCTACGAGCTCGGCGTTCCCGTCAACTGGTCGGCCTACGAGGACATCGCGGACTTCTTCACCAACGAGGTGAAGGAGATCGACGGCCAGAAGGTCTACGGCCACATGGACTACGGCAAGAAGGACCCCTCGCTCGGCTGGCGCTTCACCGACGCCTGGCTGTCCATGGCGGGCTCGGGCGACCGCGGCCTGCCGAACGGCAAGCCCGTCGACGAATGGGGCATCCGGCTGGAGAACGGCGTGCCGGTCGG
>CAXTEP010000239.1:2808-3890 GCA_964243125.1 uncultured Lichenihabitans sp. | reverse complement strand
GGTAACGCCCGCGAACGCCACCGACAGGGCCCGTACGGCCTCGGCCCAGACCCGGGCCGCCACGGGATCGTGCGCCTGCGCGGCCGCGACCGCGGCGGCCGCGAGCGGTTCGGCGCCCCCGGCGGCCCGGTAGCGCCGGGCGATCGCGCCGCCGGACGCGTAGGCTTCCAGGCAGCCGAGCTGGCCGCAGGGGCAGCGTTCGCCGTCGGGCGCCACGGGCGCGTGGCCGAGTTCGCCGCCCATGTTGCGGGCCCCCGCCGTCACGGTGCCGTGCGACACGAAGGCGGCCGCGATGCCGGTGCCGATCATCACCAGCGCGAAATCCCGCAAACCGCGCCCGGCCCCGAGCAGGCCCTCGGCGAGCCCGGCGGTCCGCACGTCGTGACCCGCCGCCACGGGAAGCCCGAGTGCGGCTTCCAGCCGGGCCCGCAGCGGCATGTCGCGCCAGCCGAGGTTGGACGAGAACTGCACGGTGCCGGTGTCGTGGTTCATGCCGGGCGCCACGAGGCCGAGCGCCGCCGGGGCGGTTCCACGGGCCCGCGCGACCGCGGCCAAGCGTTCGCACAGGGCGAGCAGCTGCGCGTAGGCGTTCTCGCCCGACAGGCCGCCGATCGCGGCCGCGTCGCCGTGCAGGAAGCACCCGTCCGCGCCCACGAGCGCGCCCTTGAAGCTTGTGCCGCCCACGTCCACCGCGAGCACGGGTGGGGCGCCCGTCACGGCCGCACCGCCTCGATCACGGCCGCGATCTCGGCCGCGTCGGTTGCGGGCGGGCGGCCGGGCCGGTCGCGCATGGCCCGCAGGTGAATCTCGCGGACGCCCGTGCGCTCCACCAGAGCGCGGGCATTGCCGGCCCGGACGCTGCCCGCTGCCAGGATCGCGGTGTCGGTCCCTGCGGCTCGCCCGACCAGGCGGGCCAGGGTGTCGGCCCCGGCCGCGGCGGTCGCGGCGCCCCCCGAGGTCAGCACCCGGGTGAAGCCGAGCGACAGGAGCGTGTCGAACGCCGCGATCGGGTCGGGCACGCGGTCGAAGGCCTTGTGGAAGGTGGCTGGAGCCGCGCCGCAAGCCTGTCGCAGGCGCGCGGT
>CAXTEP010000239.1:0-2708 GCA_964243125.1 uncultured Lichenihabitans sp. | reverse complement strand
AGGGCCGCGCAAAGCTCGATCCGGTCGGCGCCCTCCCGTTCGGCCAGGAGCGCGCCCCCCACGTCGTCCACGCAGATCTCGACCCCGATCCGGGCGGGGGTGGCGGTCACGGCGCGACGCCGGCCCGGCCGGCGGCCTCTTCGGCCAGGACGTGCCGGATATAGGCGGCCACGAAGGAAGGCACCTGGGGCCCGAGGTCGGCGTCCCGCCGCACCACGTGCATCCGCGCGAGTTCCGGCTCCGCCTCGCGGGCCAGCGCGGCGTGGATGCGCTCGACCAGGACGGCGGCGGGCTCGGGCGCCCGCACGGCCTTCATGCAGCAGACCCGCAGGGGGTCGTGCACCAGCGTGAAGCCCGGCTCGAAGCGCAGGGCCGCGGCGTCGAGCCCCGTTTCCTCCTCCAGTTCGCGCCGCGCGCTGCCCTCGATGTCGACAGTGGCGCCCACGACGTCGCTCGGATCGGGCGTGCCGGACGGGAAATAGATGCGGCCCGCATTGGCCGTGTGGGCGCCCATCTCGCCCAGCACGAAGGCGCCGTCGCTGCCCCGCAGGGCCGCCATGGCGAAGCAGTTGCGGACCGAAGGGTCGGGGTGGCCGAAGTCGCGCCAGGCCAGGAAGGCCTTGAACGCCACCTCGCGGAAGGCGCCCCGGAACACGAGGCCGCCCGCCGGCCCGGCCTGCACATCGCCCCGGTGCAGCAGCAGCACGCGCCCGTCGAACAGGCGCGGCTGGGCCGCCACGAGCCGGGCCCAGTGAGCCTCGATGGCGCCGGCCCGCTCGGCCGCGAAGGCCCAGGGCGAGGGCTCGAACGCGCAGGTGACGGCCTCGACACGGACGATCGTCGGCGCCGCGTCCTGCTTCAAAGCTCGATCGTACCCTGGCTCACGATCACGGCGTGGCCGCCGATCGACCCGGCCGCGAGACGACCGCCGGCGATCTCCATGCCGAGCGTGATGAAGCTCGCCCGCTCCATCTCCAGGCCCTGCTCGAGCATCAGGACGTGGTCGCCGTCCGCCCAGTCCTCGAAGCGCATCAGCACGCCCGCCAGCGCCGCCGCGGCCGAGCCCGTCGCGGGGTCCTCGGGGATGCCCTCGCCCGGCGCGAACATGCGGGTGTGGAGATGGGCCCCGGGCGTGGCGATGTCGCGGGTGTAGACCAGCACGCCGCCGTGATCCCCGAAGGTGCCGCTCCAGCGCGCCAGGTCGGGCCAGGCCCGGCCCGCGGCGTCGAGCCCGCGCACCGGCACGAAGGTGAACGCCACCCCGGCCGAGAAGACGCTCGGGGCGTGCCGGCCGAAACCGATGTCGTCGGGCGCCAGCCCGAGCGCAGCCGCGATCGCCTCGACCGGAGCCGGATCCCCGGCCGGGGCCGGCAGGCGGGGCAGGGCGAAGCGCGCCCGCATGGCGCCGCGGTGCCGGCGCGCCACGCAGGCGACGGGACCGACACCCTCCTCCAGCACGAGCGCGAGGTCCTGCCGCGCCACGATCTCGGGCGCGCGCAACTGCGCCAGCAGGCCGGCGGTCCCGACCGTCGGGTGGCCCGCGAAGGGCAGTTCGCCCGCGGGCGTGAAGATGCGCAGCGCGGCCGCGTTGACGGGGTCGCGGGCCGGCAGCACGAACACCGTTTCGGACAGGTTGAACTCGCGCGCCAGGGCCTGCATGCGGCCGGGGTCGAGGGTTTCGGCGTCGAGCACCACGGCCAGCGGGTTGCCCTGCAGCGGCGTTTCGGTGAAAACGTCGAGCGTGTAGAACGGGTATCTCAAGGCGCGGGCGGCCGGCGGGCGTGACGCAGCGCGGCCGCGACCTGCTCGGCCGAGAACGGCTTGGGCAGGGTGGGGCTGTCCCGCCACGCGTCCGGCAGCGTGGTGGCGCCGTAGCCGCTCGCGAACACCAGGGGAATGCGGCGCGCCGCCAGGCGCTCGGCGACGGGAAAGATCGGATCGCCGCCCAGGTTGATGTCGAGGATCGCCACCTCGGCGTCGGCGGTTTCGGCCTGCTCGAGTCCTTGCCGGAGCGTCAGCGCCGAGCCCACCAGCTCGCAGCCGAGATCCTCGAGGATGTCTTCCAGCAGCATCGCGATCAGCGACTCGTCCTCGACGATGAGCACTCTGAGGCCGTGCAGGTCGTTCCCGGCCGTCATGCCGTCATCCACAGTCTGTCCTTCCGCCGGCGTCGTCGCGAGCGCCGCCATCATCGCGGTTCAACGCCCAAGTTCAAGCCCCGGACGGCACATCGCTGGCGGGCGGCGGCTTCGCGGCCTCGCTTGCCCCTTGACATGGACGGCCGATGGGGCATCTTCGTCCAATGCGATACCCTCGTGGCCTCGGCCGCGGGGCTGTTCGTCGTAAGGCTACGGGCTAACCCGAAGGAGAGAACCATTCGCCGACCCATGAAAGCAGCTCCGGTCCCGCAGAAGGACGGGCCAAAGATCAACGGCGATATTCGTGTTCGCGAGGTACAGCTGATCGATGCCGACGGGCGCAACCGCGGCACGATCCTCACGACGGAAGCCCAGCAGATCGCGGGCGAGGCGGGTCTGGACCTCGTCGAGATCGTGCCCAACGCCACTCCTCCGGTCTGCAAGATCCTCGACTACGGCAAGTACCGCTTCCTCGAGCAGAAGAAGGCCGCGGAAGCGCGCAAGCGCCAGAAGATCGTCGAGGTCAAGGAGATCAAGCTCCGGCCCGGGATCGACGAGCACGACTACGAC
>CAXTEP010000238.1:1416-3907 GCA_964243125.1 uncultured Lichenihabitans sp. | reverse complement strand
TAGTGGTGGTCGGCCGCCGTGGTGCAGCCCGACAGGAGCAGTTCCGTGTAGGCGAGCCGGGTGGCAAGCCGGAACGCGTCCGGGGTCAGGGCGCGCCAGATCGGGAACAGGGCCTGCAGCCAGGGAAACAGCGGCTTGTTGATGGCCGCCGGATGGGCGCGGGTCAGGGTCTGGAAGAAGTGGTGGTGGGTGTTGACGAGGCCGGGGATGACCACATGGCGCGAGCAGTCGAAGGTGGCGTCGACGGGCGCGGCCGGGGCCGCGCCGCTCGCGACCGTCTCGACGATGCGGGAGCCCTGCACCACGACGCCGCCCCCGGCCTCCTCGGCCAGGATCGCCATGGGGTCGCGCAGCCACAGCCGCGTCCCTGTTCCCTGCTCGACGGTCCCCTGCGCGGCCATGCCGATCCTCCCTGGCGCTCCGACCGGCTGCACGAAGCGTGCCGTCAGGCCGGCGGACCCTCCTCGTCGATCAGGCTGACGTGCGCCGCCACCACACGCCAGCCCTCGGGCAGGCGCACCCAGGTCTGCATCTGCCGGCCGACGCGCCCCGGCGCCGAAGCGCGGCGGAACAGCGTCGAGCAGGTCGCCGTGTCGCGGCCGAAGGTGGTGATCACGGTGCCGTCGAGGGTCCGCTCCAGCCCCGCGGCGGGCCGCGCGGCCCGGAACGCCGCGATGGCGGCGTGGCCGTACAGGTTCTCGGCCCCGCCGAAGCGGATCGTGCGCGGGTCGGCCCAGAACAGGGCGTCGAGCACGGCCGTGTCGTTGCCCACGAGCGCCGCCTCGTAGCGCTCGAATGCATCTCGCACCTCGGCGAGGACGTCGGGCTGGTTGACCACCATGGCGGGCCGAAGGAATGGACGCGTGGTGTGCAACTTGCTTCAATCCCGCACGCCTGTCCACGTGCCCGCCGAGCCCCGATGCCCGCGACCCGCCCCGACATCCCGGTGATCGACCTCGCCCCGCTCCGCACCGGCGGGACGAGCGGCTTGGCCGCAGTGGCGGCCACGGTCGGGCGCGCCTGCCGCGATACCGGTTTCTTCGTGGTGGCCGGCACGGGCGTGCCGCAAGCCTTGCAGGCGGCCGTGTTCGAGGCGGCCCGCGCGCTGTTCTCGGCCGATCCCGCCGTGAAGGAGGCCGTGTCGATCCGGCGCTCCCCGCACAACCGCGGCTACGTGGGGCTGCGAGTCGAGGCGCTCGACCCCGGAACCGCGCCCGACCCGAAGGAGGCCTTCAACGTCGGGCTTGACCTGTCCCCCGACGACCCGGAGGTGCTGGCCGGCCGCCCGTTCCGCGGCTCCAACCTGGGGCCCGCGCTTCCCCGGTTCCGCGAGCCCGTGCTGGCCTATTACGAGGCCCTGTGGGGGCTCGGGCGCGCCCTGCACCGGGCCGTGGCGGTCGATCTCGGCCTCGATCAGACCTTCTTCGATCCCCATCTCGACCGGCCGCTCGCGACCCTGCGCCTCCTGCACTACCCGCCAGCCGAAGCGGGAGCCGACCCCGCCCTGGGCGCGGGCCAGCACGCGCTGGGCGCGGGCCAGCACACCGACTACGGCAACCTGACGCTGCTCGCGACCGACGCGGTGGGCGGCCTGCAGGTCCGCGCCCGCGACGGCTGCTGGATCGACGTGCCCTCGGTGCCCGACACCTTCGTGTGCAACATCGGCGACCTGCTGATGCGCTGGACCAACGACGTCTACGTGTCGACGCCCCACCGGGTCCTGCGCCCCGTCGGCCGCGACCGGTACTCGGTCGCCTTCTTCCTCGATCCCGACCCGGACGCGCTCGTGGCCTGCCTGCCCGGCTGCCGGGGACCCGGCGGGGCCGAACGCTATCCGCCCGTCACGGCCGCGACCTATCTGGCCGGGCGCCTCGACGCCACCTACAACCATCGCGCGGCTCCTTGAGAGCCACATGGGCAAGCCCACCAAGGCCGAGACGGTGGCCCGCGAACTCGCGGCCGAGATCACGGGCGGGCTGTACCCGCCCGGCGCGGCCCTCGACGAGGCCGCCATCGCGGCGCGCTACCGGGTGTCCCGCACCCCGATCCGCGAGGCCATCCGGCAGCTGACCGCGGACGGCATCGTGCAAACCCGCACGCACCGCGGCGCCGTGGTGCGCGACCTGTCGGAACGCGAGCTCGACGAGCTGTTCGCCGTGATGGCGGAACTCGAGGCGCTATGCGCCCGCTGGTCGGCCCTGGCCATGACGACCGCCGACGGGCGGGCCCTGGCGGCGCTGCACCGCGACGCCGAAGTCCTCGTGGCCCGCGGCGACCACCGCGCCTATCTGGCCGCCAACGACCGGTTCCACGAGGCCGTCTACGCCGGGGCCCGGAACGCCTGCCTGGACCAGCTCACCCGCCAGACCCGGGTCCGGGTGGCGCCGTTCCGCCGCGCCCAGTTCGAGGCGCCCGGGCGGCTGGCGGCCTCGCACCGCGAGCACGGCCGCGTGCTGGACGCCATCCTGGCCCGCGACCCCGACGGGGCCTA
>CAXTEP010000238.1:0-1316 GCA_964243125.1 uncultured Lichenihabitans sp. | reverse complement strand
GCCGTGGGGGTCAAGGCCCTCAAGGACGTGCCGGGCGTCAAGGTGGTCGAGGAGGAGAACGTCCCCGAAACCGACGCGGTCGCCAAGACCATGGAATCGATGATCAGCCTGGACGGCGCCAAGCTGATCCTGCCGACCTCGTTCGGCTACTACAACCCGTTCATCCTGGACGAGGCCAAAACCAATCCGGACGTGCAGTTCCGCCACGCGGCCCCGCTCTGGAAGCCGAGCGACCCGAAGAACGCCGGCTCCTACTTCGCGTTCCTGGACCAGGCCCACTACGTCGACGGCGTGGCGGCCGGCGCGGCCTCGGCGTCGGGCAAGCTCGGCTTCGTGGCCGCCAAGCCGATCGGCATCGTGTTGCGCAACATCAACTCCTTCCTGACCGGCGCCCGCACCGTCAACCCGGCCGCCACCGTGCAGGTGATTTTTACGGGCGACTGGTCGCTGCCGGTCCGCGAGGCGGAGGCCACCAACGCGCTGGTTGATGCCGGCTGCGACCTGATCACCTGCCACGTGGACGGACCCAAGGTCGTGATCCAGACCGCGGAAGGGCGCGGCGTGAAGACCTGCGGCCACAACGCCTCGCAGGCCTCGCTCGCCCCCAAGGGCTTCGTGACGGGCGCGGAGTACAAGTGGGGTACGATCTACACGGGCTTCGCGGCCATGCTGGCCAAGGGCGAGACGCTGCCCAACGTCACCTTCGGGGGCTACGAGAAGGACATGGTGCAGAACACGCCCTACGGGGCGGGCGCCACCGACAAGGCCCGCGCAGCCGCCGACGCCGCGATCGCCTACCTCAGGGCCGGCAAGCCCATCTTCGCCAAGCCCGTCAAGGACAACAAGGGCGCGGTCGTGCTGCCGAGCGCTCCCTATGACAACTACGCCGACCCGCTCAACAACATGACCTACCTGGTCGAGGGCGTGGTCGGCTCGACCACCTGAGGGTGCCGGGCCGATGACCGACGTCGCGGACTCCTCCGTCCCGCTCGCGAGCCAGGCCGCGATCCAGGCGCTGCCGCGCCGCCGGTCCGGCGCGGGCTTGCGGGTGCGGCAGGGCGCGGAACGGTTCGCGATCCCGGTCGGGGCCGTGCTGGCCGCCTTCGCGCTGTTCTCGGTCTTCCTGCTGCTGGTCGGCAAGTCGCCGCTGACCTTCCTGGACCTGCTGTGGCGCGGCGGCTTCGGCACGGCCTTCTCGTGGAACAACACGCTGCAACGGGCCGCGCCGCTCATCTTGACGGCGCTCACGGTGGCGATCCCGGCGCAGCTCGGGCTGACGATCATCGGCGGCGAGGGCGCGCTGGTGCTGGGCGGCT
>CAXTEP010000237.1:0-3932 GCA_964243125.1 uncultured Lichenihabitans sp. | reverse complement strand
GCCAGCGCGAAGGCGGTGGAGAACTGCGTGCCGTTGAGCAGCGCCAGCCCTTCCTTGGGGCCGAGCACGACGGGGGCGAGGCCGGCACCCGCCAGCCCCGCCGCGGCCGCCACGCGGGTGCCGCGCCAGAATACCTCGCCGACTCCAATCATGGCGGCCGTCAGGTGGGCCAGGGGGGCGAGGTCGCCCGACGCGCCCACCGACCCTTGGGCGGGCACGACCGGGATCACGTCGCGCGCCAGCATGGCTTCGAGCAGGCGCAGGGTCTCGACCCGAACTCCCGAGGCGCCCTGCGCCAGGCTCGCGAGCTTGAGCCCCATCATGAGGCGGGCGACCGGCACCGGCATCGGCTCGCCCACCCCGGCCGCGTGCGACAGCACGATGTTGCGCTGGAGCGTTTCGAGGTCGGCCGCGCCGATGCGGACGCTGGCGAGCTTCCCGAAGCCGGTGTTGATGCCGTAGACCGGCTCGCCCCGGCCCAGGATGGCCGCCACGGCGTCGGCGCTGCGGGCCACGCCGGGCCAGCAGCCCGGGTCGAGCCGCGCCGGAGCGCCCCGGTAAAGCGCGCGCCAGGCCGCGAGGTCAATGGCGCCGGGGTTCAGGATGAGGTCGGGCACGGCAACTCCCCCGCGTGTCCGGCACGTCATACAGCGGTTCGGCCGGCGCGTCTGCCGGATGGCCGACACCTCGCAGGCCGGTCGCTCCCGCGGCGGTCGCAGGTGTAAGGACCTCCGCGCGGACGACCCCGGAGGCCGGCCTCGTTCGCGGGAACGCGCTGACACGGATCGGCGTTTGATGCTAAAAGCGTCCATATGGCTCTGGTCGGGAGGGGCAGGCATGGCGCGGGTGCTTCTGGTTGGCATCGATCCCGAGGACGTGGACTTCTCCGATCCCGCCTTGCCGCCGGGGATGAACGCCGAGACGGTCCGCCGCGGGATCGCCCAGGGCCTCGAGGACCTGCGCGCCGCCGGTCACGATCCCCGGCCCTTCCACGTCCCGGCCGACCCGGCGGGACTGGGCGTGCTCGCCGAACGGCTGGCGCGCGAACCCGTGGACTGCGTGGTGGTGGGCGGCGGTGTGCGCCTGCCCCCGCGCAACCTCGCCCTCTTCGAGGCCGTCCTGAACACGGTGGGCCGTGCCGCGCCGCCCCCGGCCGTCGCGCTTCCGGCCCGACCCGAAGGCGTCGCGGCCGCGGTCGCGCGCGCGCTCGGGCGAGGCGACGCCGGGACCTCCGGTTGACGATGGCGCACGGGCACGGTCGAAACCGGTGACCCCCGCGCGACCGCGCATCGTCGTGACCGGCTTCGGGCCGTGGGGACAGGCCCGCGAGAACCCGAGCCTGCTGGTCCTGGACCGCTTGCGGGAGAACGGCGACCTGCCCGGTGACCTCACCACCCTCGCGTTCCCGGTCGAGACCGCGGCCGTGGCACCGGGCGTCGCCCGGGCGCTCGACGAGATCAGGCCCGACCTCTGGGTCGGCCTGGGGCTGGCGCTCGGCGCCCCGGTGGTCGCCGTGGAGCGGCTGGCCGCCAACGTGCTGGATTTCGCGGTGCCCGACAATGCCGGCACGAAGGCCGCGGGCGAGCCGGTGGTACCCGGTGCGCCCGCCGCCTACCTGGCGACCCTGCCGGTCGCGGCCACGGTCCGGGCCCTGCGCGCGGCCGGGATCCCGGCCCGGCTGTCGAACTCGGCCTCGACCTACCTGTGCAACCAGCTGATGTACACGGTGCTGCACGCGGTCGCGACGCGGGGCTTGGCGACGCGGGCGGGGTTCCTCCACCTGCCGGCCCACCCGGCACTGGCGGCCGCCCACCCCGGCCCCGACATGCCGTCCATGGGGATCGACCTCATGGCGGACGCCGTGCGGGTCGCGGTCCGGACCGCCCTGGCGGGGGAGTGAGCCGGCGGCCCCGGCTGCCGCTCCGCCCGCGGTCGACAAGACGGGCGATTGCCCTTAACTGCGACGGTTCCGGTCAATCCGCGCGGACCCGCATGTCGCACGCCGTTCCCAAATCCCGGGCGCCCCGGCGAGCCGCGCCCTTCGTGGCCGCGGAGCCCCCGCCATGACCCATGCCCTGCCGCCCCGCCCCGCGCGCCGGACCCCCCATTACGCCTGGGTCATGGTGGCGATCACCTTCGCGGTGCTGCTGACCGGCGCCGGCATCCGGGCCACGCCCGGCGTGCTGATCGTGCCGCTGGAGCGGGAGTTCGGCTGGTCGGCGGCCAGCATCGGCGCCGCGGTGGCGGTCAACATCTTCCTTTACGGCATGGTGGGGCCCTTCGCGGCCGCCGTGATGGAGCGGTTCGGCCTGCGCCGCACCGTGTCGGCGGCGCTGCTGCTGCTGGCCGTCGGGGTAGGGGCCACCGCCCTGATGCGGGCGCCGTGGCAGATGATGCTGCTGTGGGGCGTGGTGGTGGGCTCGGGCACGGGCGTGGTGGCGCTGGTGCTGGGCGCGACCGTCGCCAACCGCTGGTTCGATCGCCGCCGCGGGCTGGTGATGGGCGTGCTGACCGCCAGCAGCGCCACGGGGCAGCTGATCTTCCTGCCCGTGCTGGCCTGGCTCGCCGAGCGCCACGGCTGGCGCAGCGTGTCGCTCGCGGTTGCCGCCACGGCGCTGCTGCTGGTGCCGCTCGCGGCTTGGCTGCTGCGCGACCGGCCGGCCGACCTGGGCCTGCCGCCCTACGGCGCCACGGCGGTCGCGCCCCCGCCGCCGCCCGGCCCCAACCCGGCCACCCGCGCCGTGCTGGCGCTCCGGGACGGGCTCGGGTCGCGCGACTTCTGGCTGCTGGCCGGCAGCTTCTTCATCTGCGGCGCGTCCACCAACGGCCTGATCGGCACCCACCTGATCCCGGCCTGCAGCGACCACGGCATCGGCGAGGTGCAAGCCGCCGGCCTGCTGGCCGTGATGGGCGTGTTCGACTTCTTCGGCACCACGGCGTCGGGCTGGCTGTCGGACCGCTACGACAGCCGGATGCTGCTCGCCTGGTATTACGGCCTGCGCGGCCTGTCGCTCCTGTTCCTTCCCTTCGCGTTCGACGTCAGCGTTTACGGCCTGCCGGTCTTCGCGGTCTTCTACGGGCTCGACTGGATCGCCACCGTGCCGCCGACCCTGCGCCTGGCGGCCCGGGCCTTCGGGGACCGCAACGCCGCCGTGATGTTCGGCTGGATCGCGGCGGCCCACCAAGTGGGCGCCGCCTTTGCGGCCTGGGGCGCGGGCGCCCTTCGCACCGGCACCGGCACCTACCTGCACGCCTTCCTGGCCGCGGGCGGCCTGTGCCTGGCCGCGTCCCTCATGGTGGGCTTCATCGGTCGCGGGCGGGTGCGTCGGATCGGAGAGCCGGTGCCCGCCGCTTAAACGGCCCGCACCGCCGCACCCGCCTCGATTCAGGCTTGGCCGCGGCCTTGCGGCCGTGCCATGGTGCGGCCCGTTGCGCTTGCGGCGATCGCAGAACGGAGACGGCACGATGGTTCGGAGCGGCATTCAATCTCTTCTGCTCGGTGCGGGTCTCGCGGCGCTTCTGGCGGGGTCGGGGCTGGCCGCCGACGTCAAGCCGGCCGTCGTCTACGATCTCGGCGGCAAGTTCGACAAATCCTTCAACGAGGGCGTGTTCCACGGCGCCGAGCGGTTCAAGCAGGAAACCGGCATCGCGTTCCGCGACTTCGAGATCGGCAACGATTCCCAGCGCGAGCAGGCGCTGCGCCGCTTCGCCAAGGACGGCTTCAGCCCCGTGGTGGCGGTCGGGTTCAGCCAGGCCACCGCGGTCGAGAAGGTGGCGGGCGAATATCCCAACACCAAGTTCGCCATCATCGATTCCGAGGTCGACAAGCCCAACGTGCAGTCGATCCTGTTCAAGGAGCAGGAAGGATCGTTCCTGGTCGGCCTGCTGGCCGCCAAGGCGTCCAAGACCGGCAAGGTCGGCTTCGTGGGCGG
>CAXTEP010000236.1:0-3947 GCA_964243125.1 uncultured Lichenihabitans sp. | reverse complement strand
CCCGTGTCGATCAGGGCGGTGGCGATGATGGTCAGCGAGCCGCCTTCCTCGATGTTGCGGGCCGCGCCGAAGAAGCGCTTCGGCCGCTGCAGCGCGTTGGCGTCCACGCCGCCGGTCAGCACCTTGCCCGAGGACGGCACGACGGTGTTGTAGGCGCGGCCGAGGCGGGTGATGGAGTCGAGCAGGATCACCACGTCGCGCCCGTGCTCGACGAGCCGCTTGGCCTTCTCGATCACCATCTCGGCCACCTGGACGTGGCGCACCGCCGGCTCATCGAAGGTTGAGGACACGACCTCGCCCTTGACCGAGCGCTGCATGTCGGTGACCTCCTCGGGCCGCTCGTCGATGAGCAGCACGATCAGGTAGCATTCCGGGTGATTGGACGTGACCGACTGCGCGATGTTCTGCAGCAGCACCGTCTTGCCGGTGCGGGGCGGCGCCACGATCAGGGCCCGCTGCCCCTTGCCGATCGGCGACACGACGTCGATGACGCGGGACGAGTAGTCCTTCTTGGCCGGGAGGTCGTCGATCTCGAGCTTCAGCCGCTGGTTGGGGTAGAGCGGGGTGAGGTTGTCGAAATGGACCTTGTGGCGGATCTTCTCCGGATCCTCGAAATTGATCGTGCCGACCTTGAGCAGGGCGAAATAGCGCTCGCCCTCCTTGGGGCTGCGGATCAGGCCCTCGACGGTGTCGCCGGTCCTGAGCCCGAAGCGCCGAATCTGCGAGGGCGACACGTAGATGTCGTCGGGGCCGGCCAGGTAATTGGCGTCGGGCGAGCGAAGAAACCCGAAGCCGTCCTGCAGGACTTCGACCACGCCTTCGCCGATGATCTCGACCTCGCGGCTGGCGAGTTGCTTGAGGATCGCGAACATCAGCTCCTGCTTGCGCAGAATCGACGCGTTTTCCACCTCGTGCTCTTCCGCGAAGGCGAGAAGCTCGGTCGGTGATTTGAGTTTCAGGTCCTGAAGCTTGATTTCCCGCATGGGAAGGGTCCTTGGCACGGCACGTCGGCGGTGGAAGCGCGAGATGGGGGATGGGCGGAGCCGGAGCGGACGGCCCGGGGGACGGGCCTATGGCGCTTGCAAGGTCGGGGGAATGACCGGCGGATCCGAAATGGTTGGGGGGGGGAAGGCAGCGAGGTGGTCGGTCGACGAAGCGCCGGCAGGATGGAGCGCTTCGCCACGGAGGCGTGTGTCGGGGCGGCGTGACCCGGGCTACTCGGCCGCGGGCGCCTTGCCGGCCGCGGCCAGACGAGCCGCTTCCGCGGCGGCTTCCATTTCGGCGCGGGTGCGCCGGCGGCGGCGCGTCCGCACCGGGAACGCCTCACCCGACGGGTCGGCCTCGGGGAAGGAAGCCCCGGGAGCGGGTTCGGGAGCCGGGGAGGGAAGCTCGGCCGCCACGGGGGGAGCGTTTCGCGGTTTGGGAGCCGTGATGAAGGACGGTAGCCCGGGACTCGGCTCGGCGGGCTGCGGCGCCGCCGGCACGGGTCGCGGCTGTTCGCTCATGGGCCTGGGTTCATGGTCGGACGGCTGCGAGTATCGCTCGACCGGCTGGGGCTGAGGCGGCCGGAAGTTGGGCTGCTCCGCCATCACGGGCTGCGGCTCCCGCGCAGGCCCGTCGCGGTAGGCGTTGTCGCGCACCGGCGGCTGGTCGCCGCGCCCCTGGTAATCGCGCCCCTGCTGGTCGCGAACCGGACGCGGGCCCCGGTTGCCGTTGCGATCGCTGCGGAAATTCCGGTCGGCCCCGTTCCGCTCGTGCCCGTTGTAGCCGTTGCGCTCGTAGGGCCGCTCGGGGCGTTCGGTGCGCTCCGGCCGCTCGCGGTCGGGAACGAAGCGGTCCGGGCGATCATGCGTGTTCCGCTCGGCATAGCGGTCGGGGGGCGGCAGGTTCGGCTGCCGTTCCGCGAAGGGCTGGGGAGGGTTGAACGGCGGTGCCGGCAGGCGTTCGGGCGGCGACGCGAAACGATCGGGGATGGCCGTAAAATCGTCCTCGTCGTCCTCATCGGCGTCGTACTCGCCGGCGGGCCGGGAATAACCCATCTGGGCCTGCGCCTGCGCCTGCTGGGCCGAAGCGATCAGCCGGAAATAGTGCTCGGCATGCTGCAAGTAACTCTCGGCCGCCACGGGATCACCCGAGGATTGAGCGTCGCGCGCCAACTGGAGGTATTTCTCGGCGACGTGGTGCGCGGTACCGCGAACCTTCACGTCCGGACCGTTCGACTCGTACGAACGGGTGAGCGGATTGGGACCCTTCCGATTTGGATTCCGGCCCCGCATGCGCTTGTTTTGACCTGGTCTCATGATTGTCCTTGGATCCCTGACGCTTGTCGATCCCCGAGAAGGCTGTTTGCCCGCCGTTCACGCCCTGCGCGGACCTCACCAAACGCCGTCATGCCGAACCGACGTTCAAAAGCAACGCGGCCCCGCCAGGACCAGACAGGCCGATGCGATCACCCGACAGCCAATGGGCTCAGGTTCACCGATGGCAAGAGCCCGACATAACAGCAACAGAAGGCAATCCCGTTTGCCACTTTTACTCACAATCCTTAACGTCGCCTCACCGGGAGGTCCGATCCATCAAGGCAGGGAGTGGCGCTTGCGCCGCGGAAGCCCGTCGATCCCGTCGGGGCTTCACATTGGCGCAGAACCTAATGATTCCGACATGAAACGCAAGCCCCTTCGCCGGATCACGTGTGGAATTCGAGGGCAAGGCGCCGTTTCACGGCGAATGTCGGGTCTCCGGTCGCCACGACCCCGCGCGACGCCGGCCTCATCCTCAGCCAGGCCCACCGTCCATCCCACCCTCGCCCAGCAGCCGGGCGCGGGCGCGCAGCTTCTCGGTCTCGCTCTTGAGCTGCCCGCAGGCCGCCAGGATGTCGCGGCCCCGGGGGGTCCGCACGGGACTCGCGTAGCCGGCCCTGAACACGATGTCCGAGAAGGCCTCGATCGTGGCCCAGTCCGAGCACTCGTAACGGGTGCCCGGCCACGGATTGAACGGGATCAGGTTGATCTTGGCCGGAATGCCTTTCAACAGGCGCACCAGTTCGCGCGCGTCGCGCGGGGCATCGTTGACGCCCTTCAGCATCACGTATTCAAAGGTGATCCGGCGCGCGTTGGACGCGCCCGGGTAGGACCGGCACGCGTCGAGCAGGGCCGCGATCGGGTACTTTTTGTTCAACGGCACGAGTTCGTCGCGCAGGTCGTCCCGCACGGCGTGGAGCGACACGGCCAGCATGGCGGCGGTGTCGCGGCCGAGCGGCGCGATCTGCGGCACCACGCCCGACGTCGACACCGTGATGCGCCGGCGCGACAGCGACAGGCCGTCGCCGTCGTTCATGGTCGCGACCGCGTCGCGCACGGCATCCAGGTTGTAGAGCGGCTCGCCCATGCCCATGAACACGATGTTGGACACGGCCCGCACGCCGGGCCCGGACGGCACCGGCCCGTCGGTCGGGGCCACGCGGCCGGGAAAGTCGCCCAGCCGGTCGCGCGCTACCACCAGCTGCGCCACGATCTCGCGGGCCGTCAGGTTGCGCACGAGCTTCTGCGTGCCGGTGTGGCAGAAGCTGCAGGTCAGCGTGCAGCCGACCTGGCTCGAAACGCACAGGGTGCCGCGGTCGGCCTCCGGAATGTACACGCATTCGATCTCGGTGCGGCCGCGGCCGGCCAGCGCCGGTGCGCCGTCCCCGTCCAGGCCGATCAGCCACTTGCGGGTGCCGTCCTTGGACACCTGTTCGCTCACGACCGCCGGGCGATCGAGGCTGTAATGGTCCGCGAGCCGCGCGCGAAGCGGCTTGGCGACGTTCAGCATGCCCTCGAACCCGGTCAGGCCGTGGCCGTAGATCCACTGCCATACCTGGGCGGCGCGCATGCGGACCTCGCGCTCGGGCACGTCGACGGCGCGCAGGGCTCCGGCGAGTTCGGCGCGCGACATCCCCACCAGCGAGG
>CAXTEP010000235.1:0-3975 GCA_964243125.1 uncultured Lichenihabitans sp. | reverse complement strand
AGGGCAAGGTGCTGGAGGACCCGGCCGTCGAGGTGCCGGACTACGTGTATTCCCGAACCCTGTCGCCCGAGGAGGCCCCTGACACGCCCACGATCGTCAGCGTCGGCTTCGAGGCGGGCGACCCCGTGTCGGTGGACGGCGAACAGCTTGGCCCCGCGGCCCTGCTGGCCCGCCTCAACGAGCTCGGCCGCGCCAACGGCGTCGGCCGGCTCGACCTCGTCGAGAACCGCTTCGTGGGCATGAAGAGCCGCGGCATGTACGAGACGCCCGGCGGCACGATCCTGTACTACGCCCATCGCGGCATCGAGCAGATCACGCTCGATCGCGGCGCGGCTCACCTCAAGGACGAGCTGATGCCGAAATATGCCGAGCTGATCTACAACGGCTTCTGGTTCTCGCCCGAGCGCGAGATGCTGCAGGCCCTGATCGACCGCAGCCAGACCCATGTCACCGGCACGGTCCGCCTGAAGCTCTTCAAGGGCTCGTGCTTCGTGATCGGCCGCGACAGCCCCTGCTCGCTCTACGACCAGGACCTCGTGACCTTCGAGGAGGGCGCGGTCGCCTACGACCATCGCGACGCGGCGGGCTTCATCAAGCTCAGCGCCCTGCGGCTGCGCACGCTCGCCAAGCGGGCCCGGAAGATGGGGGCGTGACGACCCATCGAATCCATCGATGGTTCAGCCCGAGATTTTTCGGATGACGCCGCTAAGCGCAATGGTCTAGGGCTCTGGGCGGTGCGACGCATCCGGGGCGTCGCGGTTGCAACGGAGATGGTGATCATGCGTGTTTCCCTGCCGGTTCTCGCGGTTCTGGTTCTCGCGAGCGTTCCCGCCGCGGCCCAGCTGGCCAAGATCGAGCCCGCCAAGGTCGAGGCCGGCGCCTACAAGGTCGACCCGAACCACACGCAGGTGCTGTTCGGCGTCTCGCATTTCGGCTTCACGACCTATTACGGCTCCTTCGCCGACACGGCCGGCACGCTCGACCTCGACCCGGCCAAGCCCGCCGACAGCAAGCTCGATGTGACGGTCAAGACCGGCAGCGTATCGGTGCCGAGCGCCAAGCTGCAGGACGAGCTCAAGGGCAACCAGTGGCTCGACGCCACCCAATTCCCCGACGCGACCTTCAAGTCCACCAAGGTCACCAAGACCGGCGCCGCCACCGCCACCGTGACGGGCGACTTCACGCTACACGGCGTCACCAAGCCGCTGACCCTCCAGGTCACCTACGTGAATGCCGGCCCGAACCCTCTCAGCAAGGCCTACACGGCCGGCTTCGAGGCCAAGGGCAAGATCAAGCGGACCGACTTCGGCGTGAAGACCTACGCGCCCCTGATCGGCGACGATGTCGAGCTGATCATCAGCGGCGCCTTCGAGCACCAGGGCTGATCCATGGCCGCGACCCGCACGGCTCCGGGCAGCGCCGGCCGCTACACCGCGGTGGCGATCGCGCTGCACTGGCTGATTGGGCTCGCGATCCTGCTGATGCTGGCGCTCGGGCTCGCCATGGTGCACGGGTCGCTGCCGCCGGCCGACAAGTTCAGGCTGTACCAGCTGCACAAGTCGGTCGGCATCACGATCCTGATCCTGGTGGCGCTCCGGCTGCTGTGGCGGCTGACGCATCGGCCGCCGGCGCTGCCGGCCGACATGCCGCCCCTGGAGCGTCGCGCCGCCGAGGGCACGCACGTGCTCCTTTACGGCTTCATGATCGGCATGCCGCTGGTGGGCTGGGCGCTGGTGTCGGCGTCGCGCTTCAACCTGCCCACCGTGCTGTTCGGCAAGATCCCCTGGCCGCACATCGGCGTCCTGGCCAGCCTGCCCGCCGCCAGCAAGGCTCCCGTCGAGGCGGCCCTGAAGCTCGTCCACGCCTACGGGGCCTATGCGCTGATGGCCTTCATCGCCCTGCACGCCGGCGCGGCCCTGAAGCACTACCTGGTCGAGCACGACACCATCCTGCAGCGCATGATCCCGGGCCTGCCGCGCCTGGGCGCGCGGCCCCCGCGAGGACACGCCCGATGATCCGCACCCTGACCGCCGCGGCCGCGACCCTCGTCCTGTGCGGCGCGGCTTCGGCCGCCAGCTGGACGGTCGATCCCGCTAAAAGCACGCTGGGCTTCTCGGGCACGCAGACCGGCCAGCCCTTCTCGGGCCGCTTCAAAACGTTCACGGCCACGATCGACTTCGACCCCGCCAAGCCCGAGGCGGGCCGGGCCGCCGTGCTGGTCGACACCGGCAGCGCCGCCACGGGCGACCCGCAGCGCGACGAGGCGCTGCCGGGCGAGGACTGGTTCGCGGCCGCCAAGTTCCCTCAGGCGAAATTCGAGGCGTCGGGCTTCAAGGCGCTCGGCGGCGACCGCTACGAGGCGGCCGGCACGCTGACGATCCGCGACGCTCACGTGCCCGTAACCCTGCCGTTCACGCTGACCACGACGGGCGACACCGCCCACGCGGTCGGTCACGTGCAACTGCTGCGCTCGGCCTTCAGGGTGGGGCAGGGCGCCTGGGCCACGGACGAATACGTGGCCTTCGAGGTTAACGTCGACGTGGATTTGACCGCCACCAGGGCGCCCTGACACACGGGCTGTCATGCCGCGTCCGCGGCCTGCCGGTAGTGGTAGCGGTGGAGTTCCGTGCGGAACCCGAGCCCGTCGTAGAGCGCGCGGGCCGGCGCGTTGGCGGCCAGCACCTGCAGGCAGGCGCGCTCCGCGCCCGCGCGTGCGGCCCAGGCCATCAGGCCCGATACCGTCCGCCGGGCCCAGCCGCGTCCCCGCGCCCGCGGGTCGGTCGCGACCGCGTTGACCACGAGCAGGCCGCGGTCGACCACCCCATAGGCGATCGACGCGACCCCCTCCTCGTCCGTTCCCGCCGCGAAGCAGCGCGGCAGCGCGAGGCACCGCGTCATGCGCGCGAAGGTGCGGTCGGCCTGCCGGTCGCCGCCGTTCAAGCGTGACCGCGCCGCCAGCCAATCCTCATCCGCCGCGGAACCGAGCCGGACCGCCAGATCCACGGCTGCGGGACGGCCCTCTAGATCGGCCAGCATCGTGCAGCTCTCGTCGAAGGCGACCCATCGCCGCACATCGAGCGACGCCGCGAGCCCTTGGGCCACCGCGGGACACCGGACGATCAGGGGCTGCCCCGCGGCCGCGTAGATGGCGCGGCCCGCGTCGAGCACGGGGCCGAGGTCGGGGCTGAAGCCGCGCAGGGGATTGAGCGAGTTGGTGCGGCGCGTGGGTCCGCCCGCCACGCGCGCCACCCAGCCGTCGACCAACACCTGTCGCGGGGCGGGCAGGGCGTTCATGCAGGCGGCCTCGACCCGCCACGCCAGGTCCTCGTTCGCGTCCATGCCGCCTCCGCGCTCGTGTTCCGGGCTGCGGCCGCCCGGGTCGCGGGCACGGGCACCTCGTTTCGTGTAGTGACAGCCGGGCCCGGGCCCGGCAAGGGAACGGGGCCTCCACCATGAATCGCGGACCCATGATTCCCGACCAGCCCCTCGACGTCCTGCGCCGCGTCTTCGGCCACCAAGCGTTTCGCGGCCTGCAGGCCGACGTCGTGGCCGAACTGGTGGCGGGCCGGGACGCCGTGGTGCTGTTCCCGACCGGGGCCGGCAAGTCGATCTGCTACCAGGTGCCGGCCCTGTGCCGCGACGGCACCGCGGTCGTGGTGTCGCCCTTGATCGCGCTGATGCGCGACCAGGTCGAGGCGCTGCGGCAGGCCGGGGTAAACGCCGGCGCCCTGAACTCCGCCACCGTTCCGGCCGAAGCGGCGCGCATCCGCCGGGATTTCTCCCGCGGCGAGCTGAAGCTCCTTTACGTAGCGCCCGAGCGCCTGCTGATGGAGGGGTTCCTCGACTACCTCGCGGGCGGGCGGATCGCGTTGATCGCCATCGACGAGGCCCATTGCGTGTCGGCCTGGGGACACGACTTTCGGCCCGAATATCTCCGGCTCGCGGTGCTCGGGGATCGGTTCCCCGGCGTGCCGC
>CAXTEP010000234.1:0-4041 GCA_964243125.1 uncultured Lichenihabitans sp. | reverse complement strand
TCGGCAAGTCCACCACGAGCCGGGTCATGAAGGCGCTGCTGTCGCGCTGGACCAATACCCCCAAGGTCGAGCTCGTGACCACCGACGGCTTCCTGCTGCCCAACCGCGTGCTGAACGAGCGCGGCCTGATGGACCGCAAGGGTTTTCCCGAAAGCTTCGACGGCGCGGCCCTGCTCACCTTCCTGTCGGACGTGAAGGCGGGAAAGCGCAACGTCCGGGCCCCCGTCTACTCGCACGTGTCCTACGACGTCATGCGGAACGAGCACGTGGTGGTGGACCGGCCCGACATCCTGATCGTCGAGGGCCTCAACGTGCTGGCCCCCAACCGCCCGCGCGAGGACGGCAAGGGCGTGCCCTTCGTGTCGGACTTCTTCGACTTCTCGGTCTATCTCCACGCCGACCAGGAGCTGCTCGAGGACTGGTACGTGGCGCGCTTCATGCGCCTGCGCGACACCTCGTTCCGCGACCCGCGGTCCTTTTTCACCCGATACGCCGAAATCGGCGACGCCGAGGCGGCCGCGGTCGCCCACGACATCTGGACCCGCATCAACCTGCGCAACCTGCGCGAGAACGTCCTGCCGACGCGCGAGCGGGCCAGCCTCATCCTGACCAAGGGCGCGAGCCACCGGATCGAAGAAGTCGCATTACGCAAGCTTTAGGTCTGGTCCATAGGGTGAACACAGGGCCGACGTAGCGGCCCGTGCGGGTCGCCTTCATGGGTACGTTGCGTTTCATCCTCGGCGACCAGCTGACCCGCGGCCTGTCGGCCCTGCGCGGCCTCGATCCGGCCCGCGACGTGGTGCTGATGGCCGAGGTGAGCGAGGAAGCCCGCTACGTTCCCCACCACAAGCAGAAGATCGCTTTCCTGTTCTCGGCCATGCGCCACTTTGCCGGGGAGCTCGCGCGGGAGGGCGTGACGGTCGATTACGTCTACCTCGACGACCCCGATAATTCCGGCTCGCTGGGCGGCGAACTGGCCCGCGCCCTCGCGCGTCACGCACTCGACCACGTGGTGATGACCGAGCCCGGCGAGTGGCGGGTGTGGCAGGCCATGCTGGGCTGGCAGGCCGAGTACGGCACGCCCGTCCACATCCGTCCCGACGACCGCTTCCTGTGCTCGCGCGAGGAC
The DNA here is from genome assembly GCA_964243125.1 of uncultured Lichenihabitans sp. Classification (GTDB taxonomy): domain Bacteria; phylum Pseudomonadota; class Alphaproteobacteria; order Rhizobiales; family Beijerinckiaceae; genus Lichenihabitans. Next base: position 2,912 of record CAXTEP010000234.1, on the reverse strand, counting down.
TTCGCTCAATGGGCCGGCGACCGCCGCAGTTTTCGCCTGGAGCATTTCTACCGCGCCATGCGGCAGAGGACCGGCATCCTGATGGACGGCGACGCTCCGGCGGGCGGCCGCTGGAACTTCGACACGGACAACCGCAAGCCCCTGCCGGCAAAACTCACCCCGCCCGAGCGGCTGCGCTTTCCACCCGACGCCGTCACCCGCGCGGTGCTGGACCTCGTGCGCCGGCGCTTCGGCAATAATTTCGGCGACCTGGAACCCTTCGGCTGGGCCGTGACCCGCGCCGACGCGCTGCGGGCGCTCGACCATTTCATGGCCGACTGCCTGTCCGGGTTCGGCGACTACCAGGACGCCATGAAGACCGGCGAGGGTTTTCTCTTCCACGGCGTGCTCTCGCCCTACCTCAACGCCGGCCTGCTGACCGCCGCCGAAGTGTGCGGCCGTGCCGAGGAGGCCTACCGGCAGGAAGCGCCGCTCAACGCGGTCGAGGGCTTCGTGCGCCAGATCGTGGGATGGCGGGAATACGTGCGCGGCGTCTACTGGCACAGCATGCCCGGCTATGCCGACACCAACGCGCTGGGCGCCGAGCGGCCGTTGCCGGCCTTCTACTGGACCGGCGACACGGCCATGAACTGCTTGGCGCAGGTTGTGGGCGACACGCGGCGGCACGCCTACGCGCACCACATCCAGCGCCTGATGGTGACGGGCAACTTCGCGCTGCTGGCCGGCATCCGGCCCGCCGAGGTCGAGGAGTGGTACCTCGCGGTCTACGCCGACGCCTACGACTGGGTGGAGCTGCCCAACGTGCACGGCGTCGTGACCTTCGCGGACGGCGGCGTCACGGGCTCGAAACCCTACGCGGCGAGCGGCGCCTACATCAACCGCATGTCGGACTATTGCAAGGGTTGCCGCTACGATCCGGCCGAGAAAACCGGGCCCGATGCCTGCCCGTTCAACTATCTCTACTGGGCCTTCCTGATCGACAACGCCGGCAAGCTCGCCGGCAACCAGCGGCTCGCCCATCCCTACCGCACCCTGGAGCGCTTCGGCCCCGAACGCCGCGCCGCCATCCAGGCCGAGGCGCATGCCTTTTTGGACGCCCTGCCGGTCGACTATTGAGCGGGACCGGGATCGTTGGCGAGGAGGATGGGTTGCCCGTGCGGCGTCGCTTCGGCGGCGCGCGCCCAGGCGGCCTGACGCGCCGCGAGCGTCTCGGACGCCGCAATGCCGCGCGCGGCCAGCAGGGCTTCGAGCGCCGCCACCCATGCCGCGTAGTCGGCCGCGCCCCCGGTCCGGCGAGTCTCGGCGTTGAGCGCCTCCGCCCATTCGGCCCAGGTGAACAGGCCGCGGTCGTGCAGGCTCGCCACGATGGCGAAGACCTGCGCTTCCCAGGGCTCCGCGAAGGGCCCCTCGGTCACGCGAACCGCTCCAGGTAGCTTTCGAAGAGCGCGGCACTGACCTCGAGCCCGGGTGCGGCATCGGCGCCCCACAGCTCGGCACCCGTGAAGTCCACCGTGTAAAGCCATTGCGGCGCTTCGCCGGCCCCGCGGGCGTTCGTGTCGGGGAACACGAAGCATCCCTCCACGCGCGCGACACGTCCCGCGCAGCCCCTCAGGTAGCGCGGCAGCCGGGTGTGGGTTTCCGGGTTCATGACCTTGGCGCGGACCGCGTCGCCTACCGTGAAAGCCGCGGCCGCCGGTGCGGGCCGGTCGCTTGGGAAGCCGCGGGCGAGCGCCGGCCCGACATCGTCGCGGCGCGCCACGCGGGCTACCGGGGCCGCGGGCTCGGTGGCCGTGCCGGCCGCGAGTTCCGCCGCGGTCACCAAGCCGTGCGCCACGACCTGCCGTTCCAGCGCCTTCAGCCAGATCGCGTAATAGCTGGACGTCAGGTAGTCGCCGGGCGGCAGCGACTCGCGCGCCGCGCGGCTTCCGTCGACCGTCCAGGTGCCGGTCATGCCCATGGCCACGACCAGGCCGAACGCGCGCCGTTCCCAGGGCGCGTGGAACAAAGGCTCGTTGGCTTCGGGCGCGACCGCCCCAAAACCGTGCATGCCGCCGAGGTCCTGCCCGCCGTTCACGCGGGCGTCCGCGCGAGGCCCGTGCCGATCATCGCGTCGCGGGTCACCAGCGCGGCCAGGGCCGCCTCGTCGAGCCCGTCGGTGCCGGCCGGCCGCATCGGCAGCACCATGGTGCGGAGTTCGGCGGTGGAGTCCCAGACCCGGATGCGGGTTTCGGGCGGCAGGATCACGCCGAATTCGGCCAGCACGCCCCGCGGGTCGGCGACGGCGCGGGACCGGTAGGCTGGCGACTTGTACCACACGGGCGGCAAGCCCAGCACCGGCCACGGATAGCAGGAGCACAAGGTGCAGACCACGAGGTTGTGCTGATCGGGCGTATTGGCTGCCACGGCCATGTGCTCACCGCCGCGACCCCCGATCCCGAGTTCGCGGATCGCCGCCGTGGCGTCGGCGAGCAGGCGGGCCCGGTAGGCCGGGTCGACCCAGGCCCGGGCCACGACCCGCGCGCCGTTGCGCGGCCCGACCTCCGTCTCGTAGGTTTCGACCAGCGCGTCCAGCGCCGCGGGATCGACGTAGCCCTTCTCGACCAGCACCGACTCCAACGCCCGAACCCGGATCTCCATGGGCGTAAGTTCGCTGCCGTGCGGGTGGTGGTGGTCGTGGGTCATCGCGGCACCTGTCCCGGGTTTTTGGCCACCTCAGTCCAGCGTCACGGCCACGAAGCGGACGTCGCCCTGTCCGTTGGCGACCAGCATCAGCACCGTCTTCTTGCCCGCGTCCCGCGCGGCCTTGAGCTTGGCGGTCACATCCGCGGGGGCCGTGACCGGTTCCTGGTTGACTTCGGTCAGCACGTCGCCCGGCTTGACGCCCTTGCTGCCGGCCGGCGAGCCGGGATCGA
>CAXTEP010000233.1:0-4057 GCA_964243125.1 uncultured Lichenihabitans sp. | reverse complement strand
GTCAGCCGCTCGGTGCGGATGCCCGACAGCTTGGCGGCCTTGGCGTTGCCGCCCAGCGCGTAGATGCGGCGGCCGATCGTGGTGCGGTTGGTCACGAAGCGGTAGAGCGTGATCAGCACGAACATGATGATCAGCACATTCGGCAGGCCGCGGTAGGAGTCCATCTTCCACGCGAAGGCCAGCATCACGAGGCCGATCACGCCGTTGCGGATCACGAAAGACGTGGTCGACTCGGCCGCGACGCCGTGGCGGCGCTGGGCTACCAGCCGCCGCAGGCCGACCCCGACCAGGATGAGCCAGAGCACGGCCGCGATCAGGATCGACGTGTAGGGCCCCGCGAACATCGGGATGAAGCCCTTGGACAGCAGCTGGAAGATGTCCGGGAAAGGACCCACCGAGGCGCCCTGCAGCACCGACAGCGTCAGTCCGCGGAACACCAGCATGCCGGCCAGCGTGACGATGAAGCTCGGGATCCTGAAGTAGGCGACCCAGTAGCCCTGCGCGGCCCCGATGGCGCCACCCACCACGAGGCAGATGAGGGTGGCGCTGACGTAGTCGACCGGCGGGATGACGAGCGGGATCGGCACGCCGAACACGCCGGCGCTGAGGTCGATCCCCTTCACCATCAGCACGGCCGACAGGGCGCCCACGAAGCCCACCACGGAGCCGACCGACAGGTCGATGTGGCCGGCCACGATGATGAGCAGCATGCCGAGCGCCATGACGACGACGTAGCTGTTCTGCAGGAAGATGTTGGTGAGGTTGAGCGGCAGGAACAGCTTGCCGCCGGTCGTGTACTGGAAGAACAGCATGATGGCCACGAGGGCGATCATCAGGCCGTAGTCGCGGAAGTTCGACTTCTGCAGGAGGCCGCGCCAGCCCGGCGCGTCGGGATCGGTCTTGGCTGTCGGCACGCCGGCCTGGGCCGCGGCCTTGGCGGCGTCCTCGGCAGTGATCTGGCTCATCAGTTGAGCTCCTTGGACCGCATGATGGCGCGCATGATGATCTCCTGCGAGGCTTCGGCGGCCGGGAACTCGCCCACGAACCGCCCCTCGTTCATCACGTAGATCCGGTCGCACATACCGAGCAGCTCGGGCATCTCGGACGAGATCATCAGCACGCCCCGGCCCCCGTCGGCCAGCTCGTTGATGATCGAGTAGATCTCGTATTTGGCCCCCACGTCGATGCCGCGCGTCGGCTCGTCCAGGATCAGCACCTGGGGCTCGGTGAAGAGCCACTTGCTCAGCACGACCTTCTGCTGATTGCCGCCCGACAGGTTGATGGCCTGCTGGGCCACCCCGAAGGAGCGGATGCGCATCTTGGTGCGGTAATCGCTCGCCACCACGAACTCCCGGTCGGGGTCGATCACGGCGGCCCTGGACACGCCGGGCAGGTTGGCGAGCGTCGTGTTCTTGGTGATGTTCTCTTCGAGCACCAGGCCGAGCTGCTTGCGGTCCTCGGTCACGTAAGCGATGCCGGCGTGGATCGCCTTGTTGATGGTCGACACGTCGACGGGCCTGCCGTTCATCAGCACCTCGCCCGAGATGCCCTGGCCGTAGGAGCGGCCGAAGATGCTCATGGCGAGCTCGGTGCGCCCCGCCCCCATCAGCCCCGCGATGCCGACGATCTCGCCCTTGCGCAGCGTGAGGTTGATGTTGCGGGCCACCAGCCGGTCGGCGTGGAGGTGGTGGTGCGCGTTCCAGTTCCGCACTTCCAGCAGCACGTCGCCGACCTTGGGCGTGCGCGGCGGGTAGCGGTGCTCCATGTCGCGGCCCACCATGCCCTGGATGATGCGGTCCTCGTTGATGGCGGTGGTGCGGCAGTCCAGCGTCTCCACCGTGGTGCCGTCGCGCAGGATGGTGATCCGGTCCGCGACCTTGGAAATCTCGTTCAGCTTGTGCGAGATCAGGATGGAGGAGATGCCGCGCTGCTTGAAGCGGAGCAGCAGGGCCAGCAGGGCGTCGCTGTCCCGCTCGTTGAGGCTCGCGGTGGGCTCGTCGAGGATGAGGAGCTTGACCTTCTTGGACAGCGCCTTGGCGATCTCGACCAGCTGCTGCTTGCCGACCCCGATGTTGGTGATCAGCGTTTCCGGGTTCTCGTCCAGCCCGACCGTCTTCAGCAGTTCGCGGGTGCGCGCGAAGGCCCTGTCCCAGTCGATGATCCCGTAGCGCGAGGTCTCGTTGCCGAGGAAGATGTTCTCGGCGATCGACAGCAGGGGCACCAGGGCCAGTTCCTGGTGGATGATGATGATGCCCAGGTGCTCGCTGTCGGCGATGTCGCGGAAGCTGACGGGCTTGCCCTCGTATTCGATCTCGCCCGTATAGGAGCCGTGCGGGTAGACGCCGCTCAGCACCTTCATCAGCGTGGACTTGCCGGCGCCGTTCTCGCCCACCAGGGCGTGGATCTCGCCGTCCTGGACCGCGAGGTTGACGTTGTCGAGCGCCTTGACGCCCGGGAACGTCTTGGTGATCCCCTTCATTTCAAGGATCGCGCCCATGCGGCACCCTTCGTTCCGTCCCTGGAAAGGCCGTTGTTGCCAGCGGCCGAGCGGTTCGCGAGCCGCGGCCGCGAGGTTGAACCAGCACCGGTGAAACCGCAAGGCCCGCCCGGAACCTCGCTGGTTTCGAGCCCGGGCCCACCTCGCCGTCGACCCTTCTCCCGTCAGGCGGGAGAAGGGAAGGGCGGCCTGCCGCCTACTGCAGCTGGCTGGCCTTGTAGTAGCCGCCGTCCACCAGCGCCGCCTTGTAGTTGGTCTTGGTCACCAGCACGGGGTTGAGCAGGTAGGAGGGCACCACCTTCTTGCCGTTGTCGTAGGTCTTGGTGTCGTTGACCTGGGGCGTGCTGCCGGTCTCGAGCGCGTCCACCATGCTGACCACGACCTTGGCGAGCTCGCGGGTGTCCTTGTAGATGCTGGAATACTGCTCGCCCGCGACGATCGACTTGACGGACTGCACTTCGCAGTCCTGGCCCGACACGAACGGCATCTTGACGCCGCCGCTGCCGTAACCCACGCCCTTGAGCGACGAGATGATGCCGATCGACAGCCCGTCGTAGGGCGACAGCACCGCGTCGACCTTCTTGTCGCCGTAGTAGGCCGACAGCAGGTTGTCCATGCGGGCCTGGGCCACGGCCGGGTCCCAGCGCAGGGTCGACACCTTGTCCATGCCGGTCTGGCCCGACTGCACGACGAGCTTCTTGCTGTCGAGGTAGGGCTGCAGCACCGACAGGGCGCCGTTGTAGAAGAAGAAGGCGTTGTTGTCGTCGGGCGAGCCGCCGAACAGCTCGATGTTGAACGGGCCCTTGCCGTCCTTGAGCCCGAGCGCGTCGACCAGCGAGGTCGCCTGCTGCACCCCCACCTTGAAGTTGTCGAAGGTGGCGTAATAGTCGACGTTGGGCGAGCCCTTGATAAGCCGGTCGTAGGCGATCACCTTAACGCCGCCGTCATGCGCCTTGGCGAGCACGTCCGACAGGGTGGTGCCGTCGATGGAGGCGATCACCAGCACCTTGGCGCCCTTGGTGACCATGTTCTCGATCTGGGCGAGCTGGTTGGGGATGTCGTCGTCGGCGTATTGCAGGTCGGCCTTGTAGCCCTTGGCTTCCAGCTGCTTGACCATGTTGTTGCCGTCGTCGATCCAGCGGGCCGACGACTTCGTCGGCATGGCCACGCCGATCATGTCGCCCGAAGCCGCGACCGCCGGGGTCATGGCCGTCGTGGACAGCATGGCGGTGCCCAGAGTCAGGGCAGCAAACATCCGTCTGTTGATCACGCTTCTCTCCCTTTGTGCGCCTCGCGGCTGCCGGACGCCCCCGGCTTCGCCGTCTCGGGGCGCCAGGTGACGTTCATCCATCATACTATTCAGGGCGGCCAGTGCAACTCGGCTTCGCCGCGGGAGCCTGATTTTGCCATGTCGTCCGGCCGCCGCATCTCCGGCCGAACCCGAACGTCGTCAATGCGCCAACGCTTTCACGACCGACTCCACCATCTTCTTGGCGTCGGCGAACAGCATCATGGTGTTGTCGCGGAAGAACAGCTCGTTCTCGACGCCCGCGTAGCCCG
>CAXTEP010000232.1:0-4072 GCA_964243125.1 uncultured Lichenihabitans sp. | reverse complement strand
GGTTCGAGGTCGAGAAGAAGAAGGGGTTGAGCACGCCGAAGATGACGATCAGGCCGGCGAGCCAGAACCACACGACGTGGGCGAGCGCGCCTTGGAGGCGTTTGCCGAAGGTCGGACGGCGCACGCCGGGGACCGTCTTCCTGGCGACCGCGGCCGAGCGTTCGGTTCGAACGGTCATGATGCGAGAACTCCCGGCTGGGTTTGAAGGGAAGCCACGGCGGCGGCCGCGACGTGATTGGACGAGAACGCGATGGCGAGCACGTCGTCCTTGGTCAGCGAGGCGGCCGGCCGGTCGCCGACGACGGTCCCCCCCGAGAACAGCACCACGCGATCGACGGCGCGCAGCATCTCGTCGAGGTCGGAGGTCACGATGATCACGGCGACACCGTTCCGCGTCAGCGCGTCGACGATGCGATGGACTTCCTCCTTGACGCCGACGTCGATACCGCGGGTCGGCTCGTTGAGGATCAGCAGCTGGGGCTTGGTGGCCAGCAGGCGCGACAGCAGCACCTTCTGCTGGTTGCCGCCGCTGAGCTGGCCCACGAGCTGGTCGGCGTCGCGCGCTTTGATGGACAGGCGCTTAAAGAGGTCGGCGACGAGCGAGCGCTCCCGCGCGGGCGAGATGACGCTGGCGGTCGCGATATTGCCGAGGCTCGACAGGGTGATGTTCTTGGCAATCGAATGGATGCCGACGATGCCGTCCTTCAGTCGGTCCTCGGAAAGGAAGGCGATGTCGGCCGCAAGTGCGGCCGTCGGGTCCGACGGCAGCGGCCGCGTCGTGCCGCCATGCTCGACCGTGCCGGACGCCGGCGCCAGGCCATAGATGGCGCGGGCCAGTTCCTGCGCGCCCGAGCCGGGCAGCCCGGCGAAGCCGACAATCTCGCCGGCCGCGATGTCGAGGCGGTCCACCGCGAAGGCGGGACCGCGCAGGTCCCTGAATCGCCAGCCAGACCCTGCGGCGACCGCGGCCCCCCCGGCGCTGCGGGCGAACAGCTGCAGGCCGCGTCCCAGCACCATTTCGCTCAGCGCGTCCGACGTGATCGCGGCGACCGGCTGGTTGCTGGTGACGAGGTCGCCGTCACGCAGCACCGAGACGCTGTCGCAGATCTCGAGGATCTCCTCGTTGTAGTGGGAGATGAACATGAAGGTGACGCCTTCCCGCTTCAGCTTGCGCATGAAGTCGAACAGGTCGCGCCGGTCCGCCATGGTGAGCGCGGTCGTGGGCTCGTCCAGGATGATGAGACGGCCGCCGCTGTGCAGCGCGCGCAGGATGTTCAGCTTACGACGGTCGACCGCCGACAGGCTGCCGGCGCTGGCGCGCGGGTCGAGACCCGTGCCGGCCAGATATTCGGAAGCGAGGCGCTGCATCCGGCTCGTGTCGACCCAGTAGCCTCGCCGCGGCCATCGGCCCAGCATGAGGTTCTCGGCGACCGACAGCGGATTGACGATGGCGGGTTCCTGCGTGACCAGGAACACGCCGTGGCCTTCCATGGCCTTCACGTCGACGGGGCCGAGCGGGACGCCGTCGAGCACCACCTCGCCCTCGGTCGGGTTCTGCAGCCCGGCCACGATCTTGACGAGCGTCGACTTACCGGCACCGTTCTCGCCGAGCAGACCGTGCACGGTGCCGGCCTCGACGGTCAACGACACGCCCTTGAGCGCGGTGACGCCGCCGAAGCGCTTGATGACGTCGCGGGTCTGGAGCAGCGGTGCCGCCAAGGCGATTGCCTGCATCTGGAGGGAGGGTGGCCCGTCGCGTCGCGGGCCACCCGATGTCGGTGCGGACGGGACCGGGACTACTTGTACTTCAGGCCCCAGTCGTTGAAGCTGATGTTGGCCCACATCCGCTTGTCATCGGCGTTCTTGGCGTCGATCAGGAACGGCTGGATCACGAGGCTGGGGCCGGAGTCGGACGTCTTGATCTCGGCCTTTTCCCAAAAGTAGTTCTTGTTCTCGTAGGGGCCGAGCGGCACGTCCTTGCCCTGCATGGCGTATTTGTCCAGCATCTCGACGGTGATCTGGCCGTAGGCGACCGGGTCCTGCGACACGACCCCGTCCATATAGCCCTCCTTGATCCACTGGATCGCGATCGGTTCGCCGTCGATATTGACGAAGATCACGTGGCCGTCCTCGCCGACCTTCTTCCATTTGCCCTTCTGCTGCAGCGCCGTGACGATGCCGCGCGAGGGCGTGTCGCTCGGGGCGTGCACGGCGTCGAGGTCGGGGAACTCGGCCAGCGTCGCCACGGTGACGCTCAGCATGTTCTTGAGCTCGCCCTCGGTGGGCCGCGCCAGGTACTTGATGTCCGGATATTTCTTGAAGGTGGCATCCATGCCTTCCTTGCGCAGCCGCCAGGCGACGCTCTGCAGTGCTCCGTAGCAGTTCAACACGGTGCCCTTCGGCGAGCCGTACTTCTTCTTGAGGCCGTCCACGATGGCTTCGGCCGCCATCACGCCGCCCTGGTAGTTGTCGAAGTCGACGGTGACCGCGACCTTGCCGCCGGTGGCAGGCGTGTCGATGATGCCGACGGGGATCTTCTTGGCATTGTACTTCTTGATGACGCTGACGATCGCCTGGCTGTCGATCGGGTCGCTGATGATCGCCGTGGGTCCGTTGAGCAGGATCGATTCCCACTGCTGCAACTGCGTCGTATTGTCGAAATTGGCGTTGACGGCCTGGAAGCGCCATCCCTTGGCCTCGACGGCCCGCTTCACGGCCTCTTCCTGGGCGACGAAGAAGTAGTAATCGAGGCTCTTGTTGCTGTAGGGGACGAATTTCTGGTCGGCCGCGAAGGCGGGTGCGCGGCCGGCGAGCGACAGGGCGGCGGCCGAAGCGGCACCGCCCAGCATGGTGCGGCGGCTGATGGGTTCCATGGTTTCCTCCTGATTGTTGTCGCGGACCGTTCAGTCTCGCGTATCGAGGTCGATCAGCTCGATCTTGTAGCCGTCGGGGTCCTCCACGAAGGCGATGTGGGTGGTGCCGTGCTTCATCGGCCCCGGTGGGCGCGGGATTTTGGCGCCGAACGAGGCGAGCTCCCTGCAGACGCCGTGGATGTCGCGGACGCCGAGCGCGATGTGGCCGTAGCCGGTGCCGACGTCGTAGGGGCCGGCCTGGTCCCAGTTGTGGGTCAGCTCCACCACGGCGTGGGTGTCCTCGGGACCGTAGCCCACGAAGGCCAGGGTGAACCTGCCCTCGGGAAAATCCATGCGGCGCAGCAGGGTCATGCCGAGCAGCCGGGTGTAGAAGTCGAGCGACGCGTCGAGGTCCTTGACCCGCACCATCGTGTGCATGAAGCGGAACTTGCTGACGTCACTCATCGTCGTCGTCCTGGCGGTTCTCGGGCTCGCAGCCGGGGGCGGGATGCGCGATGCGCGCTTCGAGGTGAAGGCGGCACATCTCGGCGTTGGCTTCGGCAGCCCCCCGCACGCCGCGCAGCACCCGCAGGTGGGCGCGGTACCCGGCGGGCGTCACGGGCGCCCCGCCGAAGGTGATGAAGGCCGGGGCGTCGGGGGCGGCCGACCGGCCTTCGTGCCGGCGCATGGCGAGGTAGCGCAGCGCAAGGCCGCGCAGCTCGGGGTCGTCGTGGCCGCTGAGGGCGTCGAGATCCACCATGGTGGTCGCGAGCGCTGCCTCGATGCTCCACAGCGAGGCCAGCAGGCGCAGCAGCTTCTCCTGCCGCCCCAGGAAGGCCCGCTCCCGGAAGGTGCGACGGATCTCGTCGAGATTGGTCTCGGCCTCCCCCGAAAAGACCGCCGCGAAACCCAAGCCCGCCGCGACGCCGCGGTTGATCTTGCGGGAAGCGAAGTGATCGACCAGCCGGACCGTGGCGACGTCGACGAACGGCAGGCACTCGACGGCGTGGCGCATGTCGGTCGCCATCAGGAAGGCGAAATTGGCCGAGCACCAGAACGTCGGCAGGCGGAACACGATCTCCGCCGTCCGGCCCTCGAGCCGCAGGGTTTCGATGAAGCCCATCGTGGTCACGGGCTCATCGAGTTCGGGGTCCAACACGGTGTCGAGCGCGGCCATCACGTCGGCCCGGCGCATCGCCTCCGCCGAGCCGTCCGCCGAT
>CAXTEP010000231.1:2842-4082 GCA_964243125.1 uncultured Lichenihabitans sp. | reverse complement strand
GGACGGGCGCGGCCCGGCCCGCGGCGCGGCCGGCCAGCACCACGGCCGAGAGCGCCGGCAGCAAGGGCAGCAGCGCGGGCAGTTCGGCCAAGCCCGCCGCGACCTCGCCGGTCCGGGGCGCGCGGTTGCGGGCCCCGGCCGCGTGGATCACCCAGGGCACGGCGTTCCAGATCACGCTGTCGCGGCGGTCGAGGCCTGCTGCCGCGAAGAACCGCCGCAGGTTGCGGGCCGTCCCGGTCGCGTTGTCGCGCGACACGAACCGCAGCGGTTCGGCGCCGGGACCGGGCGTTTCGAGCAGCAGCAGGACACGGGCTTCGGCGCCGCCGTCGAAGGGATCGAACCACGGCACGGCGCCGCCGCGGCGTTCGCGCAAGCCGGCCACGAAGTGGTTCAGCGCCCGCATGGGCGGCCGGTCCAGGGCCGCGACCCGATTGGCGAGCACGCGCGGGTCGTCCAGCGTCGCTTCGGCTTGCGCGCGCTCAGCCGCCATGCGACCCCGCTTGCTTCCCGACACTGGACCCGCGATCGTGCGATTGAGCATCACTACCTGGAATATCAACTCGGTCCGCCTGCGGATGCCGCTGGTCCGCCAGTATCTCGCGACCGAGCGGCCCGACGTCCTGTGCCTCCAGGAGATCAAGTGCCGCGACGTGGATTTTCCCGCGGCCGAGATGCGGGCCCTCGGCTACGCCCACGTCGAGGTCAACGGGCAGAAGGGCTATCACGGGGTGGCGATGCTGTCCCGGCTGCCGCTGGCCGCGGTGGACCGCGGCACCTTCTGCCGCCACGGCCACGCCCGCCACATGGCCGCGACCCTGGGCGAGGCCGCCGGTCCCGCGGCCGGCCTGCGGATCCACAATTTCTACGTGCCGGCGGGCGGCGACGTGCCCGACCCCGCCCTGAACCCGAAATTTGACCACAAGCTGCATTTCCTGGACGGCATGACCGACGGGCCGGACCGGCTCCGCGCCGAGCGGTCGGTCGTGGTGGGCGACCTCAACATCGCGCCGCTCGAAACCGACGTGTGGAGCCACAAGGCCTTGCTCGCCGTGGTCAGCCACACCCCCGTCGAGGTGGAGCGGTTCGGCCGCCTGCAGGCCGCCGGACCCTGGATCGACGCCATGCGGGCGATCGTGCCGCCTTCCGAAAAACTCTACACGTGGTGGAGTTACCGGTCGCCGGACTGGCGGGCGGCCGACAAGGGCCGCCGGCTCGACCACGTGTGGCTGAGCCCCGACCT
>CAXTEP010000231.1:1487-2742 GCA_964243125.1 uncultured Lichenihabitans sp. | reverse complement strand
GTGGGGCGCGGCATGGCGGTGATCAGGGCGCGCTCGCCGATCAGGGCGCCGGCCCCCACGATCTGCCGGCCGCCGCCGCCGGGCCGCGCGTCCAGGCTCACCGACCCGACCGTCAGCATGAAGCCGCCGTCGCCCGGCTCGCCCCGCCGGAACAGCACGTCGCCGGCCCGGAACGTCCGGGTCTCGGCCGAGAAGGCGAGCAGCCGCAGGGCTTCCGGATCGAGTTCGGCCAGGAGCGCGATGGCGGCGAGCCGCCGGATGTCGCCGTCGAGGCTCACGGGTGCACCCCCGGGCTCACGGCACCAGCCGGTAGCCGCCCGCCTCCGTGACGAGCAGCTGGGCCCGGGCGGGATCGTCCTCGAGCTTGCGGCGCAGCCGGTAGATGTGGGTTTCGAGCGTGTGGGTGGTCACGGCCGCGTTGTAGCCCCAGATCTCGCGCAGCAGCGTGTCCCGGTCCACCACCCGCGAGCCGGCGCGGTAAAGGTGGCGCAGGATGGCCACCTCCTTCTCGGTCAGGCGCAGCCGCGTGCCGGCCGGGTCGGTCAGGTGCTTGGCGCCGGGGCTGAACACGTAGGGGCCGATCTGGAACAGCGCGTCCTGGCTGCCGTCGTGCTGGCGCAGGTGGGCCCGGATGCGGGCCAGCAGCACCGCGAAGCGGAACGGCTTGTTGACGTAATCGTTGGCCCCGGAATCGAGGCCCAGCACGGTGTCGTCGTCGGTGGCGTAGCCCGTGATCAGGATGATGGGGCCTCGAAACCCGTCGCGGCGCATGATCCGGACCGCCTCGCGCCCGTCCATGTCGGGCAGGCCCACGTCCATTACCACGAGGTCGGGGCCGCCCCCTTGCGTCAGCGCCAGGGCCTGGGCGGCCGTGACGGCCTCCGAAGGGCAGAACTCATGGTGGAAAGCGAACTGCTCCAGCAGCAATTCCCGCAGGTCGTCGTCGTCGTCCACGATCAGGATCTTGCGAACCTGAGACATGCGAGCCCTTCCCCGGTCGGCGCGGCGCAGAAGCCCGACCTGCGGCCGGGAACGGGCGCCCGCGCGGTCCGTGCCGGGCCAAATTGCGCAAAGACGGTCGCAAGTGCAAGCCTCGCGGGTCCGGGCGATCCGGAATGACGGTGGGCCGGGCCGCGCCGCCTGGGGGGCGCAACGGCCTCCTGCGCACCATCCGCGTGGTGGCCGGGCCGGGCCGCCGGTGCGAGGCCGTCCTGCTGGCCGGCACCCTGCGGCTTCCCTGCCGGATCGGGCCCGC
>CAXTEP010000231.1:0-1387 GCA_964243125.1 uncultured Lichenihabitans sp. | reverse complement strand
GTGATCGACTACAACCAGAGCCGCCCGCGCAAGGGCCGGGGAAGCGCCATCTTCGTCCACGTCATGGCGCCGGACCGGACCGCCACGGCCGGCTGCGTGGCGCTGCGGCCCGGCGACCTGCGCCGCCTGCTGCCCCGGCTGGCGCGCCGCTGCACGGTGCGCATCGGCTGAGCGGGATCAGCGCCGGGCGGGGACGCCGAAATGCTCCTCGATCAGGGCGAGGTTGCGCAGGTTCGCCTTGAAACCCATGTCGAACAGGTCGCCCAGCACCGGCACGGTGCCGGCCAGGGCCTCGACCGCGACGTTGCCCACCATGCGGGCGAGCGTTTCGCGGGGCAGGCCGAGGCGACGCGCCTCGTTGACGATGTAAAGCGAGATCAGGGCCAGCACGGCGTCGCCGGCCGCGGGCGTCAGCCCGATCAGGCTGTTCAGGCCGAAGCGGAACCGCGTGCCCGGCAACCGGAACGCGCCGTCCACCAGCCAGGCCAGGCGGCGGAGCTTGCGGAGCCGGGTGTCGAGCGGCGCGTGGTGCCGGAAGGCGGTCGAGGAGGCGGCAAAGGCGTGCATGGCGGCGACAACTCCCATCGTCCGGGTGGGAACATGGGTTGCGGCCCGGGCGGTTTCAACGCGGACCGGGGTTGTCGGCGCAGCGGCCGCGGAGGTCGCTCAGGAAGCGGCCGACGTCGTGGGGCTGCACCACGGCCCGCCGGATCAGGTCGTCGAAGCGGCGCGCGAACATGCGGATGTGGTCGGACCCGTTGAGCACGAGGTAGCTCGGCCCCAGGAACACCACGGCACGCCGCGGCCCGAACACCGTGAACGGCGCCGAATAGGCGGTGCGCAGGTCGTACACGTAGAGCCGCAGCCCCGGGTAGGAATCGCGGTAAAGGCCGGCCAGATAGTCGACCTGCTCGCGCCGGTCCGCCACGGGCAGGCCGTCCCAGATATCCTGCCCGGCCGCGAAGGCTTCCAGGGCCTGCAGGGCCACGCAGACTTCGACGTCGTTGTCGGGCCGGCACATGTAGTCGAGCCGGGCCCGGACGATCTCCTCGGTCAGGGACGCGCTGGCGTTGTTGCGCCCGTACTGGAAGCGCAGCACCGCCTCGGTCTTGACGAAGTCCGGCAGGGCGACCGGGACGGTCCGGATGCGGTAGCCCTCGACCTCCTTCAGCCAGGCCACGAAACGGTCGTCGGCCGGCCCGCCCGCGTGCTCCTCGATCTGCAGCATGGCTTCGATGATCTCGGCGCCGACCTCCTCGCGCTGGCTGAGCCCGAGAAGCCAGTCGATCGACACGTGCGCGACGGTCGCGAGCGCCAGCAGCGTGTCGGCGCGCGGCAGGCGGGGGTCCTCGGTGTCGATGAGCTGCGACAGCGTCGAACGGTCGAC
>CAXTEP010000230.1:0-4088 GCA_964243125.1 uncultured Lichenihabitans sp. | reverse complement strand
CGGCAGGCCGACGCGCTCGGCGCAGCCCTGCTGGTGCATGAGGCAGGACGTGTCGGCCGAGACGATGTACTCGGCGCCGGCCTGGGCATGATCCCGCACCTTGTCGTGGCCCATCTTGACCGACACGTCGGGCTCGAACACCGAGAATGTGCCGCCAAAGCCGCAGCATTCGTCGACCCGGGCCGGCTCGACGAAGGAGATGCCCTTCACCTTGGACAGCAGGTCGAGCGGCTTCGAGAAGAAGGGCTCTTGCAGCTCCGAGGGCCGCGCATGCCCCAACCCGCGCAGGGTGTTGCAGCTGTTGTGGTAGCCGATCCTGTGTGGGAATTCCGCCCAGGGAAAGGCGTCGACTTTGAGAATGTCGTGCAGGAACTCGACGAGCTCGAAGGTGGTCTCGCGCACCCGCTTCACCGCGGGCGTCTGCGGGATGGCGTCGAGACTGAAGCGCACCTGATGCACGCAGGATCCGGACGGCGCCACCACGTAGTCGAAGCCGGTGAAGTTCTCCACGAACAGGGCTTCCGTGGCGGCCGACTCCTTGTGGCATCCCGAGTTGGTCATCGGCTGGCCGCAGCACGTCTGGTCGAAGGGATACTCGACCGTCATCCCGAAACGCTCAAGCAGCTCCAGGGTCGCGACGCCGACCTCGGGATAGAAGGCGTCGATGTAGCAAGGGACGAACAAGCCTACCCGCATGAACCGCTCCATTGTTGTGCCGCGAGCCAGTGCATTCAGCACCCGTTGCCGACGCTGGTCTCGCCATCCATCCGCTTCTCGATTTTCAGGTCTTCGCGTCGATCGAGGACCCGGACTGTACGGCGGGCCTTCCGTCAGGAGTCCGTGGCTCGTCCATGGAGGGAGCCGATCGACCCACCGTGCCCGGTGGCAACACCTGACCGCCGCCCTCGTTCGATGGGCTGCGATTGGCGGTCTGCGCGAGGGCGCCGGGCCGCCACCATGCCGACGGGGCGATCGCCGCTGTGGCGATCGTTGCAGCTGTGAAGATTTCGTGCGTGGGTTGTCGCGTCACTACCGTTCTCCTGGCGCACATGAGCGCAACCGCAGTCGATGAACTGACCGATGAAGAGTCTTTGGCCGCGATCCGAGCGCGATCTGCCGTTTTAAGTCGCGGTTACATCTGCATCATGTGGTCCATACCGATCATGTTGTGGTTGAGGTGCGACATGATCCACAGCGATCCGCCGATCACCAGGAAAACGATGAAGCAACCGAAAGCCAGCGCCATGACGTTGTTGACGTTGTCCGGCCCTGTGGTGAGGTGCAGGAAGAAGACGAGGTGTATGCCCATCTGGGCGATGGCGAAGACGATCAGCGCCGCCGGCAGCACCGGCCCCCAGACCAGCCCCGTGACCGGCAGGCCGAAGGAGATCACCGTCAGCAGCGTCGCCAAGCCGAAGCCGATCGTGTAGCCCTTCAGCCCGCTCGTCGCCTCGGCGTCGTCCGGGTGCTCCTCGCCGGGCCCGCGGTCGGCTTGGCTATGCGGCGCGGGCGCGCCGTCGGCGTCCCCCGACGCGGTGCCCGCGCCGGCCGCCAACGCCACCTCGGCCGGGGCAGAGGCGGACGACCGCGCCCAGAGCGCACCCAAACCGAGCAGCCCCAGCCAGGCGAGGCGTTTGGCGAGACCGCCGCGTCCGTCGGCCGAGGTGCTCATGCGTAGACCCCCAACAGGTAGACCACCGTGAAGACCGCGACCCACACGATATCGAGCGCGTGCCAGAACAGGGTGAAGCAGTAGAAGCGCCGCAGGATGTCGTCGCGGAACCCCTTGGCGAACACCTGCGCCACCATGGTCAGGAGCCACAGCAGGCCGGCCGTGACGTGCAGGCCGTGGCAGCCGACAAGCGTGAAGAAGGACGACAGGAAGGCCGAGCGGGTCGGGCCGGCGCCGCGTCCGACGAGGTCGGCGAACTCCTTGGCCTCGAGCCCGATGAAGACGGCGCCGAGCGCGAAGGTCGCCGCCATGGCGGCGAAGAACAGCCGCGTGTTCCTTTCGCGCGCCGCGAGGCTCGCCACCCCACCCGCATAGCTCGACAGGAGCAGGCAGGCGGTCTCGATCTTGGTGTTGGTGAGGTCGAAGACCTGCGCGGGGGTCGGCCCGCCGTCCGTGTTGCCCTGCAGCACCGCGTACACGGCGAAGAGCGTCGAGAAGGTGATGATGTCGCTGAGGATGAAGAGCCAGAAGCCGTAGCCCACCACGATCCGCTTGGGCGCGGGACCGCCCGTGCCGCGTCCGCGCGCCGTGGGCGTGCCGCTGGAGCCGCCATGGCCCACGCGGTTCGGATCGGCGGTGGGGGGCCGTCCCCGCTTGCGGTCGGCGATCCCCGGATCCGCCGGAGGCGCGAACGCGGAGGTCACCGTGCTGCCTCGAGATGGGCGAGGTGCTCGGCGCGGGCACGGCGGTGGATGCCGTCGATGCGCGCCACCTCGCGGGCGGGGATCTCGTATTCGGTCCTATCGCGCCAAGCGAAGACCACGAAGGTCGCGTAGGCGCCCACGAAGCCTGCGATCGCCATCCACCAGATGTGCCAGATCAGGGCGAAGCCCATCACGAAGGCGAAGAAGGCGCACATCACGCCGGTCGGACTGTTCCGCGGCATCTCGATCGGCTCGTAGTGCGGCGCCTCGCTGGCGCGCGCCTGCTGCTTCATGCCCCAGTAGGGCTCCGCGCCGGTGACGTTCGGCACCACCGCGAAGTTGAAGGCCGGGGGCGGCGAGGCGGTCGACCACTCGAGCGAACGCCCATCCCACAGGTCGCCGGTCTCGTCGCGCAGAGCTTCCCGCCCGCGTATGCTGACGACGAGCTGCACGACCTGGCAGCCGATGCCGGCAAGGATCATGAGGGCGCCGAGGGCCGCCACGATGAGCCAGGGATGCCAGGCCGGGTCGTCGTAGTGCTGCATGCGCCGAGTCATGCCGAGCAGCCCAAGGACGTACAGCGGCATGAAGGCCACGTAGAAGCCGCCCACCCACAGCGCCCAGGCGGCCTTGCCCCAGCCCTCGTGCAGGCGGAACCCGAAGGCCTTCGGGAACCAGTAGCTGTAGCCCGCGAAGCCCCCGAACAGCACGCCGCCGATGATCACGTTGTGGAAGTGGGCCACCAGGAACAGGCTGTTGTGCAGCACGAAGTCGGCCGGCGGCACGGCCAGCAGCACGCCCGTCATGCCGCCGATGGTGAAGGTCACCACGAACGCCACCGCCCACAGCATCGGGGTCTCGAAGCGGATGCGGCCGCCGTACATGGTGAAGAGCCAGTTGAACACCTTCACGCCGGTCGGCACCGCGATGATCATGGTGGTGACGCCGAAGACGGCGTTGACGTCCGCCCCCGCCCCCATGGTGAAGAAGTGGTGCAGCCAGACCATGAAGGCCAGGATGAAGATCACCATCGTGGCCGCCACCATCGACCGGTAGCCGAACAGCGGCTTGCCTGAGAAGGTCGAGATGACTTCGGAGAAGATGCCGAAAGCCGGCATGATCAGGATGTAGACCTCGGGGTGACCCCAGGCCCAGATCAGGTTGTTGAACATCATCACGTTGCCGCCGCCCTCGTTCGTGAAGAAGTGGAAGCCGAGGTAGCGGTCGAGCAGCAGCAGCCCCAGGGTGACGGTGAGGATCGGGAAGGCCGCCATGATGAGAAGGTTCGAGACCAGGGACGTCCAGCAGAACATCGGCATGCGCAGGTAGTTCATGCCGGGCGCCCGCGTCTTCAGGATCGTGGTGACGAGGTTGATGCCCGACACCAGCGTGCCGACGCCGGAGATCTCGATCGCCCAGAGATAGTAGTCGACGCCGACGCCGGGCGAGTACTGCAGTTCGGAGAGCGGCGGGTAGGGCAGCCAGCCGGTGCGGGCGAACTCGCCCACCACGAGCGACACGTTGACGAGCAGCGCGCCCGTGGCGGTGAGCCAGAACCCGACCGAGTTCAACGTCGGGAAGGCGACGTCGCGCACGCCGAGCTGCAGCGGCACCACGAAGTTCATCAGCCCGATCATGAACGGCATGGCGACGAAGAAGATCATCATCGTGCCGTGGGCCGAGAAGATCTGGTCGTAGTGCTCCGGCGGCAG
>CAXTEP010000229.1:2054-4109 GCA_964243125.1 uncultured Lichenihabitans sp. | reverse complement strand
GGTCGGCCGGCAACCCCGCCGGCAGCGTGAAACGCCGCTTGAGCTGCGGGGCGTGGCGCGACTGGTCGTCCGCGATGATCCGCCTGATCGACGCCAGAATGTCCTCCATGGACGGTTCCGACCCGCGCGGCTCCGAGCGGGATCCGGTCGGGTCGGTCGAAACTGGTGCGTTCAACGCGCTCATGGCCTCTGACGCTTTCTACCCTTGCTTCAGCCCGGCATGGGATCGGGTCGGCGCTCTCGCAGAAACGCGCGACCGCCGCGCCCGCGCCGCCCTGCCCGGGCAAAACTAGCCGCCGCCCGCAGGCGGGACAAGGCGTTCGGGGTCATCCGAAACGAAAAACGGGCCCGTCGCCCAACTTTGTCCACCAACCGCTACTTGCCGTCGGGAGTCCGCAGCCCGAACCACTTGTCCTTGACCTGCTCGAAGTGAACCACCGGGTTGTACTGCGGGATCTTGAGGCCGAGCGCGGTTACGGACAGCCGTCCGACCGTGGCCAGCACCGCGTAGGATGCGACGACGCGGTCGCGCTGCGCACCGACCAGGGACACGCGCGAGTTCAGGACCGTCTGCTGCGCGTTGAGCACGTCGAGCGTTGTGCGCTGCCCCACGCGCGCTTCCTCGCGCACGCCGTTGAGGGCGATCTCGGATGCGTTCACCTGCGCCTGGTCGGATTGCACGGTGGCCCGCGACGAGTCGAGCAGGCCCCAGGCGGAGATCACCGCAGCCCGCACGTTCTCGCGCTGGACGTCGGTCTGCAGCCGGGCCTGGCTGAGGTTCTCCTTGGACTGGCGGATCGTCGCGTAAGTGGCGCCGCCCTCGTAGATCGGCACGTTCACCGAGCCGATCACCGAACCGACGAACACGTCCGAACCCGGGAGGCTCTGGAAATCGTAGGCCTTGTTGACCGAGCCCTGAACGCTGACGGTCGGGTACAGGGCGCCTTCAGCAATCTTGACCTGCAGGGCCGCGGCATCCACCTGGTGCAGCGCGGACTGCACCGAAGGGTGCTCGACCTGCGAGATGTTGATGGCTTCGGCCAGCGTCGCCGGCAGGTAGCGGTCGATCGGCCGCGCGGGCTCCAGACGCGTGGGCTGGATGCCCACGACCTGCCGGAAACTCGCGATCGAGTTCTGCAGGTTCGATTGCGCCGTGTAGTAGTCGGCGCGCGAACCCGCCAGCCCGGCCTCGGCCTGCGCCACGTCGGTCCGCGTGACCTCGCCGACCTTGAAGCGGTCCTGCGTTTGGCGGAGCTGCTCCTCGAGGACCTTGATGTTGCTGTTGCGCAGGTCGAGCACGGCCGTGTCGCGGAGCACGTCCATGTAGGACTGGGCGGCGCTCTGCAGGATGCTCTGCTCGATGTTCCTCAGCTGCTCGCGGGACGCGAACACATTGGATTCGGCCTGCCGGATCGAATTGGGGGTCCGGAACCCGTCGAACAGGGTCTGGGTGACCGTTAGGCCGACGGTGCGTGGAACCGTGTCGGTGCTGGAAACGCCGGACCCCCCGGTGCCGCCGGTGAAAGAGCTTCCCCCGACCCCGCCGGTCCCTGCGGTCCCGCTGGCGCCACCTACAGCACCGGCCGCTGCGCCGGCGCCAGCGCCGGCCGCCGCCGCCGTGGAGGCGACACCGGTCACCGAAGTGGCGAAATCCTCGTGTTGGAACCCGAAGGTGCTGACTCCGTTGACCTTGGGCATGTAGCCGGAATTAGCGAGCGGCACGTTCTCGTCGACCGCGCGCGTCCCGGCCCGCTGAGCGTTGAGCTGCGGGTTGTTGACGTAGGCACGGGCGAGAACGCCGTTCAGCGTGTCGGCGCGCGCGGGAAGGGCCCAAGAAGCCGTCAAGACCAACGCCGCCAGCGGAGCACTCGCCGCGAACCGGAGCGACCCGGGCTGCATCAACCTTCTGTACAGCATGCTTCAACCTTGGCTCGTGCCGGCCGGATGCCAAGGACACCGACGGGGCGGACCATCGCCCGCGCATCCGTCCGATCACCCGAACCCGGCCATCATCGCTTCCGGCGGAGCTTACCGCAAACGGGGGTGGACGGCGCG
>CAXTEP010000229.1:0-1954 GCA_964243125.1 uncultured Lichenihabitans sp. | reverse complement strand
ACCCGGCCATCATCGCTTCCGGCGGAGCTTACCGCAAACGGGGGTGGACGGCGCGCCCCGCCCGCCAAGGCCGGGCGAAATCAACGACCTGCCGCAAAAATACGACACGTGCGGTCCGGCACCGTCCGGCCGTCGGGACATGCAGGGTCAGCTCGGTCGCAGGAGACCGTCGTGGCCTCCCGCGCCATCGGACCGCGTTCAGAACACGAAAACGGGCTTGGCCCGGAACTCCGGCAGCACTGGCACGGTGGCGTCGAACAGGGGCCGCGCGCTGAACTCGCCGCCGATCCTGTCGAACCGCACGGCCTTGCCGGCACGGCGGGTCGCGGTGCTCGACTTCGCGTCCACCGTCACCAGGCAGCCACCCGGGGCGACCTGGGCCAGCACGGCCCCGTAGCCGTCCTCGACGGCGCCGTCGATCACGATCACGCCGTAGGGCGCCCCGGCCGCGTGGCCGGCCGCGAGCGGCCCCGTGGCGGTGTCGACGTTGCCCAGGCCGAGTGCGGCGAAGCGGGCCGCGGCCGCGGCCGCCAGCTCCGGTTCGCTGTCGAGCGCGGTCACCCGTCCGGCCAGTCCCGACAGGATGGCGCTCGTGTAGCCGCTCGCGGCTCCCACGACCAGCACGCGATCGGCGGCCTTGACGGTGGCGCCCTGGATCAGCCGCGCCAGGAACATGGGTAGCATCAGCACCCGCGCCTCAGTGCCCGGCCGCGCGGGCGGCAGCGCCAACGGCGCGTCCGAATAGGCCAGGGACGCGAGCGCCGCGGGAACGAACATCTCGCGGGGCACGACGGTGAAGCGCTCCAGCACCGGCTGGTCGGTCACGTCGAACGTCCGGATCTGGTTGTCCACCATGGCGCGGCGGAGATCGGCCGTGCTCCGCTCCACCCGCAACGCGTCACCCTGGATCATCTTCCCGCCTTCTTGCCGGTCGACCTGGAATAGAGGATGGATCGAGCACGGCCCTCGCGTTCCGAGGCCCAGCGCGACTCGCCGGACCGGGTCGCGCTGGGGTCCCGGGCGCCGCGGCTGCGGTGTTCCACAGCTTCGCCCAAAACACAACGGCTCCGACCGCGGCGGTTCCACGGTCGGTTGATCGAGGACCCGCATGAGCCAGTCGCCGACCGAACACCTCGAACACGCCGAACATGCCGAGCATGCGGCCCATTCCGGCAACGCGTTCCTGACGCAGGTTTCGGTCACGATCGCCATCCTGGCGGTCGTGGCCGCCACCGTGGGCAGCTTCGAAACCGTGGAAAGCGGCCGGGCCATCGCGGACAAGAACGGATCGGTCCTGTTTCAGAACCAGGCGACCGACTCGTGGAGCTTCTTCGAGGCGCAGAGCATCAAGAAGAACCTGTACGACCTGGCGGGCGCGACCGCGTCCCCCGACCGCCAGGCGGACCTCGCCCGCAAGTCGCAGCAATACGACAAGGACGGGACGGCGGCCCGGGCCCGGGCCGAGGACCTCGAAAAGGAGCGCGACGCCGCGCTGGCCGAAAGCGAGACGCACGAGCACCGCCACCACGTGCTGACCGCCGCCGTGACCCTGCTGCACGTGTCCATCGCGGTGGCCACGATCGCCATCATCACGCGCGGGCGGCGCTGGCCCTGGTACGTCTCGATCGCGCTCGGGGCGGCCGGCACGATCCTGGCCGGGGCCGCCTACCTGTGAACCGGCGAGGCTACTGGCCGGCGGCCTTGAGGCGCGTGTTGCACTGGCTCAGGTATTTGGGCCAGGTCAGCCCGGGGGTCTGGGCCACCAGCGCGGCCTTGTTGGCCTTCCACTCGGTCCCGCACTGGCGTTCCCGCGCCACGAAGGCGACCCGGCCGGGCGAGGCCTGCTTGCCGGACGGGGCGGCGGCCGGCGACGGGGCGGCGGGCGTCGTGGCGGGGGCGGCCGCAACCGCGGGAGACGGCTTCAACGGGTTGGCCGGAGCCGCCGCCGGCGTGG
>CAXTEP010000228.1:0-4126 GCA_964243125.1 uncultured Lichenihabitans sp. | reverse complement strand
TACGGCGGCACCTGGGCGCTGTTCGCCCACACGCTGAAGCAGTTCGGCATCGAGACCCGCTTCGTCGACCCGGCCGATCCCGAGAACTTCCGCCGCGCCACCGACGACCGGACGCGGGCCTACTACGCCGAAACCCTGCCCAATCCCAAGCTGCAGGTGTTCCCGATCCGGGAGGTGGCCGACATCGGCCGTGGGCTCGGCGTGCCGCTGATCGTCGACAACACGGCCTCGCCCCTGATCGCCCGGCCCTTGGAACACGGGGCCGCGGTCGTGGTCTACTCGACCACCAAGTACATCGGCGGGCACGGCACATCGATCGGCGGCGTGATCGTCGACGGCGGCACCTTCCCCTGGGAGCGGCACGCCGCGCGCTTCCCGCTGCTAAGCCGGCCGGACCCGGCCTACAACGGCGCGGTCTGGCTTGAGGCCGCCAAGCCGCTGGGGCCCATCGCGTACCTGATGCGGGCGCGGGTGAAGCTGCTGCGCGACATCGGCGCCGCGGTGGCGCCGTTCAACGCCTTCCAGTTCATCCAGGGGCTGGAAACGCTGCCGCTGCGGATGCGCCAGCACAACGAGAACGCTGTCAAGGTGGCGGATTTTCTGTCGCGGCATCCCGACGTCACCACCGTGATCTTCCCCGGGCTGCAGGAGGGCGAAGCGCGCCGCCGCGCCGATGCCGTGCTCAAGGGGGGCTACGGCGCCCTGGTCGGCTTCGAGCTGAAGGGCGGGGTCGAGGCCGGGCGGGCCTTCATCGACGCCCTGCAGCTGTTCCACCACGTCGCCAACATCGGCGACGCGCGCTCGCTCGCCATCCACCCGGCCTCGACCACGCACAGCCAGCTGACCCCCGAGGACCAGCTCCTGACGGGCGTGACGCCCGGCTACGTCCGGCTGTCGGTCGGCATCGAGCATCCCGACGACATCATCAGCGACCTCAGCCAGGCGCTCGACAGGGCCGGCGCGACAGTTGGCGCGCGGCCCGCGCTCCGGGCCGCCTGACCCTCCCCTCACGACCATCAAGGACCAGCCATGACCGACGCTGCCAGCACGCCGCTTTCCCGGCGCACCCTCCTCAAGACCGCCGGCGCGGTCGGCGCCACGGCGTCGCTCGCGGCCGCGGCCGGCCCAAAGATCTTCTCGCCCGCGATCGCCGGCCCGGCCCCGAAGGTGCGGCTCGCCTGGACGGAGGTCGCGGCCTGCCATTCGCCGCTCGCCTTCGGGGTCGCCAAGGGGTTCTACGCCCGGCAGAACGTCGACGTGGAGCTGTTCTACCAGGGCGCCAGCGGGCAAACGCTGATCCAGTCGCTCGCCACCAACAAGGCCGATGTCGGGGCCGGCCTCGTGCTCGACTGGCTGAAGCCGCTGGAGCAGGGGTTCGACGTCAAGCTGTTCGTCGGCTCGCACGGCGGCTGCCAGCGCCTGATGGCGTCCAAGGCCTCCGGCATCACAAGCCTGTCGCAGATCAAGGGCAAGCGCATCGTCACCTGGGAACCGGGCGCGCCGCCCAAGATCGCCTTCTCGGTGACATTGGCCAAGGCGGGGCTCGACCCCGAGCAGGACGTGGAATGGGTGTACGTGCCCTTCCCGCTCGTCGGCGAGGCGCTCAAGCGCGGCGACGCCGACCTCGCGGCCCACATGGACCCCTGGGGCTACGCGCTGCAGAAGAACGACGGCCTGACCACGATCGCCGACACGCAGTCGGGCGTCTACGAGGGGCGGGTGTGCTGCGTGCTGGGCGCCAACGGACCCTTCCTGGAGGCCAACAAGGATGCGGTGCGGCGCATCGCGGTCGCCAACCTCGAGATCCACGACTACACCGCCGCCCATCCCGACGAGGTGGCGCAGTGGTATTTCGACAATCTCAAGCCCGGCATGCCGGTCGAGGACCTGCGCGACGACCTCGCCTCGATGGTGTTCCACAACCATCCCGTGGGCAAGGCGCTGACCGACCAGATCCAGGTGTCGATCGAGGACCTGAAGCTGACCAAGGTCATCGACCCGACCACCGACGCGGCGGATCTCGCCCGGCACGTCACCCTCGACATCCTGGCCTGAGGCGCGGGACCCGACCATGACGGATGCCATCCGCACGGGATCGGCGCTGGCGGCCGTTCGGCTCCGGGACATCCCCGTATGGACGACGGGGCTCGTGGCGGCCGTGGCCTGGGCGGTCGCGGCCCTGGTCACGGTGGCGCTGCCCGACGTGGTCAAGTGGGGCAGCACGCCGCTGTTCGCGGCCCTGCTCGGCGGCGGCGCGGTTCTGCTCGCGGTTCTGTCGCCGGCCGTGGGCCGGCTCGGACGACCGGGCCGCACGCTCGTCCACTACGGGCCCTGGTTCGTCGCGCTCGGCGTCTGGTTCGCCCTTTGGGAGCTGACCACCGCCAAGCTCGGGTGGCTGCCGAAGCCCTTCTTCTCGCCGCCGCAGGGCCTGCTCAACGTCTACGTGGTCGACTGGTCGCGCCTGCTGACCTGCATCGGCTACACGCTGCGCCTGTGGACGCTGGGCTTCGGGGCGGGGGTGGCGGTGGGCTACGTGCTCGGGGTCGCGCTCGGCTGGTCGAGCCGCGTGAGCTACTGGGGCATGCCGATCCTCAAGCTGATCGGCCCGGTGCCGGCCACCGCCTGGATCCCCTGCACGTTCTTCTTCTTCCCGACCACGTTTGCGGCCAGCATCTTCATCGTGGCGCTGGCGTCCGGGGTCCCGGTCGCGATCCTCACGGCGTCGGGCGTCGGGTCGGTGAACCGGGCCTATTACGACGTCAGCCGCGTGCTCGGCGCGGGACCCTGGTACCTCATCAGCCGCGTCGCCGTGCCGGCCGCGCTGCCGCACACCTTCGTGGGCCTGTTCATGGGCCTTTACACCTCGTTCGCCGTGATGGTGGTGGCCGAGATGCTCGGGGCCAAATACGGGCTCGGCTGGTACATCCAGTTCCAAACCTCCTACTCGGCCTACGCCAACGTCTACGCGGCCCTGGTCATCATGGCGGTGCTGTGCTCGGGCATCGTCCGGCTGCTGTTCGTCGGGCGCGACCGCCTCCTCCAATGGCAGAAGGGGTTTCTGTGATGTCGGTGTTCACCGGATGGAAGCCCCCCGCCGCGCCCGCCGCGGTGCCGGGCGCCCTGTCGCTCGACATGTACAACATCGACCACGCCTACCGGCTGCGCGACGGCACCCTGCCGGTGCTGCAGGACGTGACGCTCCGCTGTCCGGCCGGCTCGTTCACGGCGCTGATCGGCCCGTCGGGCTGCGGCAAGTCGACCCTGCTGCGCCTCGCGGCCGGCCTCGACCGCCCGACCTCGGGGGCCGTGCAGGCCGGCGGCGAGCCGGTGCGCAAGCCGCACCACTCGCGCACCCTGATGTTCCAGGACGCCACGCTGTTCCCGTGGCGGTCGGTGTGGAAGAACGTCGCCACCGGGCTCGATGCGCGCGGCCAGCTGCACGGCCAGTCCGGCAAGGTCGACGCGGCGCTGGCGCGGGTCCGGCTCGGGGATTTCGCCGACGCCTACCCGCACCAGCTGTCGGGCGGCATGGCGCAGCGCGCCGCCCTGGCCCGGGCGCTGGTCAACGAACCCGCCATGCTGCTGCTCGACGAGCCGCTCGGCAAGCTCGACTCGCTGACCCGGATGACGCTGCAGGACGAGCTGGCCGAGCTTTGGATGCGGCTCGGGTTCACGGTCCTGCTGGTCACCCACGACATCGAGGAGGCGCTCCTGCTCGCGAGCCGCGTGATCGTGTTCACCGACAGGCCGGCACGGATCCGGGCCGAGATCGCGGTCGACAAGCCCTATCCCCGCCGGCGGAACGACCCCGACCTGATCGCGCTGCGCGGCACCGTGCTGGAGGCGCTCGAACTGGGAAGCCCGGCGTGAGCGCCGCGCGGAACCCTTCCGTCCTGCTCGCGGCAGGCAGCATGGCCGTGGGGGCGGCGATCGCGTGGTGGGGCCTCACCTTCTGGCCGACGGTCAGCAACGACTATCTTTCCGTGACGGAGGCTGGCCGCTGCCTCGTGGCGGATTCGAGCCTGTGCCGGCTGGCGACCTCGCTGTGCGGCACCCGCCACAACGCGCTGGTGGCGGCCTACTCGCCCCTCGCCCTGTGGTGCGCCGCCACCGTGGCCTTCTGCGG
>CAXTEP010000227.1:2735-4286 GCA_964243125.1 uncultured Lichenihabitans sp. | reverse complement strand
GGCGCGTCTTCCGAACGGTTGCGGTCGGCCGGGACGTAGCCCTTACCGGTCTCGACGGTCAGTTCCATGCGGATGTCGGCCCCCTCGTCGAGGGTGCAGATCACCAGTTCGGGGTTGAGCACCACTACGTCGTTGACAGTGGCGATGTCGCCGGCCGTGACGCGGCCCGGGCCCTGCTTCTTCAGCACGACGCGCTTGGGGCCTTCGCCCTGCATCCTGATCGCGATGTCCTTGACGTTGAGGACGATGTCGGTCAGATCCTCCCGCACCCCGGGAATGGACGAGAACTCGTGCAGCACGCCGTCGACGTGGATGGCCGTCACGGCCGCACCCTGCAGGGATGACAGGAGGATGCGGCGGAGCGCATTGCCCATCGTCAGGCCGAAGCCTCGCTCCAGCGGTTCGGCCACGATGGTGGCGGTCCGCTTGGGATCGTCGCCCAAGGCGACCTCCAGCTTGTTGGGCTTGATCAGATCCTGCCAGTTCTTGTGAATCACGAGATCACCTTCAAAAAGCACGGCCCGACGCCGCGAAGCATCGGGATAGGGACGGCGACGGCCGCATGAATCTGTTTGGCTGATGCGCCCGCGTCGGCCCGGACCCGGAGGAGGCCCGACGCCGCGGACGGCCGGATCTCAAACGCGGCGACGCTTGCGGGGCCGGCAGCCATTGTGAGGAATGGGCGTCACGTCGCGGATCGACGTCACCGTGAACCCGGACGCCTGCAGGGCGCGCAAGGCCGATTCGCGCCCCGAACCCGGACCCGACACCTCGACCTCAAGGGTCCGCATGCCGTGCTCGGTCGCTTTCCGGGCCGCATCCTCGGCCGCCATCTGGGCCGCGTAGGGCGTCGACTTGCGCGACCCCTTGAACCCCATCGTGCCGGCCGACGACCAGGAGATCGTGTTGCCTTGCGCGTCCGTGATGGTGATCATGGTGTTGTTGAACGTCGAGCTCACGTGCGCCACGCCGGACGCGATGTTCTTGCGCTCGCGGCGGCGAACGCGGTTGGTTGCTTCCTTGGCCAAACTGCTGATCCTTCAAACGCGCCCGTCATGCCAGGCGCTCGGGAAACCGAGACTACTTCTTCTTGCCGGCGATCGGCTTCGACTTGCCCTTGCGGGTGCGGGCATTGGTGTGGGTCCGCTGCCCGCGCACCGGCAGGCTGCGGCGGTGACGCAGGCCGCGATAGCAGCCCAGGTCCATGAGGCGCTTAATGTTGATGGACGTTTCGCGGCGAAGGTCGCCCTCGACGAGGTAATCGCGGTCGATCGTTTCGCGGATCTGCAGCACCTCGGCATCCGTGAGCTGGGCCACGCGACGTTCGGCCGGGATGCTGACCTTCTCGCAGATCTCTTCGGCCTTCTTGGCGCCGATGCCGTGGATGTATTGCAGCGCGATGGTGACGCGCTTGTTGGTCGGGATGTTAACGCCTGCGATACGGGCCACGTGGTTCACTCCATCGAGGGGCGAGAGCCCACCCGGCTGCTGTCTCGTGCAGGGCGTCGTTCGAACGAAAAAAGCCGGCCGCCCCGTCCGGACGCCTGGCCT
>CAXTEP010000227.1:0-2635 GCA_964243125.1 uncultured Lichenihabitans sp. | reverse complement strand
GCCTCGGCCTGGGCGACCGTCCGGGGAAAGCCGTCGAGGATGAAGCCGCGCCGGGCGTCAGCCTCCTCGATCCGGTCGGCCACGATGCCCACCACGATCTCGTCCGACACGAGGAGGCCCGCGTCCATCACGGCCTTGGCCCGCACGCCCACCGGCGTGCCGGCCTTGACGGCGCTCCGCAGCATATCGCCGGTCGACAGTTGGGGGATGCCGAAGGCGACCCGCAGGCGCTCCGACTGCGTTCCCTTGCCGGCGCCGGGCGGTCCGAGGAAGACGATCCTCATCGCTTCTTCCCGCCGCGCAGCCGCGACTTCTTGATCAGCCCCTCGTACTGGTGGGCCTGAAGGTGGCCGTGGATCTGCGCAACCGTGTCCATGGTGACGCTGACGATGATCAGCAGAGAGGTGCCGCCGAAGTAGAACGGCAGGGCCGCGTAGGAGATCAGCAGTTCGGGCAGGAGGCAGATGATCGCCAGGTAGGCGGCGCCCAGCACCGTGATGCGGGTCAGCACGGTATCGATGTACTGCGCGGTGCGCTCGCCGGGCCGGATGCCCGGCAGGAATCCGCCGTGCTTCTTCAGGTTGTCGGCCGTCTCGACCGGGTTGAACACGACCGCGGTGTAGAAGAAGGCGAAGAACACGATCAGGCCCACGTAGGCGAGCTCGTAGACGGGCCGCCCGCGTCCCAGGAAGGTCACCAGCGTCGACAGGATCCCGGTACTGCCGCTCGCCTGCGTGAAGTTCGCGACCGTGGTGGGCAGCAGCAGCAGCGAGGACGCGAAGATCGGCGGGATCACGCCCGCTGTGTTCAGCTTGAGCGGCAGGAACGAGGTCTGGCCCTCGAACATGCGGTTGCCGACCTGCCGTTTCGGGTAGGTGATCAGCAGCCGCCGCTGCGCCCGCTCCATGAAGACGATGAAGGCGATCACCGCCACCGCCATGACGAGCACGAGCAGGATCAGGCCGGTGGACAGGGCGCCCTGCCGCCCGAGTTCGAGCGTGTTGGCGATGGCGGCCGGAAACGCCGCCACGATACCCGCGAAGATGATCAGCGACGAGCCGTTGCCGATGCCCCGCGAGGTGATCTGCTCGCCGAGCCACATCAGGAACATGGTGCCGCCCATCAGGGTCAGGACCGTCGAGATGCGGAAGAAGATGCCGGGCGCCGACACGACGCCGTTCTGGCCTTCGAGCCCGACCGCGATCCCGTAGGCCTGAAACGCGGCCAGCACCACCGTGAGATAGCGGGTGTACTGGTTGATGACCTTGCGGCCCGCCTCGCCCTCCTTCTTCAGGCTTTCCAGCGACGGGATCACCGAGGTCAGCAGCTGGACGATGATCGAGGCCGAGATGTAGGGCATGATGTTCAGGGCGAAGATGGCCATGCGCTGCACGGCACCGCCCGAGAACATGTTGAAGAGTTCGAGCACGCCCTGGTTGCGGCCCGCGAAATTGGCCGCGAAGGCTTCCGGGTCGATGCCGGGCAGCGGGATGTAGGTCCCGAGCCTGTAGATCACCAGGGCGCCGAGCGTGAACCAGATCCGCTTCTTGAGTTCTTCAGCCTTGCCGAAGGCCGAGAGGTTGATGTTTGCTGCTAGCTGCTCAGCCGCCGACGCCATTGTCTTGCTCCAGGACCGCTGCCCGACGCCGCCGCGGGGCCGCGATCGGACGGGTCGATCTCGTGCGCTCCACGGGAGCGCAGGTCTTCACCCTAGTGGCGTCGAACCTTGATGAAAACGGGGTGCCGGCAACAACGGCGCCCCGCATGCAAACGCTGACCTCGCCGGACCGCCCCCGTCCCGGTCAGAGGTGACGCGATACGTCGGACGCGGATCCCGCGACCCTCGTCCGCTCCGCCCGGCACCCTCTCCCGCCCGCGGGAAAAGGATCGCCGTCACTCCGCCGCGGCTTCCACCGGCGCGGGCGCGATCAGCAAAGTGACCCGGCCGCCCGCCTTCTCGATCGCCTCGACGGCCGACCTGGAGGCCGCCGCGACCTCGAAGGTCAGCGCCGCCTTCAGCTCGCCCATGCCGAGCAGCTTGACGCCGTCGCGCGGCTTCGACACCACGCCGGCCTGCACCAGCGCCGCCACGGTCACCACGCCCTCGGCGAGCTTGCCGGCCTCGACGGCCTGCTGGACGCGTCCGACGTTGACCTCGTTGTAATCCAGCCTGGACAGGTTGGTGAAGCCGCGCTTGGGGAGGCGCCGATGCAGCGGCATCTGACCGCCCTCGAACCCCTTGATGCGCACGCCGGTCCGGGCCTTCTGGCCCTTGACGCCCCGGCCGCCCGTCTTGCCCTTGCCGGAGCCGATGCCGCGGCCCACGCGCATGCGGGCCTTGCTGGCTCCGTCGTTGTCGGAAATGCCATTGAGCTTCATGGTCGCGCTCCTCACTGGCCTTCGACGATGCGGACCATGTGCGCCACTTTGGCGATCATGCCCCGCACGGCCGGCGTGTCTTCAAGGGTGGAACGGCGCCCGATCTTGTTGAGCCGAAGGCCGATGAGCGTGCTGCGCTGCTCGCTCGGACGCCCGATCGGGCTCCGGGTCTGTTCGACCACGAGCGTCTTGCTGTCGGGAGATGGCATGGTGATCCTCCCGCTCAGGCGTCTGCGGCTTCGGCGTCGACGCCCTG
>CAXTEP010000226.1:2897-4331 GCA_964243125.1 uncultured Lichenihabitans sp. | reverse complement strand
GCGCTGGCCCGCACCGCCGTGGCGCTGAACGCGCGCTTCGCCGCGGTGGCCGATCCCGACGCCTACCGGGCCCTCAAGGAGGCGCTCGGGTCGAGCGGCATCGAGGCCGCGGCCGGCCCCGAGGCGGTCGTGGAAGCCGCGACCCGTCCGGCCGATCTCGTGATCGCGGCCGTCGCGGGCACGGTCGGCGTGCTGCCGACCCACGCGGCGCTTGCGGCCGGGCGCACGGTGGCGCTCGCCAACAAGGAAACGCTGGTCTGCGCCGGCGCGCCGGTGATGCGGGCCGTGGCGGCCGCGGGCGCCACCGTGCTGCCGCTCGACAGCGAGCACAACGCCATCTTCCAGGCGCTCGGCGGCGCGCCGGTCGAGACCGTGGAGCGCATGACGCTGACGGCCTCGGGCGGGCCGTTCCGCACCTGGGACGCCGACCGCATCGCGGCCGCCACCGTGGCCGAGGCGCTGGCCCATCCCAACTGGGCCATGGGCCCCAAGGTGACGATCGACTCGGCGAGCCTGATGAACAAGGGGCTCGAACTCATCGAGGCCCATTACCTGTTCGGCATCGCGCCCGAGCGCCTGGACGTCGTGGTGCATCCGCAATCGGTGGTCCACGGGCTCGTGTCCTTCGCGGACGGGTCGGTGACGGCCGGCATGGCCCTGCCGGACATGCGGGTGCCGATCACCCATTGCCTCGCCTACCCGGACCGGCTGGAAAGCGGCGCCCGCAAGCTGGATCTCGCCAAGGTCGGCACCCTGACGTTCGAGGCGCCCGACCTCGACCGCTTCCCGGCCCTGCGGCTGGCCCGGGACGCGATGGCGACCGGCCGCGGCCTGCCCACCGTGCTCAACGCCGCCAACGAGGTCGCGGTCGCGGCCTTTCTGGCCGGCCGGCTCGCCTTCGGGGCCATGGTGGGGCTGGTGGCCCGGATCTGCGACGAGATGCTGGCCGACGGAACCGCGCGCCTGCCCGAAAGCGTCGCCGACGCGCTCGCCGTTGACCATGTGGCGCGAGAAAGAGCCGCGGCACTCTTGGATTAGGTCCGGATCGGGGACATTGTAAACCCATTGGTAACCACGCCGGCCGCTCCAGCACGGCCCCGCGCGGCCCCGGAGCGCCGGCATGATCCTGTCCACCCACGTCACCACGGTTTTCGGCTACCTGTTTCTGCTGGTGCTGGTGGTGTTCTTTCACGAGCTCGGCCACTTCCTGGCGGGCCGCCTGTGCGGCGCCAGGATCGATGCCTTCTCGATCGGCTTCGGCCCGGAGATCGCGAGCTTCCGCGACCGCCGGGGCACGCGCTGGCGGCTCGCCGCCATCCCGCTCGGCGGCTACGTCAAGTTCCACGGCGACAGCGACGTGTCGGCCCGTCCCGTGCCGCCCGAACCCGGCCAACCCCCGGTCGACCGCGCCCACACCTTCGCGGGCCGCCCCGC
>CAXTEP010000226.1:0-2797 GCA_964243125.1 uncultured Lichenihabitans sp. | reverse complement strand
CTCGCCGCCACGCCCGAGCGCAAGGACGTGAAGGGCCAGTTCGGAACCGCCCGGATCGGCGTCCTGGGGCTCGGCGCGTCCAGCGATCCGGCCGACTACAGCGTCATGCGCCTCGGACCCGCCAAGGCCGTTTCGGCCGCGGTGGGCGAATGCTGGTACGTGGTGAGCCGGACGGTCAGCTACATCGGCGGGCTGCTGGTCGGCCGCGAAACGGTGTCCCAGCTGTCGGGCCCGGTGCGCATGGTCGAGGTCACCGACAAGGTCGTCCAGCTCGGGTTCGCGGCCCTGCTGAACCTTGCGGCCTTCTTCTCGGTGTCGATCGGCTTCTTCAACCTGCTGCCGATCCCGCCCCTTGACGGCGGCCGGCTGCTGTTCTGCTGCATCGAGGCGCTGCGGGGGCGTCCGCTCAGCGAGCGGGTGCAGGAATACGGATTCCGTATCGGCATCGCGGTCGTGGCGGCACTGATGCTCTGCGCCACGTACAACGACATTTCGCGATATTTCGTAAGTTAATTATGGCATTTCAGCGACTTGCGTGGCCCCAGGGTCACGCTCCCCGGCTTTGACCGAAGCGGAGCTGAATGCGGCTTGCGGGTCCTCGTAAACCTTGTAGAAGCGAAAACCTGAAATAACGGAGCCCTGGGGACCGGACCACGGTTACGGAAACCATGACAATTTCGCGTGCGGGTTGAGAACCGGCGGTGCTCCGGCGCCACCGGTTTGACGGGGACCGAGAGTACATGCAGTTTCTACGCGGGTTCTTGAACCGTCTCGCCGTCGTGACGGTCCTGTCCGTCATGCTGGCCGGGATGGCTTCGCCGGCCGTCGCGGCCAACATCGTGGTGCAGGGCAACCACCGCGTCGATGCCGAAACGGTGCGGACCTACTTCACGGGTTCCAACCAGGGCGACGTGAATCAGGCCGTCAAGGACCTTTACGCCACCGGCCTGTTCTCGGACGTGCGCGTCAGCCAGCAGGGCGGCACGATCGTGGTGACGGTTTCCGAGAACAACGTCATCAACCGGGTCGCCTTCGAGGGAAACAGCAAGATCAAGGGCGATCAGCTGACCCCGATCCTGCAGTCCAAGTCGCGCGGGCCCTATTCGCCCACGGTGGTGCAGGCCGACGTGCAGCGCATCGTAGAGGCCTACCGCCAGTCCGGGCGGGGCAACGCCAAGGTCACGGTCCGCACCGTCGACCTCCCCAACGGGCGGCTCGACGTGGTATTCACCATCGACGAGGGCGACAAGACCGGCGTCAAGGAGATCAACTTCGCCGGCAACAAGGCCTTCGGCGCGAGCAAGCTGCGCGGGCTGATGACCACGACCGAGTCCAACTTCCTGTCCTTCTTCAAGACCTCCGACGTTTACGATCCCGACAAGATCGCCTCCGACGAGGAGCTGATCCGCCGCTTTTACCTGCGCAACGGCTACGCGGACTTCCGCATCATCAACTCGGAAGTGAAGTTCGACGCTGAGAAGCTCGGCTACGTCGTCACTATCACGGTTGAGGAGGGCGCCCAGTATACGGTCGGCGCCGTGCGGGTCGACTCCCATCTACCCGAGGTGCCTGGAGCGGAGCTGGAGAAGTTCCTGCGCATCGGCCCCGGCGACGTTTACGACGGCGACCGCGTCGAGCGGACCACGGAAGCGCTGACCCGCGAGGTGGCACGCCGGGGCTTCGCGTTTTCCCAGGTCCGGCCGCGCGGCGACCGCGACCCCACCACCCACCAGGTCACGCTCGGCTTCGTGGTCGATGACGGCCCGCGCGTCTACATCGAGCGGATCAACATCCGCGGCAACACCCGGACCCGCGACTACGTGATCCGCCGCGAGTTCGACATCGGCGAGGGCGACCCCTACAACAAGGTGCTGGTCGACCGCGCCGAGCGCCGCCTGAACAGCCTCGGCTACTTCAAGAAGGTGAAGATCACCAACGAGGCCGGCTCGGCGGCCGACCGCGTGATCATCAACGTGGAGGTCGAGGACCAGCCCACCGGGTCCTTCTCGATCTCGGGAGGCTACTCGACCACGGACGGCTTCATCGCCGAACTGGCCGTCACCGAAACCAACTTCCTGGGTCGCGGCCAGTTCGTGAAGCTCGCCGTGCAGGAGGGCGAGAACGCGCGCGGCGTCGATTTCTCCTTCACCGAGCCCTACATCCTGAATACGCGCATCGCGGCGGGCTTCGACCTGTTCGCCAAGCAGAACGACAACACGCAGTACACGCTCTACCGGACCTTCGTGACCGGCGGCACGCTGCGGCTCGGCATCCCGATCACCGACGAGTTCTCGGTGTCGCCGCACTATTCGATCTACAACACTGAAATTACAGTCCCTAACAAAGCGTCCGAGCCCTTCAATGACTGCGTGTCGACCGGCGGCAGCGCAATCAACGGCGTAACACCAGAAGTTCTGGTGCGTGATGGAGGGACGTTGTCGTCCACCAACAACTGCCTGTCCAACGGGGAGGCATCTCTAGCTATCAAGGAGGCCCGCGGCTCGACCCTCACCAACCTGGTCGGCTTCAACCTCGTCTACAACACGCTCGACAGCATCAAGGCGCCCACCACCGGCATCTACGCCGAGCTCAAGACCGACGTCGGCTTCGACAGCGGCGGCGCCACCCTGCCGTCGTCGGAGATATTCGTCCGCAACACCGGCGAGCTGCGCTACTACCATCCGATCTACGACGACATCGTCGGCTTCATCCACGTGCAGGGCGGCAACGTCGCGAGCCTGGACGACAATCCGCTCCGCATCACCGACCAGTTCCAGCTCGGCCCGACGCTGGTGCG
>CAXTEP010000225.1:0-4419 GCA_964243125.1 uncultured Lichenihabitans sp. | reverse complement strand
TCAGCTGGCCTCGTACCAGCTGCGCCCGTCGCGTTCGATCAGCGCGATCGCGGCCGATGGCCCCCAGGTGCCGGCGGTGTAGGGTTTTGGCGTCTCGCCCGACTGGCCCCAGGCCTCGATGATCGGGTCGACCCAGGTCCAGGCGGCCTCGACCTCGTCCCTTCGCATGAACAGGGTCTGGTTGCCCCGCACCACGTCCAGAATCAGGCGCTCGTAGGCGTCCGGGTTGCGGTCGCCGAAGGCTTCCTTGAAGCTCATGTCGAGCGGCACGTGCTGCAGCCGCATGCCGCCCGGCCCGGGGTCCTTGATCATCAGCCAGAGCTTGACCCCCTCGTCGGGCTGCAGGCGGATCACCAGCTTGTTGGGCTCGGGCGCGCCGCCCTCAAACATTGAATGGGGCACGGCGCGAAAACTCACCACGATCTCGGACAGGCGGTTCGGCAGGCGCTTGCCGGTCCGCAGATAGAACGGCACCCCGGCCCAGCGCCAGTTGGCGATCTCGGCCCGAAGCGCCACGAAGGTCGCGGTGTTGCTGGCCGCTCCCAGCTCCTCGGCGTAGCCCGGCACCGCGCCGCCCGCGGACGCGCCCGAGCGGTACTGGCCTCGCACGGTCGCGTGGGCCACGGCGTCGGGGCCCGCGATGGGCTTCAAGCTCTTCAGCACCTTCAGCTTCTCGTCGCGCACCGCGTCGGCCCCGATGGAGGTCGGCGGCTCCATGGCGACCAGGCAGAGGAGCTGCAGCATGTGGTTCTGCACCATGTCGCGCATCGCCCCGGCGGTGTCGTAATAACCGGCGCGGCCCTCGACCCCGAGTTCCTCCGCCACGGTGATCTCGACGTGGTCGACGTGGGCCGAGCTCCACAGCGGCTCGAACAGCGCGTTGGCGAAGCGCAACGCCATCAGGTTCTGCACCGTTTCCTTGCCCAGGTAATGGTCGATCCGGTAGATGCACTGCTCGGGGAAGACACGGCCGATGGCCTCGTTGACGGTTCGGGCCGAGGCGAGGTTCTTGCCGATCGGCTTTTCCAGCACCACGCGGGTCCGGTCGTCCACCAGCCCGTGCTGACCGACCTTCTCGGCAATGGGGCCGAACAGGTCGGGCGTGGTCGCGAGATAGATGACCTTGATGTGGTCGGGGTTCTCGGCCACCAGCGCCTTGATGTCCGACCAGCCGCCGTCGGACGTCCCGTCGGCCGACACGTAGTGGATCCGGTTCAGGAAGCGCTCGAGGCTGCCGTCCTTCATGTCCTTGGCCGGCACGTGTTCGGTCAGGGCGTCGTGCGCCATGCCGCGGAAATCGTCGCGCGACAGCTTTCGGCGCGCCACGCCGATGATCCGGGCCTCGTCGGGAAGCTGGCCCGCGATGCAGCGCTGCATCAGGGCGGGCAGGATCTTGCGGCGGGACAGGTCGCCCGTGGCCCCGAACACGAGGATCGTGAACGGCTCGACCGGGATCACGCGGCTGGTCATGCTCGAAACACCTTCATGGCTTCTGCGGACCGCGACAGCCGCGCGGCCCCGCTCCCTTGTCGAGCATAGGCGGGGGCTCGGGCAAGCCCCCCTCGGCCACGGGCCTGCCGGCCAGCGCGGAAACGGCGCCCGATCTTTTGCGGCGGCGTCGCGTTGGCAAGGTTCACAACGAACAGCGGAGGATGCCGTGAGCATTTTCGGATCGATCATGTCGAAGATTTTCCACCACGCCGAGGCGGCGCCCGCGGGTGGGGGGACGGCGACCTCCGACAGCACGCCGGTCGCCAATGCCGGAGCCGCACCCGAGAACTCCGCGCGGCCCACGGCGCCAATCGCGTCGCATCCGGACGCCACGACCACCAGCGCCAGCACGCCGGACGCCGGCGCCTCCAACCAGATCGCCCAGAACGATCCGGCCTCGACCCCCGCACCGGGAGCGGGACCCGGCGCGCCGCAGAACGTGGACGTGGCTGCGATCCTGAACGGCCTAGCGGCCAAGAGCAGTGAAAAGCTCGACTGGCGGCATTCCATCGTCGACATGATGAAGCTGCTCGGCCTCGACTCGAGCCTGTCGGCCCGGCAGGAACTGGCCAAGGAGCTCAGCTACAGCGGCGACACGCACGACTCGGCCAGCATGAACATCTGGCTGCACAAGCAGGTCATGCAGAAGCTGGCCGCCAACGGCGGCAAGGTGCCGGACGACCTCAAGGCTTAGACCGCGTAAGCGTCGCCCGTCGCGCGAGCTGCCGCGGCGGGCGACGCGAGTTCGGCGCGCAGCCAGCGTTCGAGCCGCCGCGCGTCGCCGTCCAGGACGGCCTGCGCCACGTTCAGCCCCACGGCGGCGCCGAATTTGTAGCCGTGGCCCGAGCAGGCCGACACGACCGTGGCCCGGTCGGCCTGCGCCGAGAAGAAGCAGTCGTCGCGCGTGAACGTGTACACGCAGGCCCGGACGCCCGCGACCCCGTAATCGGCGACCCGGGCGAGCGGGGGCGCCAGCAGGTCCAGGATGGCGCGGCCCCTGGTCTCGTCGTCGGGTTCGCCCGCGTCGGGGTCGGCACGGTGTTGCATCAGGCCCGAACCGAACTTCAGGCCCGTCCCGGCCACCGGCGGGATACCCCAAGCCTCGGCGTCGCCCCCGACCGACAGGAGCACCGGCGCGCGGGCCCACGCGTCGCGGAGGTCGGCCGGCGGCTCGGCGTAGACCACGTGGGTCCGCCGCGTTTCCAGCGTAGGCGCGAGAGCCGGCAGCAGCTTGGTGGTCCAGCCCCCGCCCGTCACCACCAGGCGGTCGGCCGCCACCGTGTCGCCCGCTTCCGTTCTGAGGGTGGCGCGCGCGGGGTCGATCCCGATCACCCGCGTGTCGGCCCGCAGCACGGCGCCCCTCGCCCGCAGCCAGCCGACCAGGCTCGCGGCGATCCGCTGGCACAGCAGGGCGCCCCCCTCGCGGTTCACGGTCGCGTAGGCGAAGCCGTCAGGGTCGAGGAAGCGGAACCGCTCGGCCGCCGGGCCGGGCGCGAGGCGCTCGTAGCCGATGCCCAGGCGGTCGAACCCTTGGCGGATCACGTCCGCCTCGTCGCCATCCCGCTGGCACAGGTTGAGCACGCCCGTCTCGACGTAGTGCTGCGCCCCGAGATCGTCCCACAGCCGGTCCCAGGCCTCGTAGGCTTCGGTCAGCAGCATGGCGTAGCCGTCCGCCTCGCCGTAGCCCCGGCGGATGATGCGGTGCTGGTCACCCGACGCGCCCACCGGGTTGGGGATCTGCGCGGCCTGTTCCAGCAGCGTGACCCGATGGCCCGCGCGGGTCAGGGCCCAGGCCGTGGACAGGCCCGCGATGCCGGCTCCGACGATGGCGACGTGCATGGACGATCCTCGCGTTCCCGGGCCGGGCCGGCGCGTTCCGAAACGTACCGGCCCGAAATCCTACTGCGCCTGCTGGGACAGGAGCGGGGTGATCCGGCGCACGGTCACGCGCCGGTTCTCGGCGCTGGGCCCGTTCGTCTGCACCTTGGGCGACTGCTCGCCGTAGCCCTGGGTGACCAGGTTCTCGGCCGGCACCTGGAAGTCGCGGGTCAGGATCGCGGCGACCGACTGGGCGCGGCGGTCCGACAGCGACAGGTTGTCGACCGGGCTGCCGACCGCGTCCGTGTAGCCCTCTACCATGAACACCTCCTGCGGGTTCTTGGTGACGGCCGCCACGATGGCGCGCCCGATCACGGCGAGGCGGTTCACCTGCTCGGGAGGCACCGTCCAGGAGCCGGTCGCGAACGTAACCGTGTTGAGGTCGACGCTGCGCATGCGGGCCCTCAGGTCCGGGCTGTAGCGGATCTGGTCCAGCGTGTAGCGGGCCGGGACGGGCGCCACCGGCGGGGCTTCCAGGGCGTCGTAGACCACCGACTCGTCGGCCACGTCGGCGTTGACGACGTAACGGTCGGGCGGCAGCTCGATCACGGGTGGCGGCAGGACCACGACGTCCTGCCCGAACGAGCGGTCGTATTGCTCGTAGCGGTTGTCGATCAGGAACAGCTGGCGCCCGTCCGGGAACTGCCGGACGCGGCGCACCAGCCGCCCCTGCGCATCCGTGTAGGTGTAGATGCGCGACCCGTCGCCCCGGTCGTAGACCGTAACGTCGTAGCCGCCCTGCCGCTCGTTCCGGAGATCGTAGCCGAGGTCCCGGAAACGCTCGTTCTCGTCGTGGGCGATGAAGAACTGGTTGTCCTGCCGCACGATGGTCCGGCCGGGCTCGCGGATCACGTCCACGCCGTCGCTCATGAACTCCTGACGGCGGCCGCGCACCTGATCGAGGCGTTCCAGACCCTGCGCGGCCAGGAAGCCGCCCACGAAGCCCGCCGCCGCACCCGCGATGGCGGCCCCGCCGTTGCCGCGGCGGCCCTGCTGCTCGCCGCCGGGCTGCCCGGACGCAGGGGGCTGCCCGGGCGCGGGAGGCTGCTG
>CAXTEP010000224.1:1401-4469 GCA_964243125.1 uncultured Lichenihabitans sp. | reverse complement strand
GCGGGGCGGGGCGCGGCGCGGGGCGCCACCGGACCCTGCCGCAGGGCGAGGCGCCCGATGCAGCGCCAGCCGAAATGGACGTTGACGCGCTCGATCACGGCGGCGGCGCGGTGCTGCAGGTCCAGCGCGAAGGCGCCCTCCACCCGCACCACCAGGGTCGCGGGTTCGGGCGCGTCCCGGCCCGCGCCGCGCGCCGGCCACTTGATGCGCATCGGCTCGCAACGCGCCGCGAGCCCTTCGCCCACGATCTCGGGCCAGAACATCAGCAGGTCGGCCTCGCCGAAGCCGAAGCGCGACAGGGCGGGGGTCAGGCAGGGGCCGACGAGGTCGGCCAGCGGCTGCGACCAGGGTTTTCGCGGCGGAACCTTGCCGATGCTCATGGGCGGCACCATACCACGGGCCGAACGGACGCGGTACGCCGCTCGTCCGGCCCACCATCGGAACGGACCCGCGTGCCGCAGCCCCGCCAACACGTTCCGGCCGCGTCCGCCGGTCCTTCCGGTTCCTGGGTCGGCGACAGCGTCCTGGCCTGGTACGACCGGCACGCCCGCGCCCTGCCCTGGCGCGCCCGGCCGGGCGAGACCGCCGACCCCTACGCGGTGTGGCTGTCCGAAATCATGCTGCAGCAAACCACCGTGCAGGCGGTCAAACCCTTCTTCGCCAAGTTCCTGGCGCTGTGGCCGACCGTGGCGGCGCTGGCCGCGGCCTCGCTCGACGACGTGCTGAAGGCCTGGGCGGGCCTGGGCTATTATTCCCGCGCCCGCAACCTCCACGCCTGCGCGATCGCGGTGATGCGGGATCACGGGGGGCGCTTCCCGGCCGACGAGGCGGCCCTGCGCGCCCTGCCGGGCATCGGCGCCTACACGGCCGCCGCGGTGGCCGCGATCGCGTTCGGCCGCCGCGCCACGGTGGTGGACGGCAACGTCGAGCGCGTCATGGCGCGGCTGCACGCCGTCGACACGCCCCTGCCCCGCGCGAAATCGATCCTGTTCGGCCACATGGCGGCGGCCACGCCCGCGCGCAGGGCCGGCGACTTCGCCCAAGGGATGATGGATCTCGGGGCCACGATCTGCACGCCGCGGAACCCGGCCTGCGCGATCTGCCCGCTGGTCGGATGCTGCCTGGGCAGGCGGGGCGGCGAGCCCACCGCCTTCCCGGTCAAGCCGCCCAGGCGGGCGGTCCCGGTCCGGCGGGGCCTCGCCTATTACGTCAGGAACGAGCGGGGCGACGTGCTGCTCCGCACGCGACCGGCCCGCGGGCTGCTGGGCGGCATGAGCGAGTTGCCCGGCCCGGCCTGGGGCGAGGACGCGGGCCATGAGCCGGCCGACCTGCCCGACGGTCACCTGTATCTCGGGCGGGTGACCCACACGTTCACCCATTTCACCCTGCTGCTCGACGTGGTGGCACTGCGGTCGCCCGCCTCGGTCAGCCTGGACGGCGACCTCCGCTGG
Source organism: uncultured Lichenihabitans sp. (assembly GCA_964243125.1). Classification (GTDB taxonomy): domain Bacteria; phylum Pseudomonadota; class Alphaproteobacteria; order Rhizobiales; family Beijerinckiaceae; genus Lichenihabitans. The sequence goes on along the minus strand of CAXTEP010000224.1, from coordinate 3,018 downwards.
GTTCCCGAGCACCAGGTCGACGAACAGGCCTTGCCAACCCTGATGCGCAACGCGCTGGCGGTCGCTCGCGGCGGCCCGGATCAGTCGTCCGCGTGAGCCGGCTGAGTTTCGTAGGCGTCGTAGGAGCTGATCAGGACCGTGCCGGACAGCGCCGCCATGGCAAGGAAGAAGCTTTCCACGCTGCCTCCGAGCGGCACCACCTTGCCCAGCCCGATCGCCGCGCAGGCGACACACAGGAATGCCGACACACCCACCAGACGAAGCATGGCCCTGCTCCGAGCTCAGAAGCGCCGTTTGCGCCGAGCGTGAAACGCGGGCCGTCGGGGCTCCGTTCCGTCGAACGGGGAATGGTTAACGAATTCTTGCCGGGGACGTCAGTCCGGCATGGTCGTCCGGACCTGGGTCCGAAACTCGTCGATGGGGCGGAGCCCTTCGCCGTGCTCGACGTGCCAGAACGTCCAGCCGTTGCAGGCCGGCAGGCCCTGGGTCAGGGCGCCGATCTTGTGGATGGAGCCGACAATCGCCCCGAGCGCCACGGTGCCGTCGGCGCGCACCACCGCGGTGTGGCGGCGCTTGGCATCGGTCAGGCGCGTTCCCGGCGCGATCAGGCCGGCCTCGACCACGGACGAGAAGGCCACGCGCGGCTCGGCCCGCCGCGACGGGGCGACCCGCAGGGCCTCGGCGGGCAGCGGCTCCACGGCCGCGATGCGGGCCCTGGCGGCGGCCGCGTAGCCAGGGTCGCGTTCCAGCCCCACGAACGAGCGGCCGAGCCGGCGGGCCGCGGCCCCCGTGGTGCCGGTGCCGAAGAACGGGTCGAGCACGACGTCGCCGGGCCGCGACGCCGCCAGGATCACGCGCGCCAGCAGGGCCTCGGGCTTCTGGGTCGGATGCACCTTGCGGCCCGCCCCGTCCTTCAGCCGCTCGCCCCCCGTGCAGAGGGGCAGCAGCCAGTCGGACCGGACCTGGCAATCCTCGTTGCCGGCCTTCAGGGCCTCGTAGTTGAACGTGTAGTTCTTCGCCTGCGAGGCCTTGGTGGCCCAGATCATGGTCTCGTGGGCGTTGGTGAACCGCCGGCCGCGGAAGTTCGGCATGGGGTTGTTCTTGCGCCAGATCACGTCGTTGAGGATCCAGAACCCGAGGTCCTGCAGGACGGCGCCGACCCGGAAGATGTTGTGGTAGGAGCCGATCACGAACAGCGTCGCATCGGGCCGCATCACGCGGCGCACCCCGCCGAGCCAGGCCCGGGTGAAGGCATCGTAGTCCGCGAAGCTCGAGAACTTGTCCCAGTCGTCGTCGACCGCGTCCACCACGCTCTGGTCGGGCCGCGACAGCGCGCCAGCGAGCTGAAGGTTGTAGGGCGGGTCGGCGAAGACAAGGTCGACGCTTTCGGGCGGCAGCGAGGCCAGGAGGTCGACGCAGTCGCCGGTCACCACCTGGTCGACCGGCAACGGCCTCGCGACCGTCAGCGCAGCCGCCGAAACGCCAGGACGCTTGACCTTTGACTGGCGTTTCGGAACGGCCGCTCCGGCATATGAACCTTGCATGATCAACACACCGGATACGCTACTGACAGTGGCGACTATGCGGCGGCTTGGTAAAACAGGGGTTTAGGCGACG
>CAXTEP010000224.1:0-1301 GCA_964243125.1 uncultured Lichenihabitans sp. | reverse complement strand
CTCGGACAGGGCCTTGGAATCGTCGACCCCGTCGGGCAGGTCGTAGGGATCGAGGATCACGGCCGCGGCCGCCACGGGCCCCGCGAGCGGCCCCCGCCCGACCTCGTCGATCCCGGCCACGCGCGGGAAGCCCTGATCGATGAGGGCGCGCTCGCGGTCGAACCGCGGCAGGGTCACGCCCAATCCATCGTTGCCCCGATTACCGGCGCGGCCCATCACAGGGCCGTGGCGGTGGCAAGGCGGACGCGCGGGCATCCTCGATGCTTGCCGATGATCACGGTTCCTCCGGCCGGCTCGTCCCACCCCGGGCCACTCGGAGGATCAGGGATCGCAGGCGACCCGTCCTTTCACGGGCTCGGGGCCGAACCGTGGCCAACGGGCTGTCAGGCGAACAGGTCGAGTTGCCCGCCCTTGGGCACGGGCCGCACGAACAGGTCGGTCCGCAGCTTGGACCGGACTTTTGGAAACCCGAGCTTCTCGCTCGCCACCTCGAAGCGGCGCCCGATCATCCAGGCATAGGGGCCGCTCCCGGTCATCCGCTTGCCCCAGGTCGCGTCGTAGTCCTTGCCGTCCCCCACCGATTGCACCAGCGACATGACGTGGCGCAACCGGTCGGGCAGGTGGGCCAGCAGCCATTCCTTGAACAGGTCCCGCACTTCCAGGGGCAGTCGCAGCATGACGTAGCCGGCTTCCCGGGCCCCCATGGCGTGGGCGCGCGTCAGGATGGTCTCGATCTCGTCGTCGTTCACGGCCGGGATGATGGGCGCCACCATCACGGTCACCGGGATGCCGGCCTCGGTCAGTTTGGCGATGGCGTCCAGCCGCTTGGCGGGCGCCGAGGCGCGCGGTTCCAGCGTGCGGGCGAGGTCCGCCTGCAGCGTCGTGACCGAGACCGCCACCTTGACGAGGCCCTTGGCCGCCATCGGGGCCAGCAGGTCGATGTCGCGCGTCACGGAGGCCGACTTGGTGACGATGCCGACCGGGTGGTTGCAGCGGGCCAGCACTTCGAGGATCGAGCGCGTCACCCGGTGCTGCCGCTCGATGGGCTGGTAGGGATCGGTGCTGGTGCCGAGCGCGATAGTGCGCGGCTTGTAGCTCCGGGCGCCGAGTTCCGCTTCCAGCCGCTCGGCCGCCCCCTGCTTCACGAACAGCCGCGACTCGAAATCGAGACCCGGCGACAGCCCCACGAAGGCGTGCGTCGGGCGCGCGAAGCAGTACACGCAGCCGTGCTCGCAGCCCCGGTAGGGGTTGATCGAGCGGTCGAAACCGATATCGGGCGAGTCGTTGCGCGCGATGACGGT
>CAXTEP010000223.1:0-4473 GCA_964243125.1 uncultured Lichenihabitans sp. | reverse complement strand
GAGCCGGATCGCGTCGCCCAGGCTTTCGCGCTGCACGTCGAGCCACAGCGCGCCGACCCGCTCGGCCGTGAGCTCGCCGTCGCGGCGCGCTTCGTGCACGGCGCGCTCAAAGCTGTAGAAGGCGATCTGGCGCACCACCGTGTTGAGCATGTCCTCCACCTTCATGGCCAGCAGCGCGAAGCGGGCTTTCGGGGTGGCGGCCTTGGCCAGCATGGACCGGAACGTCAGCATCTCGCCGAACACGGAAGCGGTCTCGGCGAGCGTCAGGGGAGTGGGGGCCATGAGCGCCCCGTTGGGCGCGGCCAGCACCTGGTGCACGCCGTGGCCGAGCTCGTGCGCGAGGGTCATCACGTCGCGCGGCCGGCCCATGTAGTTCAGCAGGATGTAGGGGTGGGCCGAGGGCACGGTCGGGTGCGCGAAGGCGCCCGGCGCCTTGCCGGGCCGCACGCCCGCGTCGATCCAGCGCTCGTCGAAGAAGCGCCGGGCGATGCCCGACAGGGTCGGCGAGAAGCCCTCGTAGGCGTCCAGCACGGTCGCGCGCGCCTCGTCCCACCGGAACGTCAGGGCGGGCTGCTGGGGCAGCGGCGCGTTGCGGTCCCAGTGGTCCAGCGCGTCGCGCCCGAACCAGCCGGCCTTCAGCCGGTAATAGCGGTGCGACAGGCGCGGGTAGGCGGCCCGCACGGCGCTTACCAGCGCCCCCACCACCTCGCCCTCGACCCGGTTGGCGAGGTGGCGCGAGTCGGCCACGTCCGCGAAACCGCGCCAGCGGTCCGCGATGGCGTGGTCCTTGGCGAGCGTGTTGGTGATGAGGGTGAAGGTGCGCAGGTTGGCGCCGAGCGTGGCCGCGAGCGCCTTGGCGGCCCCTTCGCGTTTGTCGCCGCGCGGGTCTTGCAGCAGGTTGAGCACGGGCTCAAGCGTCAGGGCCTCGCCCTCCACCTCGAAGCGGAGGGCCGTGACCGTCTCGTCGAACAGGCGGTTCCAGGCGCCCCGGCCCGTCACCGACTTCTCGTGGAACAGCTGCTCGATGCGGTCGTCGAGCTGGTGGGGCCGGTCGCGGCGCAGGTCGTCGAGCCAGGGGCGATAGCGCGACAGCGGCGCTTGGGCCGCGGCCGCGGCCAGCACGGCGTCGTCGAGCCGGTTGAGTTCGAGGGTGAAGAACAGCAGGTCCGACGAGATGGCCGTGACGCGCTCCTGCGCGTCGCCGTAGAACTTGGCGCGCCGGGGGTCGGCGGTGTCGCCCACGTAGACCAGGCTCGCGAACGACATGATCCGGCCCAGCAGGTCGTCGAGGGCCTCGAAGCGGACCACCGCGTCGTGCAGCGCCCGGGACGCCTCGGCCCCGTTCGCGAGCCCCGCGAGCCTGCCCCGGAACGCCGCCGCGAAATCCGCGGCCTCGGCGGCGGCGCGCGCCAGGTCGGCCGCGAAGACGGGATCGTCGGTCGAGGCGTAAAGGTCGGCCAGGTTCCATTCGGGCAGCGGCCCCACGTCGGCCGCGCCCCCGTCGCGGGCCGAGTCGCGCGCGGCCGACCGCAGGAATGAGGGCAGGGGGAGGCTGCGGGTCTTCGTCATGGAGCGTGCGTGTCCGGTGAAGCGGCGCCGCGGCCGAACCGAGACCGGCCGATACGGGGCACAATCTAGCCGCAGAGCGGCCGGCCGCCAATGCGGGTCGCGGGGGTCCGCGTCGGCGTGCCGCGACGCCGCCCCCCGGAGCCGCGCACCGGGCGGGGAGGAACTTCCGAGGCGCGACCGGTCGCCGTTAAGCCGGCATTTACCCTCCGTCCCCACCATGGGACCCAAGTGGCGCCGCAGGCCCGCTGTTCGGGGGCCCATGACTTCCACCATTCTCATCGCCGACGACGATCCCGTTCAGCGCCGGCTGTTGGAAGCCATGGTGCGCCGGTTCGGCTACGAGGCCGAGGTGGTGGGCGGCGGCGGCGCCGCGCTGGAGCGGCTGGCCGCCGCCGACGGCCGGCCCATTGCGCTCCTGATCCTCGACCTGATGATGCCCGACCTCGACGGCATGGCGGTGCTGGCGCGGATGCGCGAACAGGGCATCGGTGTGCCCGCCATCGTGCAAACCGCGCACGGCTCCATCGACACGGTGATCGCCGCCATGCGGGCCGGCGCGGCCGATTTCGTGGTCAAGCCGGTGGGCGCCGAGCGGCTGTCGGTGTCGATCAAGAACGCGCTCAGGTTCGATGCCCTCGAGGACGAGGTGCGGCGCATGAACCGCCGCGCCAGCGGGTCGGTCACGTTCAAGGACGTGATGACCCGCAGCGAGGACATGGGCCGCATCATCCGCCTGGGCGAGCGCGCCGCCAAATCTTCCATCCCGGTGCTGATCGAGGGCGAATCGGGGGTCGGCAAGGAGCTGGTGGCGCGCGCCATCCAGGGCTCCTCGGACCGCCGCGGCAAGCCCTTCGTGACCGTCAACTGCGGGGCGCTGCCCGAGAACCTGGTGGAATCGATCCTGTTCGGCCACGAGAAGGGGGCGTTCACGGGCGCGACCGAGAAGCATGCGGGCAAGTTCGTGGAGGCCAACGGCGGCACGCTGTTCCTGGACGAGATCGGCGAGCTGCCGCTCGACACGCAGGTCAAGCTGCTGCGCGCCCTGCAGGAGGGCGAGGTGGACCCCGTGGGGGCGCGGCGCTCCGTCAAGGTCGACATCCGGCTGATCTCGGCCACCAACCAGAACCTGATCGAGCTCGTGAAGCAGGGCCGGTTCCGCGAGGACCTGTTCTACCGGCTCAACGTGTTCCCCGTCACCATCCCGCCCCTGCGGGCCCGGCGCGCCGACGTGCCCGACCTCGCCCGCCGCTTCGCGGCCCGGTTCGCGGCCGAGGAAGGCAAGAAGGTGCGCGGCATCGGGGCCGAGGCCATGGCGCTGCTGGTCAAGTACGACTGGCCCGGCAACGTCCGCCAGCTCGAGAACACCCTGTTCCGTGCCGTGGTGCTGGCCGACGGCGACGAGCTCACCATCCTCGAGTTCCCACAGATCGCGGCCCACGTGGACGGGTTCGAGGTGCGGGTGCCGCCCGCGCCCGCGCCGGTGTCGGCCTCGGCTGCGCCCGAGCGCGAGTTCGTCCGGATCGAGGTGCGCGACCCCAACATGCTGCGCTGCCTCGACGAGAACGGCGACGTGCGCCGCCTGGAAGACGTGGAAGCCGACATCATCCGATTCGCCCTGGCCCATTACCGGGGTCAGATGTCCGAGATGGCCCGCAAGCTCGGCATCGGGCGCTCGACGCTTTACCGCAAGATGAAGGACATCGGCCTCGACGAGGACCAGGACGACGAGGCCGCGGCCTGACGGGCACGCCCTTGTGGTTCGGGCGCCACGCCGGTCCGGCAATCTGCTCCGGCGCGCGCCCGGCCGTTGCCCCAACGGCGCGCAAGCCCTTCAAGGGTGCCCGGACCGAACCCCGTTAACATTTGCGGGCCGCCGAGCCCCCGTGCGGGGTGGGAGCGGACCGCCGCTTCCCGGAGCTGGCATGCGGACGTGTTGTTTCCCGGCGGCGTGGCTGCTCGTCGCACTCGCCGCGACCGCGGGCGCAGTCTCACCGTCGCGGGCCGACCCGCGCGGCCCGGCGCGGCCCGGACCCGGCCGCGCCATGGCGGACCCGCTCACCGCGCTGCCCCTGCCGGACCTGCCGCCCGCCACCTTACGCATGACCGCCGACGTCACGGGATCAATTCCCGGGTCCGCGACGCCCAGGACCGCGGCCGGGCTCGTGCCGGCCCTGCCGCTCGACGCCGCGTCATCGCCCGCCGTCGCGGCGTCCGATCCCGAGGCGGCGGCAACGCCCGGTCTCGACGCATTTACCCTGGCGACGACCCTCGCGGCTTTCGCCGCGACCGTGCCGGAAGGGGGCGCGCCGGGTGGGGTGGGCGGGCGGCAGGCGATCCGGGCCGACATCGCGGCCTTTTACGCGGCGCGGAACAACGCGCCGCTCTGGATCGCGCGCGGCCGCCCGACCCCGGCGGCCCGGTCGTTGCTGGAACGGCTCGACCGCGCCGGCGACGACGGGCTCGACCTGCGCGGCTACGCGGTGCCGGTTCCGCGCGACGGTGATCCCGAAAGCCTCGCCCGGACCGAACTCGCCCTGTCGGAAGCCGCGGTGGCGTACGGCCGGCAGGCCACCGGCTCGCGGGTGGACGTGGCGCGCCTCGGCGGCCTCATCGACCTGCGCCCGGCCGTGGCGGATGCCGCCATGGTCCTGTCGCTGGTGCCGGGAGCCGCGGACGCGGGGGAAGCCCTGCGGAATCTCAATCCGCCCCAACCGGGCTACGCGGCCTTGCGCGACGCCCTGGCCGACCTGCGCGGCCGCGTCGCGCCCCAGGCCCGGGACGGACTTGCGCCGACCCTTTCGGGAAAGGCCGACCGCGGCGACGCGCGCGTACCGCTGGTCCGGTCCCGATTCGGCCTCGACACGGCCGTGACCGAGGGGGCCCGCGACGGCGTCCAGGTCGCCG
>CAXTEP010000222.1:2318-4478 GCA_964243125.1 uncultured Lichenihabitans sp. | reverse complement strand
GCGTCGGCTCCCGCGGCGGCCGGCCTCGCGTCGAGGACCGGCATGCGCCACTGCTTCAGGCTTCTCCACGTCTTGCGGTCGAGCCGGAACTCGTCGCAGGGCAGCATGCCGCCGCGGGCCGGAGCATGGCGCAGCGCCGTGGTCTCGTACCGGAACCCGCACTTCTCCAGCACCCGCCGCGACCCGGGATTGACCACGCGAGCCCAGGCGTGGAGGTGCGCCTGCCCGGTCAGCGTGAAGGCCGTGTCCACCATGGCCTGGGCGGCCTCGGTGGCGAAGCCCTGCCCCGACCGGGTCGGTGCCACCATGTAGCCGAGCGTCGGGCCTGCCGGATCCGGCTTGAGGCTGATGCAGCCCATGGCGCGGCGGTGGGCGTCCTTGGCGGTCAGAACGAGGTGCAGGGCCTGGCCGACCGCGTTGGCGGACCGCCACCGCTCGATGCAGCGGGTCGCCTCGCCGTCCGGATACGGGTGCGGGATGCTGGACGTCATCTCGGCCACGGTCACGTCGGCCGCAAAGTCCGCGATGGCTCCAGCGTCACCGGCCATCGGCCAGCGCAGCCACAGCCGCCGGGTCTCGATCCGGAAAACATCGTCCCGCACCAGTTCGGGAAACATTTGCAGCTCCCAGTCCAAGGGCCCGCGCGGCGGCGCCCGCAACGACGAAGGGGAGGTGACACTCACCTCCCCTTCGGGACCCTTGGCGGGCTGGCCTCTTGGCCTGGACTGGTTCGCTTCGCCGAGCCCGCGGGGCTCAGGGGAGCGGTTCTGCTCGTCGGGTGAGAAGAACCTGTCCACCGGGGTGCTGAGTGCCGGTGGGGTCCTTCGTCGAACATCCCACCTATTCTGCGGCTTCCGCCATCGGCGTGATCGATACGTAAGCTCGACCGTTGCCTTTCGTCTGGAACAGGACCTTGCCGGTCGTCAGGGCGAACAGCGTGTGGTCCTTGCCGCAGCCGACATTGGCGCCGGGATGCCATTTGGTCCCGCGCTGGCGCACCAGGATGTTGCCGCCCACGACGGCTTCGCCGCCGAACTTCTTCACGCCCAGACGACGACCGTCCGAGTCGCGGCCGTTGCGGGACGAACCGCCTGCCTTCTTGTGAGCCATGACCCTGCTCCGAACCTTCTGCCACGATCGCCCGGGTCGAGCCCGGCGGCGTGGTGCGTGAACCCAAGCGGCCCCTCGAGGGACCGCACCTGAAACGTCAGACCGCGGCGGCGTGCGGCGCGGCCTCGGCGGCCGCGGGACGGCGCGACTGCCCGTGCAGCACGACGTCGTCGATGCGCACCAGCGTCAGATCCTGCCTGTGACCGCGCTTGCGGCGCGAGTTCTTGCGGCGGCGCTTCTTGAACGCGATGACCTTGGGGCCGCGCGCGTGCTCCACGATCGTGCCCGTCACGGTGGCGCCCGCGACCAGCGGCGCGCCGACCTCGGCCGTGTCGCCGTCGAACAGGCTCAGCACCTGGTCGAAGGTCACGGCGTCCCCGGCCTGACCGTCCAGGGTCATCACGGTAATCTCGTCGTCGGCGGTAACGCGATACTGCTTACCGCCGGTCTTGATGACTGCGAACATCGTTCTTCCTCGTGTTCGACCCGGTTCATGCGGGCGACTGCCCGTGACCGGCTTCTTTGCAGTTGACCAGCGTGGCTGCGCGACGGTTTCCAGTTCACGGTCCGAAACGGGCCGAACACGGAAGCGGGGTTGGGCCGCCCGCCAGCGCGAGCGTTGCCTAGGCTTGGACCGTCGCTTTGTCAATGGTCGACGCCTCGAAAACCTGGGCGTTCGCTTCAGCTTCGGGGGGGTTCCGTGCGGCCGTGAGGAGCCGTTTGCGGTGCGTGGGGCTCTTCGTTGTTGCGGAGGGCGCCTTGATCCAGTCTGTTTCCTGATCTTGACCCTTTCGCTGCCCTGAGCGAACCGCGCCAGCACTGGCAGGTGATCCACCCGCTGCCCGAGATTCTGCTGCCGGTGCTGCGCGCCACCTTGAGTGGCATGGAGGACTTCGTTGGGATCCGCCTGTGGGGACGAGCCGCGCTTTCCGTATCCGGCCGCCATCGGCATGGTGGAGACCCGCGCCGGGCGTGGCGGCAGGACCGAACACGAGCGGCGCTTCGACCTGTCCTGCGCCAAGCGTGACGCCAAAACCTTCGCGGCCGCCG
>CAXTEP010000222.1:0-2218 GCA_964243125.1 uncultured Lichenihabitans sp. | reverse complement strand
AGGAGAGGTGGCAGAGTGGTCGAATGCACCGCACTCGAAATGCGGCATAGGTGCAAGCCTATCGGGGGTTCAAATCCCTCCCTCTCCGCCAACCTGCCTGTCCATGGAATGATACCGGCATCCACCGGTTTCTCGATTCTCTCCTGCAGAACGGCCTGTTGACGGCCGAAACTGTCTTCCGGCCTTTTCCGTACTCTACCGGAAGCGGCGTCGCGTGGCGGGGTAGGCGATAGGGCAACCTGGCTCAGGAGGTCAACCGCCTCTCGGCGCGCAAGGTGCAGACGCTCACGAGACCAGGTCGTCACGCGGTCGGCGGCGGTCTCTACCTCGTCATTAACCCAAGCCGGGCACGGCGCTGGTTCGTGCTTTATGGGGCTCGGCTCGACCCTTCGCGGTCCCGCTCGCCAGAGCGAGAGAGCTTGCCGCGGAGGCAAGGGGCAAGATCGCCGAGGGCATCGCACCCCTGCAGGCCCGGCGGGCACCGGCCAAGGCCGGGCGCCGGCACCGCGCCCCGCTGTGTCCCGCGGCGACCGCGATCCTCGACGAGGTCCGGCCCGAGGAGGTCCAGCCGGGCGATTTCATGTTTCCGTCCTCCACAGGCCGCAAGATGATCGCAGGCGCAAAACCACCCATCAGTCGCCTCAGATTGCCCGAAGACAATCTGTTGAGGACCAATGGCAAGAGCTTTCTGAAATAGGCAGATGCAAGCGGATCTACTACAATTCACTCCAATGCTGCAGCAGCAAACTAATCAGATAGTGATGCCGTTTGCGGTGTAAGATCAGCACAGGGGCCTGCCGGATCAGTGAGTCGCCGCCAGAAACAACCCGTAGGCCGGGTTGTCGGTCTCGTCCCAGCATGGGTAGCCGAGCGCCTGGAGCGAGGCCGCGAAGGCGGGGCGCTCGCGCTCGGGCACCTGTAGGCCCGCCAGCACGCGGCCGTAGTCGGCGCCGTGGTTGCGGTAGTGGAACAGGGTGATGTTCCAGTCCTGCCCCAGGCGGTCCAGGAAGGTGAGCAGCGCGCCGGGGTGTTCGGGGAACTGGAAGCGGAACAGCCGCTCGTCCGCCACCGCGGCGCGGCCCCCCACCATGTAGCGGACGTGGAGCTTGGCGATCTCGTTGTCGCTCATGTCCACCACCGCGAGCCCGCGCCCGCGCAGGGTCGCCAGGATCGCGGCCTTGTCGCGCTCGCCGCCCGACAGCTGCACGCCCACAAAAATGTCGGCGCCGCCCGCCCCGGCGTAGCGGTAGTTGAACTCGGTGATGGCGCGGGCGCCCAGAAGCTCGATGAAAGCGCGGTAGCTGCCCTTGCGCTCGGGGATGCGCACCGCCAGCAGCGCCTCGCGCCGCTCGCCGAGTTCCGCCCGCTCGGCGATGTGGCGCAGGCGGTCGAAGTTCATGTTGGCGCCCGTGTTGACCGCCACGAGGTGCCGGCCCGCCGCCCCGCCCTCGCGCTCGGCCCAGCGCTTCAGCCCGGCCAGCGCCAGGGCGCCGGAGGGCTCGGCGACCGCGCGCGTGTCCTCAAAAATGTCCTTGGTGGCGGCGCAGATCTCGTCGGTCGACACCGTCACGACCTCGTCGAGCAGGGCCTGGCAGAGCCGGAACGTCTCGGCGCCCACCTGCCGCACCGCCACGCCGTCGGCGAACAGGCCCACGCTCGGCAGGGTGACCCGCTCGCCGGCCGCGAGCGCCGCCGCCATGCTGGCCGCGTCGTCGGGCTCAACGCCGATCACCCGCACGTCGGGCCGCAGGAATTTTACGTAGGCCGCGACCCCCGCGGCCAGCCCGCCCCCGCCCACGGGCACGAAGACCGCGTCGAGCGGGCCGCCGTGCTGGCGCAGAATCTCCATGCCCACCGTGCCCTGGCCCGCGATGATGTCCGGGTCATCGTAGGGCGGCACGTAGGTCAGGCCGCGCTCGGCCTGCAGGACGGCCGCGCGGCCCGCCGCGGCGTCGTAGGTGTCGCCGTGCAGCACCACCTCGACGCCGCGCGCCCGCACGGCCTCGACCTTGATGGCGGGCGTGGTGCGCGGCATGACGATCACGGCCGCGATCCCGAGGCGCTGGGCCGCCAGCGCCACCCCTTGGGCGTGGTTGCCCGCCGAGGCCGTGATCACGCCGCGCGCGAGGTCGGCCGGCCGCAGGCCCACGATCTTGTTGTAGGCGCCCCGCAGCTTGAACGAGAACACCGGCTGCAGGTCCTCCCGCTTCAGCAGCAC
>CAXTEP010000221.1:0-4535 GCA_964243125.1 uncultured Lichenihabitans sp. | reverse complement strand
GCATCCGCATCAACTGCTCGGGCCGCCTGGGCGGCGCCGAGATCGCCCGCCAGGAATGGTATCGCGAGGGGCGAGTGCCGTTGCACACGCTGCGGGCCGACGTGGACTACGGCGTTGCCACCGCGCACACGGCCTACGGGACTTGCGGCATCAAGGTCTGGATCTTCAAGGGCGAGATCCTGGAACACGACCCGATGGCGCAGGACAAGCGGATGGCGGAAGCCGATCACGGCGGGGGTGGCGAGCGCCGCCGCCGCGAGCGGGAACCGCGCCACGCGGCCTGAGGCTGCGGTTTGGACTTTTTGGGATCAGGACCATGTTGCAACCAAAGCGCACGCGCTTCCGCAAGGCCTTCAAGGGGCGCATCCACGGCGTCGCCAAGGGTGGGTTCGAGCTGAACTTCGGCCAGTTCGGCCTGAAGGCGCTGGAGCCCGAGCGGGTCACGGCACGGCAGATCGAGGCGGCCCGTCGGGCGCTCACCCGGCACATGAAGCGGGCCGGCCGCGTGTGGATCCGCGTGTTCCCGGATCTTCCTGTGTCCAAGAAGCCCACCGAGGTTCGCATGGGCAAGGGCAAAGGCGCGCCGGAGCTCTGGGCCGCACGGGTCCATCCGGGCCGTATCATGTTCGAGCTCGACGGCGTGTCGGTCGACCTGGCCCGCGAAGCGCTGCAGCTCGCGGCCGCCAAGCTGCCGATCAAGACGCGCTTCGTCCAGCGCATCGCCGAATAGGAGGGCGGATCCCGTGAAGAACAAGCAGCGCCTGTCCGACCTGAAGATCATGTCGGACGACCAGCTCTCCGACGAAGTGCTGTCGCTCAAGAAGGAGCAGTTCAACTTGCGCTTCCAGCGCGCCACGGGCCAGCTCGAGAACACCGCTCGGGTCCGCATCGTGCGCCGGGACATCGCGCGGGCCAAGACGATCGCGGCGCAGAAGCGTAGCGCGTCAGCGAAAGGTTGAAAACGAGATGCCGAAGCGAATTCTCCAGGGTGTCGTGGTCAGCGACAAGCAGGACAAGACGGTGGTGGTCAAGGTCGAGCGGCGTTTCACGCACCCGCTCCTGAAGAAGACCGTCCGTCGCTCCAAGAACTACCACGCCCACGATGAGGCGAAGGCCTTCAAGGTCGGCGACGTGGTGTCGATCGAGGAAACCAGGCCGATCTCACGGCTGAAGCGCTGGGTGGTGCTCGACGCCGGCACGACCGCCTGAGCGCCGACGATCGGAAACGCATATCAAGGGCCTGCCACCGGTCGAACGGGGAGGGGGACCCCATTCAGGTGTGAAGGGCTGTTGCCATGATTCAGATGCAAACCAACCTCGACGTCGCCGATAATTCCGGTGCCCGCCGCGTGATGTGCATCAAGGTGCTGGGCGGGTCGAAGCGCAAATACGCGGGCGTCGGCGACATCATCGTGGTGTCGATCAAGGAGGCGATCCCGCGCGGCCGCGTCAAGAAGGGCGACGTGATGAAGGCCGTGGTGGTGCGCACCGCCAAGGACATCCGTCGCGTTGACGGCTCCGTGATCCGCTTCGATTCCAACGCCGCCGTCCTGGTCAACAACCAGTCCGAGCCGGTCGGCACCCGCATCTTCGGGCCGGTGCCGCGCGAGCTGCGCGCCAAGAACCACATGAAGATCATCTCGCTCGCCCCGGAGGTGCTGTGATGGCGGCCAAGATCAAGAAGGGCGACAAGGTCGTGGTCCTGGCAGGCCGCGACAAGGGCAAGGACGGCGAGGTGCTGCAGGTCATGCCCAAGGACGACCGGGCGCTGGTGCGCGGCGTCAACCTGGTGAAGCGCCACCAGCGGCAGTCGCAAACCCAGCAGGGTGGCATCATCTCGAAGGAAGCGCCCATCCACCTGTCCAACCTGGCCGTGGCGGACCCGAAGTCCGGCAAGCCGACCCGGGTCGGCTTCAAGGTGCTGGATGACGGTCGCAAGGTGCGGTTCGCGAAGAGTTCTGGAGATCTGATCGATGGCTGAGGCTCAAACCGGGCGGGCCCCCAAGAGCGGCAGCAAGAGCGCCACCAAGGCTCCGCGCGGCAAGCAGGCCGGCAACGAGGTCGACATGTCGGCCTCCCCCGACGTGCCGGCCGACTACGTGCCGCGCCTCAAGAAGCTGTACGTGGAGACGATCCGGCCGAGCCTCGTCGAGGAATTCGGCTACAAGAACGCGCTGTCGGTGCCCCGCATCGACAAGATCGTGCTCAACATGGGGGTCGGCGAGGCCGTCAACGACACCAAGAAAGTAACGAACGCGGCCGCCGACCTGGCATTGATCGCCGGGCAGAAGCCGGTTATCACCCATGCGCGGAAGGCGATCTCGACCTTCAAGGTTCGCGAGAACATGCCGCTCGGCGCCAAGGTGACGCTGCGCCAGACCCGCATGTACGAGTTTCTCGATCGGCTGATCACCATCGCGCTGCCCCGCGTGCGGGATTTCCGCGGCCTGAACGTGAAGTCGTTCGATGGCCGGGGCAATTACGCGCTCGGCATCAAGGAGCACATCATCTTCCCCGAGATCGACTACGACAAGGCGGAGGCGATGCTGGGCATGGACGTGGTGCTTTGCACCACGGCCAGGAGTGACGACGAGGCGCGGGCCCTGCTGCGCGCCTTCAATTTTCCGTTCCGGCAGTGAGCGCGCGCGCTCAAACGCGGTAACTCGAGGTCACCATGGCGAAGAAGAGTTCGGTCGAGAAGAACAAGCACCGGCAGGCGCTGGTCAAGCAGTACGCGGGCCGCCGCGCGCGGCTGAAGGCCGTCGCGGCCGACAATTCGGCTCCGATGGAGGAGCGGTTCGAGGCGCGGCTGAAGCTCGCCGAACTGCCCCGCAACTCGGCGGCCATCCGGGTCCGCAACCGGTGCGAAGTGACCGGTCGTGCCCGCGCGGTCTACCGCAAGATGAAGATGTCGCGCGTTGCGCTGCGCGAACTCGGGTCGAAGGGGCTCATCCCCGGCCTCGTGAAGTCCAGCTGGTAAGGAGAGGGTCATGTCCGTGAATGATCCCTTGGGCGACATGCTCACGCGTATCCGCAATGCCCAACTTCGAAAGAAGGGCAAGGTCACCACCCCCGGGTCCAAGATCCGCGCCAACGTGCTCGACGTGCTCGAACAGGAAGGCTTCATCCGGGGCTACTCCACGACCGAGTACGGCAACGGCCGGACCGAGTTCGAGGTGGAACTGAAGTATTTCGACGGCGAACCGGTCATCAAGCAGATCGAGCGCGTGTCGAAGCCGGGCCGTCGCGTCTACGCCAACGTCGACGCGATGCCGCGCGTCGCCAACGGGCTCGGCATCACCATCGTTTCGACGTCCATGGGTGTCATGGCCGACCATGCCGCGCGCGAGAACAACGTCGGCGGCGAAGTGCTCTGCAAGGTGTTCTGATCATGTCGCGCGTAGGCAAGAAGCCGGTCCCGGTCCCGGCGGGCGTCACGGCCCGGATCGAAGGGCAGACCGTGTCGGTCAAGGGCGGCAAGGGCGAGCTGAGCTTCGTGGTGCCCGAGGAGGTCTCGGTCGTGCTGGAGAACGGCGAGATCAAGGTCGAGCCCCGCTCGGAAACCAAGCGCGCCCAAGCCATGTGGGGTACGTCGCGGGCCCAGATCGCCAATCTGGTGACGGGCGTCACCAAGGGGTTCGAGAAGAAGCTCGAGATCACGGGCGTTGGTTACAAGGCCGCGGTGGCGGGCAAGAGGCTGCAACTGTCGCTCGGCTATAGCCACGACATCGACTTCGCGATTCCTGACGGCATCGCGATCGCGGCGGCCCGGCCGACCGAGCTGCTGGTGTCGGGCATCGACAAGCGCAACGTCGGCCAGGTCGCGGCCGAAATCCGACGCCTGCGTCCGCCGGAGCCCTATAAGGGCAAGGGCGTGAAGTACGCGGGCGAGTTCATCTTCCGCAAGGAAGGCAAGAAGAAGTAAGGGGTCGAGCACATGGCCAAGCAGGACCAGTTGGATCGGCGCAGGGCACGCGTGCGGCGGTCGATCCGGGCGCGGGCCTACGGACGGCCGCGGCTGTCGGTGTTCCGGTCGTCCAAGCAGATCTACGCGCAGATCATCGACGACGCCAAGGGCGTGACGCTCGCGTCCGCGTCCTCGCTGGAGAAGGACAATCGCGCGTCGCTGAAGACGGGCGCCGACGTGGCGGCCGCCAAGGCGATCGGCGAGCTGATCGCGCGCCGGGCCACCGAGGCCGGCATCACGGAGGTGGTGTTCGACCGTGGCAGCTACCTGTATCACGGGCGCGTCAAGGCGCTGGCGGACGGGGCCCGCGAGGGCGGTCTCAAGTTCTGATCCGCTGGGCCGCAGGGCCGCGGAGTTTGCTGAAAATACGTCGTGATGGGCACCCGAGCCCACCCCGGCGTCTCGATTGAACGAAGCGAGCGGAATGCCGGCCGGTGCGGCCGGATCATCACCCGCGCAAGTGACGGAAGCAAAACACGATGGCACGTGACAGGGATCGCGATCGCGACGACCGCGACAACGAGTTCGTCGACCGGCTGGTCCACATCAACCGCGTCGCCAAGGTGGT
>CAXTEP010000220.1:0-4539 GCA_964243125.1 uncultured Lichenihabitans sp. | reverse complement strand
GCGCTCCACCTCAACCTCGTAGTTGAGGCCCGACGCGGGGGCGCCGAGGCGGGCCAGCCAGGCTGTGCGCTGGTGGTCGTCGCCGAACAGGCCGTGCACGTAGGCGGCCGCCACGGCACCGTCGGGCGAGGTGGCGCCCTCGGGCGTGCCGTCCGCGAACCGCAGCAGCGGCCGGGCACAGTCCGGCCCCGCGGTGCGGCCGACGTGCATCTCGTAGCCCGCGAAGGGAGCGCCGTCCGCTTCCGAGCGGCCCGTCACGGGCCGCAGCACCTTGGGGCCGCCCAGCACCGTCTCGACGTCGAGCAGGCCGAGGCCGGGCGCCTCGCCGGGCGGCCCCTCGACCCCGTCCGGATCGGCGATCCGGCGGCCGAGCATCTGGTAGCCGCCGCACAGGCCGAGGACCCGGCCGCCGCGCCGCGCGTGGGCCAGGATGTCGATGTCCCAGCCTTCCCGACGCAGGGCCGCGAGGTCGGCCAGCGTGGCCTTGGAGCCGGGCAGGACGATGAGGTCGGCGAGTGGCAGGGCCTCGCCGCGCCGGGCCATGACCACCTCCACGCCCGGCTCCAGCCGCAGGGGGTCGAGGTCGTCGAAATTGCTGATGCGGGGCAGGGTGGGCACCGCCACCGTGATCGGCCCGCCCTCCCGCCCGCGCCGCGCCGCGCCCGCGAGCGCCATCGCGTCCTCGGCGGGCAGCCGGCCGGCCTCGCCGAAATGCGGGATCAGCCCCAGCGCCGCCCAGCCGGTCCGCTCCGCCATGAACGCCATGCCGGCGTCGAACAGGGTGGGGTCGCCCCGGAACTTGTTGACCATGAAGCCCACCACCGTGGCGGCGTCGGCCGGGTCCAGCACCGCATGGGTGCCGACCACCTGGGCGATCACGCCGCCCCGGTCGATGTCGCCGAGCAGCACCACGGGCACGGAAGCGGCGCGCGCGAACCCCATGTTGGCGATGTCGCCCGCCCGCAGGTTGACCTCGGCGGCGCTGCCGGCGCCTTCGACCAGCATCAGGTCGGCCTCGGCGCGGAGCCGCCCGAAGCTTTCCTGCACGGCGCCCATGAGGCGCGGCTTCCAGCCCTGGTATTCGCGGGCCCTGGCGTTGCCGATCACGCGGCCCTGCACCACCACCTGCGATCCCGTCTCGCTCTGTGGCTTGAGCAGCACGGGGTTCATGTGGACGCTCGGGGCCACGCGCGCGGCCCGCGCCTGCAAGGCCTGGGCGCGGCCGATCTCGCCGCCGTCGGCCGTCACGGCCGCGTTGTTGGACATGTTCTGCGGCTTGAAGGGCCGCACCGCGAGGCCGCGGTTGGCGAACGCGCGGGCGAGGCCCGCGACGATCAGGCTCTTGCCCACGTCCGAGCCCGTACCCTGCACCATCAGGGCGCGCGCGCTCATCAGAACTCGATGCCGGCCTGGGCCTTCACGCCGGCCGCGAAATGATGTTTCGGGTTGCCCATCTCGGTCACGAGGTCCGCGACCGCGATCAGTTCGGGCTTGGCGTTGCGGCCCGTGACCACGACGTGGAGGTCGGGCCGGCGGGCGGCGAGCCGCTCCACCACGGCGTCGAGGGCCAGGTAGTCGTAGCGCAGCGCGATGTTGAGCTCGTCCAGCACGAGCAGCCGGATGCCGGGATCCTCCATCAGCGCCACCGCCTTGCCCCACGCGGCCTCGGCGGCCGCCACGTCGCGGGCGCGGTCCTGCGTTTCCCAGGTGAAGCCCTCGCCCATCGTGTGCCAGCGCACGCCCGGCATGGCTTCGAGCACGCGCCGCTCGCCCGTGTCCCAGGCCCCCTTAATGAACTGCACCACGCCCACGCCGTAACCGTGGCCGAGCGCCCGCAGCGCCAGCCCGAACGCCGCCGTGGTCTTGCCCTTGCCGGGGCCGGTGTGGACGATCAGCAGGCCTTTCTCGGCCACCGTCTTGGACGCCACCTCGGCGTCCTGCACGGCCTTGCGGCGGGCCATCTTGGCCTTGTGGCGGGCGGCCTCGTCGATGGTCAACGAAACGAGAGATGATTGGTCGCGACCGCGACGATGGTGCCCGGCGTCCCGAGCCGAAGCAATGCGGCAATGCCCGACATCGTCTTGAGCAAGGCGGTCTCGCGCTTCAGGCCGGTGATGGCGCCGCTCCGGGCGACCAGCTCCTCGGCAGCAGCGCGCCCCTTGTCGGCCGGCGTTTCGGCGGCCGGCCATGCGTCGTGGAGTGCGCCCGCCTTCAAAACCATCGTTCCCCTCGGCCCAGAGATAGCCCACGGCGGGGACTGTGGCCATAGGCGCGTTCCTCGCCGCCGTACCCGGCGCGCTCGCGTTCGATCCGCCGCGCTCCGGACGCCCCACCACCTATTCAGCCTTGGGGAGCATTGCGGTAGGATCCTTGGGGAGCATTGCGGTAGGATCAAGCGATGACCGTCGCTCCCGATCCTTTGTCCGAGCCCGATCTGCCGTCCCGGCTCGGCTTTCTGCGAGGCGGGGGGCGGGCCACGCGCCTCATCCTGCGCCGGGACTGGACCGGCCACCCGCTCGGGGCCCCGGAAGGCTGGCCGCAGCCGCTCAAGACGGCGCTGAGCCTCATCCTCAACTCGCCCGAATCCATGATCCTGTCGTGGGGGCGCGACGAGCTGTTCTTCTTCTTCAACGAGACCTACGTGGCCATGCTGGGGCCGCGGGTCGAATGGGCCATGGGGGCGCGCTTCGTCGAGGTCTGGGCCGAGGCATGGGCCCAGGCCAAGCCCATCATCGACGAGGCCTTCGCGGGCCAGGCCCGGCGCTTCGTCGATCTGCCCTGGAAGCTCGGCACCGACCGCGGCACCGCCGACACGTGGTGGACCTTCTCGTATTCCCGCGTCCTCGACGAGGCGGGCGAGGTCGCGGGCCTGTTTATCTTCACCAACGAGACGACCGCGCGGGTGCTGGCCGACCAGGAGGTGGCGCGCGGCCAGGCCGAGCTGCGCACCCTCAACGAGACGCTGGAACGGCGCGTGGAGGAGCGCACCGCCGAGCGCGACCGGATGTGGGACACGTCCCCGGACCTCATGGTGGTGCTGTCGCCCAAGGGCGTCTACCGCCGCACCAATCCGGCCTGGACGGCGGTGCTGGGCTACGGGCCGGACGAGCTTCTGGGGCTCTACGCCACGGACCTGACCCACCCCGACGACCTCGCGGCCACGCTGGCGGCGCTGGCGACCGCCCAGGCCGGCACCCTGCCGAGCTTCGAGAATCGCTTGCGGCACAAGGACGGCGGCTACCGCTGGATCCAGTGGGTGGCGGCCCCCAGCCCGGACGAGATCTTCGCGACCGGCCGCCACGTCACGGCCGCCAAGGAGGCCGAAGAGCAGCTCCGCCGGACCGGGGAGCAGCTGCGCCAGGCGCAGAAGATGGAGGCGGTCGGCCAGCTCACGGGCGGCCTCGCGCACGATTTCAACAACCTGCTGACCGGCATCACGGGCAGCCTCGACCTGCTGGGCACGCGGATCCGGCAGGGACGCCTGGGCGAGGTCGAGCGCTATCTCGCGGCCGCGCAGGGGTCGGCGCAGCGCGCCGCCGCGCTGACCCACCGCCTCCTCGCCTTCTCGCGCCGGCAAACCCTGGACCCCAAGCCGACCGACGTGAACCGGCTCGTGGCCGGCATGGAGGAGCTGATCCGCCGCACCATGGGTCCGGCCATCGCGTTCGAGGTTTTGGGCGAAGCCGACCTGTGGCCGGTCCGCGTGGACCCGTCCGAGCTCGAGAACGCGCTGCTCAACCTGTGCATCAACGCCCGCGACGCCATGCCGGACGGGGGCCGGCTGACGATCGAGACCGCGAACCGCTGGCTCGACGAGCCCGCCGCGGCCGAGCGGGACCTGCGGCCGGGCCCTTACGTGTCGCTCCGCGTGGGCGACACGGGCACCGGCATGCCGCCCGAGGTGATCGCCAACGCGTTCGACCCCTTCTTTACCACCAAGCCGCTCGGCCAGGGCACCGGGCTCGGCCTGTCGATGATCTACGGCTTCGTCCGGCAGAGCGGCGGCCAGGCCCGCATCCAGAGCGAGCCGGGACGGGGCACGACCGTGTGCCTCGACCTGCCGCGCCACACGGGCGCCGCCGAACCGGCGAGCCCGGCCCCGGCGCCCGCGGAAGCGCCGCGGCCCGCGCGGGGCGAAACCGTGCTGGTGGTGGACGACGAGCCGACCGTGCGGATGCTGGTGGCGGAGGTGCTGGGCGACCTCGGCTACGCGGCCGTCGAGGCCCACGACGGCGCCGCGGGCCTGCGCGTGCTGCAGTCGGAGGCGCGCGTGGACCTGCTCGTGACCGACGTCGGCCTGCCCGGCGGCATGAACGGCCGCCAGCTCGCCGACGCCGCCCGGGTGGGCCGCCCCGGCCTCAAGGTGCTGTTCATCACGGGCTACGCCGAGACCGCGGTGGTGGGCGACGGGCAGCTCGACCCGGGCATGCACGTCATGACCAAGCCCTTCGCGATGGACGCCTTCGCGAGCCGGATCAGGGCCCTGCTCGCGGGAGAGTGAGGGGGGACGTTGCGGCCCCGCATGATCCCGCAGGCGCG
>CAXTEP010000219.1:0-4541 GCA_964243125.1 uncultured Lichenihabitans sp. | reverse complement strand
GTCGCGGAGGCAGTCGTTCACGCCGACCGCGAAGCACGACACGTTGGCGAGGCCCGACGCCATGGCTTCCAGGATCGTGTTGGAGAAGCCCTCGCCGTAGGTGGGCGACACGAACACGTCGGCGTCGCGGTAGAGCGCCGGCACGGCCCCGTAATCGGCATAGCCCGTGAACCGCACGGCGGGTTCCGCGAAGCCGAGCGCGGCCGCCCGCTCCCGGCACGGATCCAGGTCCGGACCGATGCCCGACACGGTGGCGGCGAACGGCACGCCCCTGCGGCGCAGGCCGTCGAGCGCGTCCAGGAAGTCGATCGCGCCTTTCCGGCGGTCGACGCGCCCGTGGTAGAGCAGCCGCACGGGGTCGGCCGCGTCGCCCACCCGGGCCTCGTCGGCGGGAAAGAAGCGGCCGGTGTCGACCGCGCCCGGCACGATCGTGAAGCGCTCGGGGGCGGTGCCCAGGCGGCCGCACACCTCGGCCACGAAGCTTTCGCCGCCGATCAGCAGGGCGTTGGCGTGGTTCAGCACGGCCTGCATGGCGAGCCGGTGAGTGTCGCAGCAGGACCCGACCCAGTGGCCGTCGCCGCCCTGGATCGACACCACGCAGGGCACGCCCAGGCGCCGCGCGGCGAGCAGCACGGCCCAGCCGGTCGGGTAGCCGTACTGGGCGTGCAGCACGTCGAAGGGCCGGCGGGCGTGCTCGGCCGCGACCGTCTCGACCATTGTGTCGATGTCGCGCTCGAAGTCGCCGCTTTCCTGCTCGCCGCGCTGCTCCAGGCCGATCACGCGGACGCCCGGCACGGGCGGCGGCGGCCCGCCTCCGTAGACCCGGGTGCCGAAGGCGTCGCCGCGGTACTGGCTGATCATGGTGACGTCGTGCCCGGCGGCCACGAGTTCCCGCAGCAGGTTGACCGCGTAGACGCTCATGCCCGAGATGGCGGGGAAGAAGCGCCGGCTGACGAAACAGATCCTCACGCGGCCGCTCCCCCGCCCCGCTCGACGCTGGCCAAGTATCGCCGCGCCTGCCCGATCATCGTATCGGCCCGGTGGCTGTCGCGCGACAGCTCCACGCAGACGAGACCCCCGAAACCGACCTCCCCCAGGGCGGCCAGCACGCTTCCCACGTCCATGTCGCCTTCCCCGAAGCCGAGGTGGACGTGCTCGCCCCGTTTCATGTCCTCCAGGCTGACCGTGCCGATGCGGCCCGCGAACTCGCGGATCGCGGCCGCGGGGTCGCGCTCGCCGGTCACCAGCAGATGACCGAGGTCGAGCGCCAGGGTGAGGCCGGGCGCGTGCGGTTCCAGGCGGAGGTAATCGTCGACCGTTTCGGCCAGCATGCCGGGCTCGGGCTCGAAGGCCGGCACCACACCCCGGCGCTCGGCATAGGCCGCGAGCGACGCGACACCCTCGGCGAGCCAGATCCAAGCTTGACCCCGGTCGACCCCCGGCTTGGGCACGCCGGCCCAGAACGACACGGCCTCGGAGCCGAGGATGGCGCCGACGTCCACGGCGCGCCGCAGGAAGGCCAGGCGGCGGGCGCGCCCCTCGGGCGCGGCGGTCACGAAGGTCGGCTCGTGCTTGCGGCGCGGGTCGAGCAGGTAGCGGGCTCCCGTTTCGATCACGGAGCCGAACCGCAGGTCGTCGAGCCGCCGGCGCAGGTCGTGGGCTCGGCGCTCCCAGTCGGACGCGAACGGGTCGAAGTGGTTGTGGTCGAGCGTCAGGGCGACGCCGTCGTAGCCCGCCTCCGCCATGAGGGTCAGGGCGTCGTCGAGCCGGTGCGAGGCGGTGCCGTTGGTGTTGTAGGCGAAGCGGAGCGTCATGCCGGCCGTCCCGAACCCTCCCGTTCGAGCCGGTAGGCCACGTGGTGGGCTTCCGGCTCGCGGTACAGGGGGTAGAGCGGACCGACGATCCGCTCGGCCTCGGCGGTGTCGAACAGAGGCTGGCGGCCGCCCGTCAGGGGACGAAGCCGCTCGGCGGCCTCGGGGCTGAGCCGGACCGGGCGCCTCGCATTGGTTTCGGCCCCGAAGCGGATCAGCGGGTGGTCGCGTTCGAGCAGCTTGCGGGTGTTGCGCTCGCCGATCCGGTTGTAGCTCATGGTCTCGACCTCGAGCCGCGGCACGATCACCTTGGCGATGCCCACCGACCCGTCGGGCGGCGAGCAGTCGACGTAGAGCACGTCGAACCCCGCGGCTTCCAGCCGCTCGCGGGCGTAGCGGCCCCGGGCGCGGGTGTCGGCCAGGGCCACGGAGGGCAACTCCGCAAAGGCCTTGCGGCCCCGCACGGAAAAGACGCTGTCGTCGAGGTGCCGCTTCAGGGCCGGACCGTCGAGCCGCGACCAGTCCATCATGGCCCGCAGCGCACGGGTTTCCTCAAATTCCAGGCTCGGCAGGGCGCGGCGGACGAAATCGTCCACGTAGTGCTCCGGCGCGACGCTCAGGGCTTCGCGCAGGGGGCCGTGGCCGTAGGTCTTGCGCACCCGGGCCGAGCAGAATTCGAGCACGGCCTTGCGCAGCGCGCGGGTGCGGTCCGAGTCGCAGGCCTCGCCGCAGGCCGACAGCATGATGGGCACGCGAGGCCCGTGGCCCTCGCGGTCGTAGCCCACCACGTAAAGGTTCGCGAGCCCGAATTCGTCGGTGGCGAACTTCGGCAGAACCGTGATGCCGGCGTCGTCCAGCCGCGCCAGAAGGGCCGCGGTCTCGGGATCGAGGTCGTCGCCCACGTCGAGCAGGATACCCTGGTCCAGCGCGCGGAACAGCAGGCCGTTGCCGTCGCGCTGCAAACATTCGAGCAAGCCGTGCGCGACCGCCCATTCGAGATCCGGGCCGGCCCCGAGCCCGTTGGTGATCAGGGTCGTGAACGGCACGTAGCCGGGCGCCAGTTCGAACACGTCGGTGGCGGCCACGTCCATGGGCACCAGGACGGGCTCGCCGGTCCGGGCGCGGACCGCCTCGGTCCAGGCCAGGGGCGTGTCGCGATCGACCGGGCTGCCAGCCGGCAGGCCGAGTTCGAGCGGGTCCGCGACGCCGCCGCGCCCGACCGCGCGCACGAGCTCGTTGTAGGAGCCCGTCCGCTGCGGCTTGTCGATGAGGCGCAGGGTCGGGCCGATCATCTCGGCGATCTCGGCGACCGCGCCGATGATCGCCTCGTCGTCCGTGGTGCCGTAGCCGTAGCCCGACGGCATGGCGCCGGGCAGCCGGGTCGTGTCGTCGAGGAACAGCCCGACCTTCCAGGCAGGGACGCCGGTCCGGTCGAGCGGCGTCATGGGGAAGCCCACGAAGCGGCCCTTGGGAAGAGCCTCGATGTAGCGTCGGGCCGCCTCGGGCAGCGGGTCGGGAAGGTGGTTCATGGTCACCGGTCTACGGCAAGGCGGCTTCGGGCGACCAGGTCCGATAAGCCTGGTCGAGGAGCCGCATGGTGTGAAGGTCGCGGGCGCCGGAGAACACCTGGCGGTCGCCCGAACGGAGCGCGTGGCCGAAGGCCTGCACCTGCCGCAGAAACGGCGAAGCGTCACGGTCGGGCACGTCGAGGACCGTCACGGCCCCGTCCCGCCCGTCCGTGAAGGTGAGCCGGCCGCCGGGGTCCTGGCCCATCGTGTCGGTCGCCGCAAGCAGGCCGCGCGACCCTGCCACTTCGAGGCGGCGGCGCGGCAGCGCCTCGGGATAGTTATACGCCACGTGGAGGCTTGCGAGCACACCCGACCGCGTTTGGCCGATCAGGACGCCGCCGTCGTCGACCGGGTAGTCGTGGACGCGACGCTGCAGCAGGGCCGCAACCTGCTCCACGGGCTCGTCCAGCAGGAAGTCGATCAGGTCGAGCCCGTGCGGCGCGAGATCAATCACGGCGCCGCCTCCCGCCTTGGCGCCGTCGACCCGCCAGTTCTCGCCGCCGCGGCCCGCCGTCCATCGCGGGCCCACCCAGCAGGCATAAAGGATGCGCACCGCCGTCACCACCCCGACCCGGCCGTCGCGCAGTGCGGAGCGCAGCGCCGCGTGGGCGGGGTGGTGGCGCTGGTCGAAGGCGGTGCCATAGAGCACGCCCGCGACCCGGCAGGCCGCGACGGCCGCCTCGGCTTCCGCGTAGGTCGCGGCGACCGGCTTCTCGCAGAGCACGGCCTTGCCGGCGCGCGCCGCCGCCTCCACGCCCGCGCGGTGCAGGTGGTTGGGGGTCGCGACGTAGACGGCCTCCACGGCCGGGTCGGCCGCGAGATCCTCCACGCGCCCGTAGGCCGAGGCGCCGAGGCCGCGCGCGTCGCCCTGGGCGGCGGGATCGGGATCCGCCACCGCGACGAGGCGATGCCCCGCGGCCAGGATGGCGGGCGCCATGAAGTCGCGCGCCACCCAGCCGAACCCCGCGATGCCCCAGCGCACGGCCGCGTCCGCCATCACCAGCGCTCCGGCAGGTCGACCAGCGCCCGCAGCCGGGCGGCCCGCCCGGGATCCGCCGCGAGGTTCTCATCCGTCGTGCGAAGCGGGTAGGTGGCGCGCGGGCCGTATTCGGCCTCGTAGCGGGGCGACGGCCAGCGGATCGACAGGGCGTCGCCGTTGCGG